>CAYTOP010000001.1:0-11616 GCA_964439585.1 uncultured Gammaproteobacteria bacterium
TGCTGTTTACAAAACAGCTGCTCTACCAATGAGCTAAGACGGCAAGTCTTACTATTTTGCTCGGTGGCCAAGCTGTGCTTCCCACTGAGCTATCTCGGCGCGTCGAAATTAGTTTTGCTTATCGCCAAGCCCAGCTTGGCTTAACGCTCCATTATTTCTCCTTTCAGCAATCTTCAAGATTGCTGGGGAATGTATGACGCAAGTGCAATTATATCAGAAAGGGAGGTTGGATTGAAGCTGAGTTTGCAAAAGAATGACCCCGCCGAAAGGCGTACGGTCGAAGTTTTTTCCCGGACTTATCCAGGTGGGTGAGCTCAACTTTTAATCCTTAGACTAAAGGCGATTCGCTCCATCTTGGAAATCTCCAAGATGATCCCGCTAAGCAGGACTCCCTGTGTGCTTTTCTGATGAGAAAAAAGCTTTCCCGACACCCCTTAGCAGGGTCATTACCATTGTATCAGAAAAAAGCAACAACAATAAATAGTCAAAGTACTACAACTCATTGCTATTGGCGAGTTTCGTAACAGTTCCTAAATTACTGAGCTACCCGGGAGGAGAATATTCAGGATGAAATTAAAAATTGGCGTTAAAATAGCAAAAACTGGAGATCTTCCTGCAAACGGAAAAATCAAAAAGATTAGTATGATAACCCCGTATCTGTTTAGAAATTGATCTGCCTCAATGGCTTCTTTTTCGGGAAGAAGACCGATAAATATTTTCCCACCGTCTAATGGATGAATTGGAATGAGATTGAAAAGTGCCAGGAGTACATTTAATGCGACAGTGGAGTAAAGAAGGCCTATCAAAAATGGACCCAAAAATACTGAAGGATAAATTAACCTTAGTATGATAGAAAGAATGATCGCAAAAAGCACATTCGAAGCCGGTCCAGCAAGTGATATCAAGGCTGAATCCCTTCTTGGGTTTTTTAGATTGTATGGATCAAACACCACTGGCTTAGCCCAGCCAAACACGAACGGTGAACCAATTAAAATTAAGAAAAATGGAATTAAGATTGTTCCATAAAGATCGATATGCGCAATTGGATTAAGACTCAGTCTGCCGGCAACTTTTGCGGTTGGATCACCAAGCCTATATGCCATCCAGGCGTGTGCTGCTTCGTGCACAGTTATCGCAGCGAAAAAGGCAATAACTTGTAATAGTATTGAACTTAATCCCGACATATTATTAAATTTATAATGCTCTCTTGAGGAAGATAAGTTTATTTAGTATAATTGACAAGCTTTCGAAAGGCAAAACATATGAGTTACGTTTGCGAAATTTGCGAGAAGAAAAATGTTCACGGTTTTAGTCAGCAGCACGGCCGAGGTGTTGCTGGTAAACGTTGGCAAAAAAGGGCACCAAGAACTTCTAGAATATTTAGAGTAAATCTTCAGAGAGTTACTCTAAGGTTTAATGGTGCGCAAAAGAAAATGCGAATTTGTACCAAATGCCTAAAAAGAATTAAAAAATACGGCTCCATCAAAACCTACAAAAACGTTGCAGTTGTTTAGAGGCCATTTCAAAACCTTGCAAGGTTTTGAAATCAAGTTTGACTTTTCATCATAAATCACCATCTTTAGGCTCTTATTGTAATAAGTTTAAGTCGAGTCAAAACATCCTAGATTTCTGTTCGTGGAAGTATTTTTAACGTTTTGTTCTTGATACAAGTAAACTTACGATACGATTTACAATGTTACTTATAAAGCTTGGATCTTCAGTACAATTTGCAGCAATTGCTTCTTTAATCAGTATATCGTAAGTTTTACCTCTTTGGTCTGAAACTTTGTATGAAGGCGGCTCTGTAACATCCATCTCTACTTTTTTCCTCAAATCTGGATTTGCCATTGGGCATGGTGCCGTGCAAGCAAACCCCGGGTAATTGGGACATTCGAAATCCGTTGAATTGATGTTGTATCTTTCCATTTTCGGATATTATACTCTGAAACTTAAGAGGGGAAAGCAA
Source organism: uncultured Gammaproteobacteria bacterium (assembly GCA_964439585.1). GTDB lineage: Bacteria > Patescibacteriota > Microgenomatia > UBA8517 > UBA8517 > CAYTOP01. The sequence goes on from CAYTOP010000001.1 coordinate 1,967, forward strand.
ACTTGGGATAGCCTTCGGTGAATTGTTTCCAAGAAACTTCAGTTTTTCCTTCGAGTTGGACCTCGTCAATAATAAGTGAGAAATCCATTGAGCGTTTTTCGTTAACAGATTTTGGTTTCAGGTGAGCTTTGATTATTTTCAAGCGCTTAGGCTCTTTGTCAACTGGGTTTAATTTGACAAATGTCCAGGCAATTGGCCATGGGTTCATCGCACGAATGAAGCGCTCAAGGCAATTGGCATTAGGCACCAGTAAACAGTCTTTGATAAAAGGAATGTTCCACTTATTTTTAAGGGTACGACCCTGTAAGGCGGCATTAAGGTATTTTGGTGGAATGAAGGTATCCTCTTTTTTAATTTGGCGGGTAGTTGTTGCCTCGGCATGATTTTGAGCTTTGATTTTTATTTTGCCAGCCATATAGGCGGGAATTAGACCTACTATTACTTCAGCAGCTCGTACGAAAAGCCTGTCTCGAAGTGTTTTTGTCGTATCGTCAACAAGCGTATCTTCCTTAAATTGTGCAAGGATTGGTCCATGGTCCAGTTGAGAATCAATTTTTATAAGTGTTGCGCCAGCTTGCGAATTTGTAACTAATGTGGCTTGTACTGGGGAAGCGCCACGAAATTTGGGCAAAAGGGACGGATGAATGTTTATAATGCCATATTTGAAATAGTTAATTACGGCACCAGGAACAATTGCACCATATGAGGCGAGAACTCCAATTTCCGCATCAACTTTATTTTCAATAACGTCCAGTGGGTTGAAATAAATAGGAACACCCCTTTTGTGTGCCCATGTATCGACAGCTGAGTATGCCAAAAACTGCTTCCGACCCGTTGGTTTTGGTTTTTGGGTAACTACCGCCACAACTGGGGTTTCGTTTCCTTTTTTAAGTTTCTTATTTAAGAGCTTAACTACAGGGACTACGTACTCAGGTGTTCCAAAAAATACTATTTTCATGGCTTCATATTTCTACCTCGTACCACTCATCATTAACCAATTCATATAATGGTTTTCTGGATTCCAGCAGTCTATCTACAAAAAGAACGCCATTTAAATGGTCCACCTCATGCAGTACTATTTGTGCATCAAAGTCTTTAAAAGTTTGTGTGTGTTTTTGTCCAGTTTTATCCAAGTATTCCACCACGATTTCTTTACTTCTAACCAGAGGACCATAGTGGTTGACCAACGACAAGCAACCTTCCATAATCTTCGCTGTCTTTTTGTCTATTTTTACATCCTTGCTTTGTTTTAGTATTTTTGGATTTATAAGTATTTCTATCTCTTTTTCTGGTTTTATTGCAAAGACTCGTAAATTCTTGCCGATTTGCGGAGCAGCAAGTCCAACACCTTCTGGGTTCTTTTGGGTGGTGAGTGTATCAACAAGATCACCAACTAAACTTAAAATCTTTTTATCAATTTTTTGAACTGGTTTTGACGTTAGTCTTAGTCTTGGATCCGTGGCGGTTAGAATTGACCGAATCATATGATTTGTATGTGGCTATTATATCAAGCCTCATAAACATAATCGAGCTTGGAATTCTTTTACTTAGTAATTTCGGCTAGTTTATCCTTTACCCTTTGGTCGTTTGGATCAATTCTTTGCAAGATAAATTGGAGTTGAGCTTTCGCCTCATCTGTATTGTTATTTTCGATGTCGATAAGAGCTAAGGCAAAACGTGCGTCTTTGTAGTCTGACTTCATTTCAATTGTCTTTCTTAGAGTGTTAATTGCCGTGTCGACCTCACCAGTTCTTACTTGGGTGAGTGCTAAATTGTAATAGAGCTTCGCGTCTGTTGGAGCAAGCTTTATAGCTTCAACAAGAGTGTTTTTTGCGTCAACTATATAGTTGGGATCAACTTCTGTAAGTTTTATCAAAAGATTTGCCCTACTTCGTAGGAGATTTACGTTTTTGGATGAGAGCATGATCGAGTTGCCAGAAGTAGCCAGTGCAATTTTGGCAAATGTGTCGGCTTTGTCTTGTTGGTTGTTTTCAGCAAGATATATAGCTATTAAACCTTCGGTCTGGGCCATTTCATCTTGAAATATTGCTTCATTGGGAGATAAGTTAATCGCTTTTTGAAGATGGGTGAATGAGTCTTCAAGATAGCCGCTTTTTCGCTCCGTTTGACCTTTGGCGTACATAAAATCGGCATACCAGTATTTTCCAATTAGGACTAGTAGGTACACTCCAATAATTGCCAGTACTGCAATTGCAACGACTAAAGAGGTTTCTGTTTTATCTGTCTTTTCTTCCTTTTTAGATTCAATTTGGTATGTAATGAGGAATGCTGGGAACAAATACATTTCAAGTGCCACCGGGACAACCGAAAAACCAAAAAAATTTGTTATCAGTATGCTAACAAATCCGGAAAGCACGGCAAGGGAAGCAAGAAACACTTCTGGAGATTTTCCGAGCTGAAGTTTTTTAACTGTAAGATGTTTTACGAATAGCAAAATCGTAAATGCCAAAAGTGCCAAATAAGACACCAAGCCTACTGCACCTGTGTTTGCTAGGTAGTTAAGATATTCATTGTGCGCTTTGTTGTAAAGAAAATCCCATTCTGAAACCAAGTTATGCTCTTGGGGTCTGAAGTTGTAATAAGAGAATGCGAAAGTTTCTACACCGGAACCGAATATCGGATACGCACGCCAAATAGTTAGTGCCCCTTTCCAAACTATCTCTCGTATTTTTGTGGAATCTGTGCCACCAACTTCAAGTGCTGGACCTTGTGGTTTGATCGATTCCGAATTTACACCGGGGTTGAAACTGGTAATCTTCTTATCTAATTGAGCTATATTTGGTGTCCAGGGAGTTCCAACAACGATGATACTTACCAAGACCAATAAATTAATTAATGTAAGGCCAAATACGGCGTTTTTCCTCGCAGCAGTTTTAGATTTGGCGATTAACAAGATAACCCCAGCTAAAAAGATTATATTTTCGATAGCAAATGCCAATATACCCGAACGGGATTTTGTAAAAAGCAGGGCTACAAAAAACAAAAGAAAAATACCGACGTATGTATAAAAGTTCGCATTATAAATTTTACTTTGTTTTGTTTTAACAAAAGGGGAAAGAGCTAAAAACCAGGTAAGAGGGAATAGTGCCACAAGCCAAGCAGCAAGCCAGTTTGGCTGACCCAAAGTTGAAAAGACTCTGTTTTGGACATCCTGAACCCATATATCTTTATCTATGCCGTAATGTTCTAGAGTTGCATAAATGGATACCAATATGCCTGATACCAACAATATTTTTATGGAATTTAGGGTTTTTTTATGATCCATATTAGCTACATATGCCCAATAGATGATGGAATAAGCGAGTACAGACAATAAGCCGCCATGAAATCTTGAATAGTAACCAAAATACGATGTACGCGGGTCAATTGATATAATGGAAGATATTAGTTGACTTACAAAAAATATCAGCAAAGGTATGTCAAGTATTGTGCGACGATAGATAATGCTTTTCTCCGCAATCGATTTTGCTACCCACAAAATGGCTATAATTACGGTCATTGCGTAAACAAAGACCATCTTGTTAAATTCGAAAATCTCTGAAGTATATGGATACAAAATTAATGGTGTTACGAATATTAAACTGTAAAAACTGATAGTGAGTGCATTATCTACCAACTTTTTCATATGCTATAAATTTACATTAATTAGTTGGCAGACAAAAGACCTTCTTTTTTACGCTTAAGCGGAATTTCCCACCAGGAGTGAGGCAGAAGGCGAGGAGAATTCATGCAAACAATTCTTTGCTTTATATGTTACTTAGGCTATACTGGGCTGATTCAACGACAAGTTTTAGGAAACCTCGACTTAAAGTCGTGGAGGAATTGAACCAGTGTAAAATTTATTTGTCGCATGCAAATGTGATCATTGTGCTCAACGGAACTAGCTGTGTGGATCTACATATTTTGTAAAATCGAATGAGAATGAGAATTCCAAAAACTAGAATTAAGAAATTTTTTCCAAATATTTCAGTAAACCGATTTTTTGGTTTATTCTCTCACGATATCGGAATTGACTTAGGCACTGCTAACACACTTGTTTGGGTTAAAGATAAAGGAATCCTGATTCGTGAACCATCGGTTGTCGCTAGACATAAAAAAAGTAAAGAAGTTTTAGCAATCGGGACTGCCGCCAAAAGGATGCTCGGAAGGGTCCCTTCAACTATAGAAACGATAAGACCCCTTAGAGACGGTGTAATTGCCGATTTCGATGCGACGAGTGCAATGCTTTCCTACTATATTAAGAGGGTGCATGAGTCAGGTACTATTTTGCCAAAAATTCCCAGACCAAGAGTGGTTATAGGAATTCCTTCAGGAGTTACCGAGGTGGAACGGAGGGCAGTATCTGATGCTGCTGTAGCTGCTGGTGCGCGTGAGGCACATCTTGTAGAAGAGCCAATGGCAGCTGCAATAGGAGCAGATCTTCCTATAGAAGGACCGGAGGGGGAGTTTGTTGTTGATATTGGAGGTGGCACAAGCGAGATTGCAGTAATTTCTCTAGGAGGCATTGTTCTGGGAAGATCAATTAGGGTTGCGGGTGATGAAATGAATGAAGCAATAGTTTCTTATGTACGTCTCAAATACTCGTTACTTTTGGGCGAGTCCACAGCTGAGGAGGTAAAAATTAATATTGGAACTTGTGTCCCCGGCAAAGAAAAATTTTTTGTAATTAGAGGAAGAGATTTGGAAAAAGGACTTCCGAAATCGATAAAATTGTCAAGCGATGAAGTTAGGGAAGCCTTGGCTCCCACAGTGCAACATATAGTTGGCAACATTGTCGACACATTAGAAGAAACACCACCGGAACTTATATCCGATATAATGGAAAAAGGAATCGTCATGGCCGGCGGTGGCTCGCTTTTGATGGGAATAGACCAGATTGTTTCAGATGCCACAAAAATGCCAGCTGTTATTGCTGACGACCCCCTTACATGCGTTGTGCGTGGTTGTGGTAGGATTTTACAGGATAATTCCCTGTTATCGCGAATTAGAATTTCTAGAAGCTTGTAGAAGCTATTTTAAAAGCTTAATGTTTTGAGGCTTCGCAGCTTTAGATAAATTACAATGGAATCACTTACTTCCGCAAGGACTCAGAGTTGGCTATCGTGGTTTTTAAGAGGGCTATTAATTTTTGGTTTGTTAATTCTTTTAGCCAGGCTAGTTGATTTGCAGGTTGTTAGTGGAAAATATTACAGAGAGTTGGCTAACGAAAATAGGGTGCGTAGGATAACGATTCCGGCTGCTCGTGGAAAAATCCTTGCGCGTGGTGGAGAAATTTTAGTTGGCAATAGAGAAGTCAAGAAAAGGTTAGTTTTTGACCCCAAGGAAGGTTATTCACTCGAAGGCGTTTCAAACGATAGTAACAGCATGGGAATCGTTGTCGAATGGCTGCGAAATTATCCTTTGGGCGAAGCGTTTGCCCATGTTGGTGGATATGTTGGAGAGGTCAGTCAAGACGAAGTTGGGAAGGTTAAAGCAAGATGTGCAGATAAAGGCCCACGAACGCTCGGCTCGCTTATTGGAAGAACTGGATTGGAAGAACAATATGATTGTATTTTGACAGGCGTTGATGGTGAGGAGCTTGTGGAAGTTGATGCAATGGGGAGATTGGTACGTATTTTGGGTGTAAAGGAGCCGATTGCAGGGCAAGATTTAAAGACCAATATAGATTTCGGTTTGCAGAAAAAAGTTGCCACGCTTTTGTATGGTAAGAAAGGCGTAATAATTGTTACTGATTCAGAGAACGAGGTTTTGGCGTTATTTTCATCTCCTTCATATGACCCAAATGCATTTGTTAATAAGTCCGATGCACAAAAGATCACAAGAATATTAACCGATATAGACCAACCGCTTTTTAACAGGGCGATTTCAGGGACATTTCATCCAGGCTCTGTTTTTAAACCGTTTGTGGCAGTTGCTGCCTTGGAAGACCAAGTAATTGATGAAAATTATACGTATGACGATCCAGGAGTAATTACTGTTAATAATTTTAGCTACTCAAATTGGTATTTCACTCAATATGGTGGTAAAGAAGGAAAGATAAATTTAGAGAGAGCAATTGCCCGCTCTACTGATACTTTTTTCTACAAAATTGGGGAATTGATAGGAGTAGAGAGTCTTGACAAATGGGCTCATATTTTTGGATTAGATGAAAAAACTAATGTTGACCTTCCAGGAGAGATTGCAGGATTAATTCCATCACCTGAGTGGAAATTAAGGGTTAAGGGTGAGCGGTGGTTTTTGGGTAACACTTATCACATGTCAATTGGTCAAGGAGATGTTGCAATAACACCTATTGAGGAAAATACTGCTATTTCAGCGATTGCATCTGGTGGTAATTTGTGTGAACCAAGATTATTTGGTAATGGAAATTGTACAAAGTTACCCATCGCAGATAATACAATTGGCGAGGTTAAAAATGGTATGATCGGTGCGTGTAGTTTTGGTGGGACTGGTTTTACCTTTTTTGATTTTGCCGATACTAGCCCTGACCATACTCAAGTGGCATGTAAGACGGGTACAGCTGAAACAACTAAGGATACTAATGCCCACGCTTGGTTCGTTTCCTTTGCTCCTGTGGAAACACCAGAAATCATATCGACTGTTTTGGTGGAACAAGGCGGAGAGGGTTCAAAGATTGCAGGGCCAATTGCTCGGGAAATATTTAACTACTGGTTTAAAGTGCCCAGTGTGACACCAACCCCAACACCTGCCAATGACTGAGAAAGACTATTTAATTTTGCTTACATCTTTTATCGCCTTTGGGCCTGCGCGCTCGACACTAATGGTCAATTTTTTTGGTAGCGCAAAAAAATCCTGGCGAGCAACTCCCAAACAACTTAGTGCAATTGGTCTGAGTAATAAATTGGTATCAGAATTTACCGAATATAGAAAACAAATCAACCCAACAACCTTTTTTAGCAATTTAACGAAGCTTGGAGTAAGCGTTATAACGCAAAATGAATCTGAATACCCCCAAAATCTTTTAGAAATAGAAGATAAACCGCTTGTTTTGTATGTTCGCGGTAGTTTAACCAAAAACGACGAAAACGCCATTGCTATAGTTGGAAGTAGAAAAATGACTTCGTATGGAAGAGATGTTACTGAAAAACTATCTGCGGAACTTGCGAACATCGGGGTTACGATTGTTTCCGGACTTGCATTCGGGGTAGATATAACATCGCACAAAAGCGCTTTGGATGCAGGGGGAAGGTGTATCGCTGTTATGGCCTCTGGAATTGACATAGTTACCCCAAGATCAAACGAGTGGCTTGGCAAAAAGATACTAGCTAGTGGCGGTGCGATTGTTTCTGAATATCCTCCGGGAACTGTTCCTCAAAGACAATTTTTCCCTTACAGGAATAGAATTATTTCTGGCCTGTCGCGTGCAGTTGTGGTTGTTGAAGGGATGATAAAAAGTGGCACAATTCATACTGCGAAACACGCAGCTGATCAAGGAAGACAGGTGTTTGCAGTTCCTGGTCCCATAACATCTCCGATGAGTCAAGCACCTCATTACCTAATCAAAAACGGCGCCAAAATGGTAACAGATGTAGCTGATATTTTGGAGGAGCTTAATTTGCAACTTGCAGTAGATAAGGAAAAGATGGAGAAGCTTTTGCCTGCCGATAGTGCAGAGGCGAAAATTATTGGGGTATTGGAAAAAGAAACGCTTCATCTTGACGAGATTGCTAGAATACTAGATATGTCAGTTTCTGAAATTTCTGCTAGACTGACTATTATGGAATTAAAAGGACTGGTAAAAAGTTTAGGTAATGGAGTATATAAGAGAGCTTAGGCACTAGTCTTTCTTTTAACCCTGTTACTATATTGCTTGGTGCATTATTTTATGAATTTAATAATTGTTGAGAGTCCAACAAAGGCACGAACCCTCAAAAGATTTCTTGGGAGCGGGTTTGAAGTCGAGGCAACAATGGGTCATATTAAAGACCTTCCAAAAAGCAAATTGGGAATCGAAATTGAGAAGGACTTCAAGCCTGACTATGTTCCGGTTGTTAAAAATCAGGATGTGATTGCGCTTCTTCAAAAGCAAGCGAAGAAGTCATCGGCTGTTTACATTGCAACAGATCCTGACCGTGAAGGCGAAGCAATTGCAGAACATGTACGGGAGATTTTAATCGATGACAAAGCAAAAGCGTCAAAGTTAAAAAGAATTGTTTTCCACGAGATAACAAAAGGCGCCGTTGAGGAAGCAATGGCTAACCCTCACGATGTCGATAAACATTTAGTTGACGCCCAAATTGCACGGCGAGTGCTTGATCGATTGGTTGGCTACAAATTGTCACCGCTTCTGTGGAAGAAAGTCAGAAGGGGTTTGTCTGCCGGGCGTGTGCAATCGGTTGCGGTTCGACTTATTGTAGAAAAAGAGCGCGAGATTGAAAAGTTTAAGCCAGTCGAGTATTGGGAAGTTTATTGTGATGTTAAGAAGGTCAAAACTCCCAAAGGTGAGTTTAGAGTATTTCTTGTAAAAATTGATAACAAAAAAGCGAATGTTCATGATGGCAAAACTGCAAAAGCAGTTGTAACAGATCTTACAAAAGCTAAATATAAGATTTTGGATGTAACGAAAAAAGAAGTTAGCAAAAATCCATATCCTCCCTTTACTACATCGACGATGACTCAAGCTGCTGCAAGATTGCTGGGCTGGTCGGCTAAAAAAACAATGGCTGTTGCACAGAAGCTTTATGAGGAAGGGCTAATTACATATCACAGAACTGACTCGACTAATATTGCAGATGTAGCGGTAACATCAGTTAGGACATATATCGAAAAAACTTATGGAAGAGATTATTTGCCGGCAGAACCCCGGTTTTATAAAACTACGTCCAAAGTCGCTCAGGAAGCCCACGAGGCAATACGACCCACAGACGTTACAATTTCAAAATCAAATTTAAAGATAAAAGATTCTAAGTTTATAACCGGAACAGAAGTCTTGTACGATCTTATTTGGAAACGCTTTGTTGCTTGTCAGATGGCCGCAAGCGTTTATGATGAAACAAAGATTGATGTTTTAGCACTTAGCGAAACTCAAGACAAACATAGGAAATACACTCTGAGGGCATCCGGACAAGTTATGAAATTTGCTGGGTGGCGAAAAGTGGTTCCTTCGAAGGCAAGTGGTGAAGATGTACAAGCTTTACCAGAAGTTGAAAAAGAGGAATCGCTTCAATTGATTAAAGTGGATCCGCAACAAAAATTTACACAACCGCCAGCAAGGTTTAATGAGGCATCGCTCATCAAGACTTTGGAAAAATTAGGTATTGGTAGGCCATCGACTTATGCGCCGATCATCTCAACGATTAAGAAACGCCAATATGTTGAGAAAAAAGAAGGTAAGTTTTACCCAACACCCATTGGAGTTGCAGTAAACGATTTCTTGACAAGCAACTTCGACACAATCGTTGATTATTCATTTACGGCAAATATGGAAAATAACTTAGACGAAGTTGCGAATGGAAACTTGAAGTGGCAGAAAGAAATTGGAACATTTTACAAACCGTTTGAAAAGAAACTCAAAAGTGTAGAAAAGAACGCCAAAAGAGTGAAAATTGAAGTTGAAAAACTCGGTAAGAAGTGTCCAGAGTGTAAGGACGGCGAGTTGGTTATAAGGA
>CAYTOP010000001.1:11626-16479 GCA_964439585.1 uncultured Gammaproteobacteria bacterium
TGGCAAATTTATTTCCTGCTCGCGTTTTCCAGACTGTAAATATACTGCGAAGTATGAAGAACGTGTTGGCATGAAATGCCCGGAGTGCAAGGATGGTAATGTTATAGTAAAAACTACACAAAAAGGTAGAAAGTTTTTTGGTTGTTCCAGATACCCAGAATGTAATTGGGCAAGTTGGACCAATCCAAAATTAACAAAAAAGAAGAATGAAAAGTAATATCACCCTTTTATCAATTGGTTTTAAGCTATTATTTAAAGCAACACACTTTCGTGGGCAACAAGCAATACTAAAGAAAAATTATTATGGCTGAAGACAAGATTTTTGACCTGATTAAAAAAGAAGCAGTTAGACAACGGGATACCCTTATGATGATTCCCTCGGAAAATTATACCTATCCGGAAGTTCGTGAGGCAGTCGGTTCTGTCCTAATGCAAAAATACGCAGAGGGTCAACCACACAAGAGATATTATCAAGGAATGATTATAGTTGACGAGGTGGAAGAGCTTTGCGAAACACGAGCTCTTAAGGCATTTCACCTTGATCCAAAAAAGTGGGGAGTAAACGTCCAGCCGTACTCGGGATCTCCTGCTAATTTAGAAGTTTATAATGCACTTTTGTCCCCTGGCGACAAAATAATGGCAATGTTTTTGCCTGACGGCGGACACCTTTCTCATGGCTGGCAATACGGTGACAAAAAAATTACTTTAGTTTCTAAAATTTATGACGTTACTTTTTATCATGTTGAGCCAAAAACAGAAATTTTCGATTATAAAAAACTTACAAAAATGGCCAAAGTCTACGAGCCAAAACTAATCATCTCAGGTGGCACTGCGTACCCAAGGGAAATTGATCATAAAGCAATGGCGGATATTGCGAAATCAGTTGGCGCATATTACATGGCTGATATTGCTCACGAAGCGGGCCTTGTTGCGGGGGGAGCTAATAAATCTCCTTTTCCTTATGCTGATGTGGTGACTATGACAACTCACAAAAGTCTTCGCGGACCGCGCGGTGCATTGATTTTTGGCAAGACAAATCTAATGGAAGCAATCGATGCGTCAGTTTTTCCTGGTATTCAGGGAGGCCCTCACATTCATACGATTGCCGGGATTGCTATTGCGCTGGAAAATACAAAAACCACCAAATTTAAAGCCTATGTAAAGCAAGTTGTAAAAAATGCAAAATTATTGGCTACTGAACTTGAAAAGGGTGGATTAAGGTTGGTTTCGGGTGGCACAGATAAACATCTGGTTTTGGTTGACTTAAGAGATAGAAAAACGAGTGGTTGGTTTGCAGCGTGGGCGCTGGAAATGGCAGGGATTGTCGCAAATCGCAACACTATCCCAAACGACACTGGCTCGCCGTATTATCCATCAGGACTACGACTTGGAACACCGGCTATTACAACTCGTGGGATGGGGGAGAAAGAGATAAAGCTTATTTCTAAGTGGATTTTGCAAGTAATTGAGAAAGTTGCAGGTTATCAAGTCCCTGAAAATAAAGACGCTAGACCTACTTTCCTGAAGGCTTTTAAGACAAAAATGGAAAAAGATGCGGAAATCAAAGCAATAAATAAGCAAGTTGTCGAACTTTGTAAAAAATTCCCCGTCATTTGACACTTCCAATAAAGACTTATGGTGCGGAAGGTATTTATCTGGATTTGTCTTTCTTGCTGGAACTTTTCCTGTATGAAATCCTACCGTCCGTATAAATGACATTTTTTGGTTCACCAGAAAACATCTTACTTGATAGAACGTGGTTGCACATTTTAATACCGGCTTCATCACAAGAGCCAGCATTTTGGTCTATAGTATATCCAGGGATATTTAGTAGTGGGCATATGGTTGAACATATATGAAACTCACCATATTTGGGTTTTACAGGATTAGGTCCGATATTTGTTTCAAACTCGCTCATTATTTTTTTGTTACAATATTTATAACTTTATAAAGTACCAGAATTTCTCTTCTTCTTAGTAGCCACATCCATAATTTATCTTGCCTGCTCCAGGGAAGGGCGAGAAAATTACCTCGCCAGTCGCATGTAAAATAAGCGTTTTGTTTTTCTCCGTCTGCTTCATAAATTAAATAAATCCAACGCTTTTTGTGTTTTAGGGTTAAGTAGAAAAAATCTACAAGTAACATTAATGCAACCATCAGCGAAAAAACTGTTGCTATTTCAATTTTTTGATTGAAGAAAAATATTCTAGATAAAATATAGAAATTGAGAACATAAACAGCGAAAAATGTATAGTACGGTATATGTTCAAATATCAGAAATATTGATTTGATAGAAGAAGTAGGAATGAAAATATCTCCAGCTGGCCCAAAAAAAGTTACAGAGCCTACTTCTACGTTTACTCTTCCGAGTATCGGCTTAAACATTTGATTATCTACTTTACTAGCATTCGGTCCGAATCTGGAATAGAACACTTCACGAGAGAATTGCGTATCCATACATACTATATTACCAGAAAATAGTTGCCAATTAATTTTTACGGCTGATTATGAATTCTTGTTAAATACTTACAGATAAATTAAAATTAGCCACGATGACGGAAATATTTAGCGGCAAAGCATTTGCTTTCAAAAAAGAGGAGTATCTTTTGGAAAAAGTTTACAATCTTCGTAAAAAAGGAATTACCCCAAAGCTTGTTTCAATTATAATTGGCAATGACCCTGCGAGCGTTCTGTATGTAAATTTAAAAAAGAAAGCTGCTGAGCGAGTTGGTTGCGGTGTCACGATAAAAAACTTCGATGCCAAAACTAAAAAACAAGTGGTTTTAGATTTTATAACACAGCAAAATACGGACAAGAAGGTTAACGGCATTATGATTCAACTGCCTCTGCCTGCTAATTTTTCAGAAAAAGATAGAGAAGATTTGATACAAACTATTTTCCAAGACAAAGATGTTGATGGTCTAAGAAGCAATAGCAAATTCACGCCTCCCACAGCCAAAGCTGTTATTCAAATAATGGCTGTAGGCGAAGAGCATGAGCACCTCAAAAACTATCCAGCAAAGGTTGTGGTTGTTGGCGCGAGTGGTTTTATCGGAAGACAGATTATTGCTGCTTTAAAAAAGCTCAAACCGAATAAGTATAAGTTGGTGGAGCTTGATAGCAAGGTAAAAAATTTAAAAGCAAAAACAAGTGTCACCGACATACTAATTTCGGTAACTGGTGTGGCTGGACTTATTAAAGCCGGTACGGTGAAAGCCGGTGCAATTTTAATTGACGTTGGCGCGCCCAAGGGTGATATCGCAAAAGCTACTTACGGCAAAGCTACATTTGTTTCACCAGTTCCCGGTGGTGTAGGGCCGGTGACCATATCGTGTCTTTTAGAGAATCTAGTTGATGCTGCTTTAGCCACCCCGGAGTTGTAATTGGCATTTTATTTGTATAAAATGTCATCCAATCAAAAAATATGGCACCGATATCAATAGAAATTGAAGGTTATCTATTTTTGAATAGAGTCACTTTAAGTCCAGGTGAAGAGAGAGTTAAGTTGTTGGGTGGCAACGAGGGCGTACGTGTAAGGAGATACTATGCAGACAAAGGTGGGGAAGAAACATATTTCGTAGAACAGATTGATACTCAATATCCAGAAGACCGTGACAGATTACAATCGGTTATACTAGACAGGAATCAAAAGAGCGGACATTTTTATGTTGGAGATACGCGCATCAGGGGCGAATATACAGAGAAATAGATTATTAATAATACTCCACAGTTTAAGTCCATGGTATCTTTTGCGCCTTCGGCGATGAAACTATTCTCCATCCACGCAATAAATCGCTTGGTATCAGGAAAAGTGAAAATAATAAACGCTTTATTGCTGTTGTAGAAATAATATTGTAAAATACCAGCAACACACATCAGTCAGGCCTTCTGAGAACTTCTCGACTGATGGAGGATTAAGAAGGCAAGCATAACTAATATGCCGGAAGTTTCACTTAAAGATTTAGTTGAAGCAGGTGCTCACTTTGGGCATCAGAGCAAGCGTTGGAACCCTAAGATGGCGCAATATTTATATGGTGTCCGCGAAGGGGTTCATATTTTTGATCTTGTCAAAACCAAGGAAAAACTTGATGAGGTTTTGGATATCCTTAAAAAGGCTTCAAAAGAGGGTAAGACAATCCTTTTCTTAGGTACAAAGAAACAAGCCAAAGATAAAATTGTAGAGGTTGCAAAGGCAACAAACTCATTTTATGTTGGCGAGCGCTGGCTCGGTGGCACGTTGACCAATTTTGACCAGATAAAATCTTCTATTCGCAAACTTTCGGATATGAAAACCAAGATGCAAAAAGGCGAATATTCCGAGTATACAAAGAAAGAGCGGCTTCTACTTGAGCGAGAAATTGCCCGATTGGAAAGATTTTTTGGCGGACTTTCAGGTATGGACAAATACCCAGATTATATGATTGTCGTTGATACCAAAAAAGAAAACGGTGCAATCCGCGAAGCAAAAGACACGGGAGTTGAAGTAATTGGAATTGTTGATTCGAATTCAGATCCAACTGTTGTTGATTATCCCGTTCCTATGAATGATGATGCCACCCGTGCGGTCAGTTACGTATTGGACCTTTTCAGAGATGCCATTTTGGAAGGTAGGGGAGTTAAAACAAAACCTAAGTCATCTAAAGCTGACAAAGAAGCTACAAAGAAAGTTACAAAGACAAAAGCAAAAGCTGCTTTTAAAAAAACTGAAGCTAAGAAAAAAGCAACAAAAGTAAAATAATAAATATACTAATTATATGGCGAAAATTGATACCCAACTTATAAGCAAGCTACGTGAAGCAACAGGCGCCCCCGTCATGCGTGTAAAAAAAGTATTGGAACAATTTGATGGTGAT
>CAYTOP010000001.1:16489-45186 GCA_964439585.1 uncultured Gammaproteobacteria bacterium
GAAATAGTTTTAACAAATAAAACAATTACAGATGATGAAAAAAAAGCTGAAAAGCTTTTGAAGAAGGAAGGTTTTGAAAAAGCAGCGAAAAGAGCAGATAGGGAGACTTCTCAGGGACTAATTGAGGCTTACGTTCATCACTCCGGCAAGGTTGCCAGTATGGTTGAGATTTTGTGTGAGACAGATTTTGTTGCAAGAAATGAATTATTCAAAACACTTGCCCATGACTTGGCACTTCAAGCCGCGTCAGTTGAAGCAAAAAACGTCGAAGATTTTAAAAAACAGGACTTTATTAAAGACCCTTCAAAAAAGGTCTCGGATTTGGTAAACGAGGTAATTTCAAAAACCGGCGAAAATGTTCGCATCGGCCGAATATTTCGTGTAGAATTGGGTAAGTAATGGATGAAACTTCAGTAAGAAAACGCATGCAGCAAGTTGTCGATTTAGTGACAACTGATATTGGGGGAATTCGCACAGGTCGCGCAGCACCTTCACTTATCGAGGATCTTCAAGTTGCCGTATACGGTGGCCAGCAAAAAATGAAAATTAATGAGCTTAGTACAATTACGGCCCCTGATACACAAACGCTTGTTATTGACCCGTGGGATAAGTCTGTTATCGGTGAAATAAAGCAAGGAATCATGACCGCGAATATTGGGCTTAATCCGTCGATTGATGGCGAACTCATTCGCATAAGCTTGCCACCGCTAACTACCGAGGATCGGGCAAAATATGTCAAGCTGCTGTCAACGAAAATTGAAAATGGACGCGTGATGATACGGCAAATTAGGGGGGACACCATGCGAGATATAAAAAAAGGTTTTGAAGATAAGGAAATTACTGAGGATGAGAAGTTTCAACAAGAAAAAATGCTTCAAGAATCCACGGATGAGTTTATAGAAAAGATCGAGAAACTTGGCGAGAACAAAAAACAAGAGCTTTTGGTTTTGTAATCATTTGTTGTTAGAATTAGTTTTTGAGATTGTTTTTCTTGCTTCATGCACTTTATCTAGATATACTTTACTTCTATAGTCAAAATACTTTAATTTGCAAACTTATAAATAACATTTTGAATATAATTTCTTACATAGAGTTGCAAATTCAAGAGAGGAATATATGACAGTTGTTTACGCTTTGATTTTTATTTTAGTATTATCCATTCTAATTTTAGTGCATGAGTTGGGACATTTTTTTGTTGCGAAACGTGCAGGAATTTGGGTGGAGGAATTTGGATTTGGTATACCACCCAGGCTCTTTGGCAAGAAAATAGGCGAGACTATCTACTCTGTCAACGTACTTCCTTTTGGTGGTTTTGTACGGCTTCATGGTGAAAATTCAGAAGAAGATGTTACAAAACCACAAAGAGCATTTGTAAATAAAAGTATAAAAACCAGGGTTGCGATTATCGTAGCCGGAGTCGTAATGAATTTTATCCTGGCAGTTATTGCTTTTGCAACTTACTATACTTTTTCGGGAGTACCCAAAATTAAAGTACTGGAAGTAAGGGATAATTCACCTGCCCAGGAGGCAGGTTTGAATGCGGGTGGTTTGATTGATAAAGTCGATGGTAAAAAGGTCTCTTCCATGCAAGATTTTGTCAACTATGTTGATTCGCATGCAGGAAATGAAGTTGTACTTGATATTTCGAGAGACGGCAAATCCTCGTCGGTGTCTCTAACACCACGTGTTGACCCGCCGGAGGGAGAAGGTGCTATTGGTGTAATTTTAACGGTTGTGCCTGTGTTTGGCAGAGGCCATTTCTTGGAATATATTATGGCTTCAAGGACGCTTTTTATTGGGGTTATTTGATTATCGTCGGTCTTGGTCAGCTGTTTATACAACTTTTTAGCGGAAACGTTCCTCAAGATTTGGCAGGGCCGGTGGGTATTTTTGCACTGACGTCAGAGGCCGCGAAGTTCGGAGTTTTGTCGGTTATCAATTTTATGGGTGTACTTTCAGTCAACCTTGCTATTCTTAATATTTTTCCATTTCCGGCTCTCGATGGTGGACGGCTATTTTTTATTGTAATTGAGGCTATAATTGGCAAAAAGATTACAGATAAAACTGAGAATCTGATTCATACTTTAGGTATGGCGATTTTGATAACATTAATTTTAGCTATAACTTACCATGATATTTCAAGATTAATATCATCAGGAGGTATAAGCGGGTACATAGATTCCTTTCTAAGTCAGTAATAATACTATGACGGATAAAAAAAAGACTTTTGAAAAAAAAGAACTTAAAAAGAAAAGTGAAAATATTTCCGATTGGTATAATGATGTTGTTTTAAAAGCAGAATTGGCCGACTACGCTCCAGTTAAGGGAACGATGGTGATTCGCCCTTACGGCTACGCAATTTGGGAGCGCCTTCAAGAAGTATTTAACAAAATGATTAAAGAGGATGGCGTAAACAATGCTTACTTTCCTCTTTTCATTCCCCACAAGCTCTTGGAAAAAGAAAAAGAACATGTCGAAGGCTTTTCGCCGGAACTCGCTTTGGTTACTATTGGTGGCGGGAAAAAACTTGACGACCCTTTGGTTGTGCGACCTACCTCAGAAACTATAATGTATGCCATGTATGCCAAATGGATAAAAAGCTGGCGTGATTTGCCATTAAAGATAAACCAGTGGAGTAATGTTGTCCGTTGGGAAAAGCGTACTTATCTATTTTTGCGGACAATGGAGTTTTTATGGCAAGAAGGTCACACTGCACATGAGACAGAAGCTGAGACTATTGAGATGGCTTTGCGGGCTTTGGAGTGGTATCGGGTAGTTTATGAGGAGTATTTCGCTATGCCAGTTTTAATGGGTGTAAAAAGTGAAGCGGAGAAGTTTGCTGGCGCAAAAACAACTTATACGGCAGAACCATTAATGCCCGACGGCAAGGCTTTACAAGCTGCAACGTCTCATAATTTGGGGCAAAACTTTTCGAAGGTTTTTGACATTAATTTCCAAGACAGAGAGGGGAACACCCAGAACGTTTGGCAGACTTCGTGGGGACTGTCAACTCGAAGTCTGGGTGGACTTTTCCTGGTGCATGGCGATGATAATGGCATTATACTTCCCCCTAAAGTTGCTCCAATCCAGGTTGTGATCATTCCAATTTATCAGGTTGAGAAAAATAAAGCCGATTTGGATGCATATGTTGATACAGTTGCGGGTCGACTAAAAGAAAAAGAAATTAGAGTCCATGTGGATAACCGCGAGGGCCAAAGTGTTGGGAGAAAATTCAACGAATGGGAAATAAAGGGAGTGCCTTTGAGGATGGAATTGGGTGAAGTTGAGCGAATTGATAATATGGTTACTGTTGTCAGACGGGATAGCGGCGAGAAACTTTCTTTGGCTGAAGCTGACGCATATGATGAGATTTATCATCTTTTGGATGCAATTCAGCAGGAAATGTTTATGAAAGCTCAAGAGTTTTTGACTAACAATATTTCTGAGGTTGCCAATTACGATGAGTTTAAAAAGATTATGAGTACAACCCGTGGATTTATCAAAGCTTACTGGTGCGAGGATAGTGAGTGTGAAGCAAAAATCAAAGAAGAAACAAAGGCTACGACTCGTTTGAGACCACTAGACGCAACCGAAAATCCAGGTAAATGCATACATTGCGGGTCAGATGCCAAAAACATATGGTACTTCGCCCAAGCGTATTAAACTTTAAGAACTGTTCGATTGGATTCCATGTTGGTATGTTGAGAATGCTTGAAACACCACTTGTTACAGAAGCTAGTTATCGATATACTAAAAAGCGCGATGGAAGAATGTATTTTTTGCAAAATTGTAAAAGGAGAGACGGATACTAATATTGTTACCCAAACAGATAACTTGATTGTTTTTCCTGATATTCATCCTTCCGCTCCAACTCATTTTTTAATTATTCCCAAAAAGCATATTCCTGACATGACTCAAGCTGAGGATATTTTATGGCTTGAAATTAGAAATCTTGCTACGCAAATGGCTAAAGAACGAAACCTAATCGGTTTTCGACTTGCTACAAACACCGGAACAGCCGCGGCTGTGAAACACATGCATGTGCACTTCTTAGCTGGAATCGATAGCAAAAGAGCGATATAAACTTGGTGGCTTACCAGAGCTGTGGGTACAATATCACCTCGAGAGTGAGATAGATTCACACCTAGGAATTTTATTAACTATTATGATTTCGGATTCTATTGGAAAACAAATTGCCCAAGCAATGAAGTCGGGTGATGAGACTCGACTTACAACATTACGGCTCTTATCTTCCGCAATTCATAACGCAGAGATTGACAAACATGACAAACTTAGCGAGGAAGAAGAACTCGCGGTAATTAAGCGTGAAGTTAAAAAAAGACAGGATGCAATCGACATTTACAGTAAGGCTCAAGATCAAGATAAAGCGGGGCCCAAAAGAGTAAAGGAGGAAAAAGAACTTGCCATTTTGCAAGATCTTTTACCGGAACAATTGAGTGATGAGGAACTTGCTAGAATTGTTAATGAGGCCATTTCTGCAACCGGCGCAAGTCAAATAAGCGATATGGGTCGTGTTATTGGTTCTGTAATGGGGAAGGCAAAAGGCACCGCGGATGGTAAGAAAGTATCGGAATTAGTAAGAAAGGCACTGGGGACTAGTATTTAGACACTAGATGTTCTTCTAATAATTATTGCCCGGTTCCTATTCCTTATATGATCAAAGTATACGTAAAAAAACAATCTAATTATCCCGTGTCTACCCCGAAAATTAAAAAGCGACTCAATGATTTTTTTGAGGAACACGGTATAACATCCAAAGCCGATGTATACGTTTTACTTGTTGGTGAGAAAAAGGCAAAGGAGCTCGCTTCCAAATATTTAGGTGAAAAAGATACTGTTCATAATGTTTTATCCTTTCCTACTAGCGAAATAAAAACAAAATTTGTATTTCCTCCGACAGATAATATTTTGCATTTGGGAGATATTATTGTCTGTTTTAATAAAGCTATTGAAGAAGCTAAGGAGGAAAATAAAATGATTGACGATAAGGTTATAGAGCTTCTAGAGCATGGGGCGCTTCATATCTTGGGAATACACCATAAAGAGTGAAAAGTATATGGTGTATAGTGAATAGTAAAAGGAAAATTGGTGGTTGAATTAAGCTAATTTTATTTATATCTTAGTTAGTGTTTACTAACCGCTTTTTAATTTATCACAAGCGAGCTTATGACTTTTTATCTAAAATATCGCCCACAAACACTTCAGGATCTTGATCTAATTAGCGTTAGAGAATCGTTAAAGAAAATCGTTGCTTCCGGAAATATTCCACATGCATTTTTATTCGCTGGGCCGAGAGGAACGGGTAAAACATCAGCAGCAAGAATACTAGCAAAAGCTGTAAATTGCCAAAAACCAGGGGTAGATGGTGAACCGTGCAATAAGTGTGATCAGTGCATTTCAATTACCAAGGGAGACAATCTAGACATATTGGAACTTGATGCTGCAAGCCACAGGGGGATTGAAGATATCAGGGCATTGCGTGATTCGGTCAAGCTGGCTCCAGCTAGGGCAAAAAAGAAAGTTTATATTATTGACGAAGCCCACATGCTGACTTCGGAAGCATCAAATGCGCTTCTCAAAACTTTAGAAGAGCCACCAACTCATGTGATGTTTATTCTTGCTACCACTAATCCTGAAAAACTTATCGAGACTGTTCGGTCAAGAACAACTAAAATTGCTTTTAATAAAGCAATTTTGGATGAAATTGTTGGTATGCTAAAAAAGGTTGTTAAGGGCGAAAAGCTAAAGGCAGATGATGGTGCTATGCATGCTATTGCTCAAGCTTCGGACGGATCATTTAGAGACGCTGTAAAAATTCTTGAGCAGCTTGTTGGTGAAAAAGTTAAACTTGAACAAAGATCTGTTAGTGATTTTCTTCTAAGCTCTCGCGATTTCGATGTAACTGAACTATTGACCCTGCTTGCAAAACATGATGCACAAGCCGCAATTAGTTTTGTCGATAGGTGTATTGAATCGGGTACCCAGGCGAAAATGATTTTAGATGAGACTGTTAAGAAGCTACGTTCCATACTTCTAACAAAAGTTGGTTTGGCGGATGATAGTTTTGATGGGCTAACAAAGGCAGATTGCGTCTTGTTAATAAAATTTTTTATGCGGGCTTCCAGGGAACAAAGGTATGCTGTTTTAGACCAGTTACCTATGGAGATTGCAATAATTGATTGGTGTGGTGAAGAAAACTCAAATGGAGAAGTTGAAGATGACAGCAAAGACACTTCTATTTCCAAGAAAAAAGACAATGGAAAAATAGCAAATGGCAAGAAAACGATCAATGCTGGAAAAGATCTGGAAACTATTGGCGCGACCGTTGCAGCTATCAATGTAAACGGCAATATCGGGGACGATGTGTGGGGCAAGATATTATCTGTAACTCGGGCAGAAAATACGTCTATCGAAGCACTTCTTCGAGCTGCGAGGCCTTTGGATTTTGACGGTAAGACTTTAAAACTTGGTGTTTTTTACCGATTTCACAAGGAGAGGTTGGAAGAAAATAGTCACAGAAAAATATTGGAAGATATTGTTGGTAAGGTGGTCGGTGGGCAGGTCAGAATTTCTTGTATTTTGACAGAGCAGCCAAAAAGGGAAATAACACAAGTGGAGGAAAGTGGGGGTGTGGTTCTGGCCGAAACCAAGTCTGGTTCCTCTGTGTCAGGCAATGCAGTACAGTCTTCAGAAACTTTGACCGAAGGCGACGATATGGATATAATTAACCTGGCTAAAGACATCTTTAGCAATTGATAGAAACAGGAAAGGGGGTTGAGTAAATTGTTTGACAAATTTAAACAAGGTAAAGATTTATTAAAATTAAGATCTCAGGCTAAACAGCTTCAGCAGGAGTTAGAGAAAATTATTCACTCTGAAGAAAGTGGTGATATGAAGATAAAAGTCAACGGAGCCCAACAGGTGGTTTATCTGGAAATAGCTGGTGAGGAAAGACGTGACCTTATGGATTTAATAAATAAGGCCATGAAGAATGTTCAAAAGGAAGCGGCAAAGAAGATGATGGAAATGGGTGGTGGCTTGTCTGGACTTCTTGGGGGAATGAACTAGGGCAAATTTTACCTCTTCGATGGATGTGATTTACTTGCGATAATACTAATATGCTAATCTATTCGAATGATGCGAATGGATGCAAATGTATATTCTAAAGCTGATGTGTTTAGTATATTAGTATGATTTATGAATATTAAAGTAATTGGTGATTGTCTGTATAATTGACGTATGAAGATAGCCAAACCATTAGCTAGACTTATTGAGTCTTTTCAAAAACTTCCTGGAATCGGTCCGAAAACCGCCCAAAGGTTGGCATATTATCTGTTGCATGTTCCCCAAACCGAACTCGATTCGTTTGCTGACGCTCTGGCAAATTTAAAAAAAGATACCGTCTTGTGTACACTTTGTAAAAATGTAAGTGAAACAAATCCATGTCCGATTTGTTCAGACGTTAGACGTGATAAAGGTTTAATTTTAGTGGTTGAACAGCCACTAGATGTTTTGGCATTTGAGAGAATGGGCAGGTACGATGGTGTATATCACGTTCTCCACGGAGCAATTAATCCCCTAGATAATATCGGACCTGACGAAATCTACATTGGTAACTTGTTGGAGCGTGTAAAAGACTCGCAAATTAATGTTTCAGAAATAATAATTGCTACCAACCCGACGATGGAAGGTGATGCAACCGGTATGTATATAGCCAAAAAACTCGATGAACTTTTTACCAACGGTAACAAACTCAAAGTAACAAGGCTCGGGATGGGAATTCCTACTGGTGCGGATTTAGAGTACGCTGATGAAACAACCCTACTTCAGGCAATTGAAGGTAGAAGGGCAATGTAAGATAGACAGTAGAGATGGGAGTTTAGAGATTAGGAAATAATAAATAAAAAATGGATATTTATAATAAGTTTTCGAAAAAGGCTAACGATACAGCCCAGAAAGCTGCGCAAAAACTTGCCAAAGTTGCCAGAGAGGAAACAACCGAGTTTGTAAAAAGTGCTTCTGGTCAGGTAACTGGGAACGAAAACCAGAGCGTAAATAACCAACCTTCACCGATTGTTGAGGCAATGCATCAAGGAACACAGCATGTGGGTGACGTTGAGCATGAAGGTATACACCAGGATGAGAAAAAACGTCTTGATTATCTAGAAAAAGAGCTGGAAGAGCTTAAAAGGCAAAAGAGACTTGAAGAAGAACAAAAACAAGCTATGCAGGAAAAAGCTCGTGAGCAGCAGGTAAAACCGCCTCTACCACTAGTTGAACCCACATCAAAACGAAAAAGAGGTGGGGGGAGAATGACCTTTTTGCAGAAAAAGCAAAGGAAGACGGAAATCGGACGTAGCGCGAAAGGTTGAAATACTCCAAGAATATTCGTGTGATCTCTAATAGATATAAGGTTTTAAATTCAAGCCACTTCAGCTACAATACCAAGTATGGCCAATCTATATCTTACAAATTCGCTTACCCATAAAAAAGAGGAATTTACTCCGAACAAAAAAGAAGAAGTTGGAATTTACTCTTGCGGACCAACCGTATATTGGAATCAGCATATCGGCCATATGTATGCCTATATTCAATGGGACGCGCTAGTCAGGTTTTTAAGATATGAAGGTTTTACGGTGGATTGGGTTGTTAACATCACCGACGTGGGGCATATGACGGGGGAAAATGAAGGTGCAGCAGATACCGGTGAGGACAAGATGGAAAAAGGTGCAAAGCGTGAAGGAGTGAGCGTTTGGAAAATTGCGGACAAATACATCGCACAGTTTAAGGAAAGTTTAAGTTTATTAAACATTACCACTCCAGATGTTATGCCGAGGGCAACTGAGCATATCGAGGATCAGGTTAAGTTAATTAAAAAGATTGAGAAAAATGGTTTTACCTACAAAACCAAAATGGGGTTAGTTTTTGACACTTCGAAGTTTAAGGAATATACCAAATTCTCGGGACTGGATTTGAGCAAAGCAAAAAAACGGGCTGATGTCGAAGATGATCCGGAGAAAAAAAACCCAGGGGACTTTTTTCTTTGGGTTACTGGTAATCCAAACCACATTATGAAATGGCCGAGTCCTTGGGGAGAGGGATATCCGGGCTGGCACATTGAATGCACAGCCATGTCAACCCGCTACCTCGGGGATAATTTTGATATCCATACTGGAGGTCTTGAGCACATTCCGGTGCATCATACAAACGAGATTGCGCAAGGCTTTGCCGCATTTGGCAAACAAACTGCCAATTATTGGTTACATAATGCGTGGCTTATGGGAAAAGGGGGACAGAAAATGAGCAAAAGTTTGGGGAATATTGTTACTATTCAAGAGTTGGTGGAAAAAGGGTACAATCCGTTGGCATTCAGATATTTAGTTCTTACCTCGCATTACAAGAAGGGATTAAATTTTACTTATGAGGCACTTGATTCTGCTCAGACTGCTTTGAGCAACCTCCGGGCTCAAGTCTTGGCTGCGCGACAACAAACTCGCCGAACAGTTTTATCCAAAGAAAAAGAACAGAAAGTAGCTGAGTTTAATACTGAATTTGTGAAGGCACTTTCGGATGATCTCAATGCGCCGCAAGCGCTGGCAACGCTCTGGTCGGCTCTCAAAAGCAATATTCCTTCAGAGGACAAATACGATTTGGCAATGACTTTTGATGAGGTCCTAGGATTAGGCTTGTCCAGCATAACTGAAAAGAAATTAGATGTACCCAGTGGGATTATTAAATTAAGGGACAAAAGGGAAGACTTAAGAAATTCTGGTAAGTTCGATGAAGCTGATAAAGTAAGAGAAGAGATTGAGGCTAAAGGTTATATACTACATGATACTTCAGGAGGTACTCAAGTAAAACTAAAAAACTAATGAAAGTTGCTGCAGTAATATTTGATCTTGATGGAACGGTTTTGGATGACGAAGGTTTGTATGGCATCGCTTTTAAAAAGGTATTGGAGTCTCTGGGTGCAAAGGTTGAAGGTGACCATCCCCATGTTTCTGGCATAGGCGTAAAGGAAAATTGGCCGGGTCTTTTGAAGAAATATCACATAATTACCAATAAAAGTTATGAAGAGTTGGCAAAAGAAACACAAGACATTTATATAGCAGATTTAAATAAGGTTTCGGTTACTGAAGGTTTTGAAGACTTTGTTGAAGGCCTAAGAGAAGCTGGAATACAGACTGCGTTGGCAACATCAAATATCTGGATGATTGTAGAAGATGTTTTTCACAAGTTTGGACTCGAAAGCTATTTTGACTGCATAACCACCGGTGACGAAGTGCGAAGCAAAAAACCCGAACCAGATCTTTTTTTGTACACCGCTGGTAAGTTGGGTGTACAAAAAGATGACTGTTTGGTTATTGAGGATGCGCCATCTGGTATTGAGGCAGCCATTAGCGCTGGAATGAAAGTTGTTGGCTTGTATCGTACAGATGCTCAAAAAAAAGAGCTCGAAAATGCTAATCTTCTTGTCAAGGACTTTACAGAAATTTCTCCCGAAACATTACTTAATTTGTAAAGTTAACTGTTACTCACAGTCTTATGGAGTTTTGCTGTTTTACTGTGGTAAAGTAAATAAGGAAGGTAACTTGCAATGAGTAGAAAATTTTTAGTAATGGGCTTAGCTTCACTTTTTTTGCTTTATGGTTTTTTATTAACGAAGTCTGGTGTACAAGCACAGAGTAATGACTACGCATCTGTCTATCAAACATATGTAGAGAGCATGGATAAATACAAAACAGCTCACGAAGATTATGTGTTAAAAAGAGCCCAGTATCTAAGATTCAAAACTCAAACCTCGGCTTCCAATGCCATAGACTCAACGATTGTAATGTTACAGGCAAGAGATCAGGCAACAATTGACTATCTTAAATCATTAAAAGCTCGGTTAAATGAGGCAAAAGGAATTGATGATCAAGTCAAAAATGAACTTCGAATTAAACTAGATGAAGAAATCCAATGGTTTGGAGAGCATAAAGCCAAGCTTTCCAGTGCAAATTCATTAGAAGATGTTGTTGCTGATTCGAATTTGGCAAAGACTGAATTTGGTAATTTAGATAGCGTTATCTACCAGTCTCTCTCTGAAATAGCATTCGGCAAGACTGTTGATTACCAAAGCAGATTAACCGATATATTAAATACGATAAAAGATAAAATTTCAAAAATTAAGAATGAACAACGAGAAGATTATTCATTCAGTGTAGAGAAATTACAAACAATAGACAGGTGGCTGTTTGAAAGTGAGAACCATTTGGATAGAAGTACGCAAAAGCAGGTTAGCGCACAAGAGTTTCTTGCAAGGTTTAATCTTGCAGCTCGAGTTGGTGGACCTGATCTGTACAGCAACATTTTATTAAATTCGAACGATTCAAAGCAATATATTCGAGAAACTGGAACTTATCTTAAGGAAGTGGTTCGAGAAATCAAAACTGCGGAATAAGCTATGAATGATAATACCAAAGAAACTTCAAAAGATAAAGTGGCGGAGGTTGTTAGTCCAACACCAAAAAAGCAAGAACCTGTTATTGGTTTACCTGATAAACCACAACATGAAGAGCTTGTGGAAATCCAAGATCAAAATGCTAAAGCGGATAGCGTGTCTCAAGACATGACGGTATTCAAAAAATTCCTTACAAATGTTACCGGTAAGGTTAGTGATAAGGTCCAACCAATAGCGAAGCGCGGTGCTGAAAAGTCAAAAGATGCAATCACCACTACTACCAGTAGTGTAGCCAACAAAGTTAAAGACAAATTAGATTTTGGTTCAGTGAAGAAGGTGTTTTCAGTTGTATTAGTAATTTTACTTTTTGTCATTGTCGGGCTAGTTGGTGTAAATATTTATGTGAAGTTGCAAAAACCACCTGAACCACCAACCTCAGTTGAACCAACAGTAACACCTCCGTCTTACCAAACATACAAGCCGTCAGTCTACGCTAAGGACCCGGACGTTATTAAAATTGAGGAAAACCTAGATATTTTAAATCGCGAAATGGATACTACGGACTTGAAAGAGAACAATCTCTTGCCACCCCAGCTGGATTTCAATATTAGTTTTAAATAGTACTGAAATGAACGCATTAACTCTTAAAAAAATAATTGTTTTTGTTTTGGGTTTAAATGTTATTGTTTTGGATGTGGTCTTGGCTTATATGGTTTTTTCTGGCAACTCCCTTCTTGATATAACCCCAAAGCAGATTATTCCTACAGTTGTTGACACGCAAAATAGTAGTGGTGAAACTAAACCAGTAGAGGATTATTGTGGAGAAAGCTGTAGGAACTACATGGACGAGCGACTTAAAGTTGCAACTGCGACAGCTGATGTTGTAAAACCAACGCCAATAACTTCAAGCAAAACCACCACCACTACTCAGACCAAAACTAAGTCTACGTCTTATTTACCCATTCCCGGATCAGGAAGTGTTAACTCAACTTCATGGACCGATATTGCCGGAACGGAGTTTTACCTGGCGAAGGTAGACTATCCGGGATTGATAGGTGCTTATTTAGAAGTTAATTTGAAATTACAAAACGGCAATGGTATGGCTTATATTAGACTTTATGACGTTTCCCATTTACGAGCTGTTGATGGAAGCGATGTGTCTACTTCTAGTCAAACCGCCACAGTTGTAACATCTGGAGCAATATCCCTATGGGAAGGGAATAATCTTTATCGAATTCAAGCAAGATCCCTTACTGCCGACACAACCGTTTATGGATCAGGTAGGGTTAAGTTGATAACTGAAAATTAATTTTTTAAGTAAAACTTCTTAATGTTATACTTCGTCCAATGGCTAAAATTAATTTAAAAGTTATTCTTTTCGATATGGATGGTGTCGTAATAAAGCAACGCAAAGTTTATTTTAGTCAGCGATATTCCGAAGAATATAATAAACCTCTTGAGGATGTGTTGGAGTTTTTCAAAGGTGAATTTCAAGACTGTACACTTGGTTTATTAGACCTTCGACAGGTACTGCCAAAATACCTCGCAAAATGGGGGTGGGAACAAAGCCTGGATGAATTTTTGGATTATTGGTTTTCCGGTGAACGAGCTGTGAATACTGAACTTGTTGATTATATCGACAAGCTAAGGCGGTTGGGTATCAAGTGTTGCATCGTCTCAAATAATGAAAAATACCGCGCTGCCTACTTGTCCGCCGATGTGGGATTGGGTCGGCATTTTGATGATATGTTTTTTTCGCACGACTTGGGAGTTAAAAAAGATGATCCCGAGTTCTTTAAAAAGGTTTTAAAGATATTACAAATTGAGGGTTCAAAGGTTTACTTTTTAGGCGATAGTGACAAGGATCTTTCATCGGCCAAAGCCTTGAAGATTGATGGGCTGATGTATACAAATACAAACGACTTCAAAAAGAAAATCGAATCACTAATCAAGAAAGGTTGATCTTTTTAAGGACAAACGCTGGGTTAAATGCTGTATCGCTGACGGATATGGCTTTTTCTATTTTTAAACCTATATGGTCAACCATGGGAAACTCTTTTTTTATCTCGTCATGGAATTTTTCTGCCAGTTTTGTTGTAAAGACTCCATATCCGCCTTTTTCAGATTGCATGCAGAGCTTGTTTTCCCAATCCCTAATTATTTCTAGTATTATTTCTCCCTCGATATTGTAATCTTCCTGGTAATTATCAGGATCAAGTGTGTATTTGTCGTGGATTTTCCTAAAGTCGTCGAAACTTTTTTTATTCGCATCCAGCATTTTTTTGAAGTAAGCCTTGTATTTTGTCATAAAGGATTGTTTTTAGGAGGTTATGATCTAACTTGCCTTGTTAAATTCAGCGTCTTTTGTTTTTTCATACCAAGCGTAGAGTCCTGCTGCGTATCTGTCGGCTTTTTCTAACTCTTCTAAGACTAAATCGCGAATATCGGTTGATTTTATTTTGGAAACTTTTTTTGCTTGAACTTTACTTGTAACTTTACTGGCTAGAGCCTCAGCCTTTTCGGGATAAAGGCCGGTCGCGATTGCTATCTTTACTATTTTTGCCTTGCTGAATTTTTCAATTTTTCCGTCTCGCTTAACGACTGCTATATTCATTGTGTACAAAAGTTTATTATATTTTTTTCCTTAATTCAACGTCAAGTCCAAGGAATCCACGGCCTTTGTTGCGGAGGAATTGAGTTCATTTAAAAAATTCGCTTGCTGAAGGTGAACGTGATCATTGTGTGCCATGGCTTTAGTCGTGGTTATCTACTTATTACTTATATTCGAGGCTAGAACGACCGATGTCGATTGATATATATAACCACTGGCCTTAATATGTTTTAAGGAGAATCTGCCAATGGAACCTGCCAATGAACAAAAAAGAATTGCGGCTTTGTATGATCTAGGCCTTGATAATACTCTCAAAGATAGCAGGATAGATCGGATTACGAGATTAACTGCCCAAATTTTTGCGGTCCCTATGTGTGGGGTATCACTGGTTGATAAAAGGGAAGTTTTATTTAAATCGCTTCAGGGCTTGCAGTTAAAGCGTGAGTTAAGGGATACATCTTTTTCCAACTTGGTTGTGGAATCTGGTGAAATATTAGTTGTTGAAGACACGCTAAAAGAGCCACAATGCACCAATTTTCCGCTTGTAACAACTGGCCCTAAAATCCGTTTTTATGTGGGGATTCCACTAAAGACAGCTGATGGCTTTGCGGTTGGTGATTATTTTATTGCCTCGAGTATGCCTAGAAAATTCACTGATTTCGAAAAAAGTGTGCTTAGTGATTTGTCGGCGTGGGTTTTAAGTGAAATTACGCAAAATTCAAGGATTGCACACATTACGCAAGAGCAAAGAAATGCGCAAGAAAAACTTACAGCTTCAAATAGAGAAATGGAGGCTGATAAAGCCCGGCATGATGCAATGCTTGAAAGTATTGGAGATGGAGTTATTGGTATTAATGATCATGGAGAAGTTATTTTTTCAAATAAGCCTGTCGAGCTGATGACCCGGTTTAATCAAAGTGAACTTATAGGTAAACCCATTTGGTTTTCTTTGAAACTGCTGGATAAAGAAGAAAATGAAGTGGATATAACTAAGCGGCCAATAAGAAATGCGCTTTACTCGAAAAAGAAAATAGCTACTAATGATTATTTTTATGTTAGAAAGGATGGCACAAAATTCCCCGTAGCCATAACCGCCACTCCAGTAGTTGTATTCGATCAGGTAATTGGTGGAGTTGTTGTATTTCGCGATATAACCAAAGAAAAGGATGTGGATAGGATGAAGACGGAGTTTATTTCTCTTGCTTCGCATCAATTGCGGACACCTCTTTCTGCAATGAAATGGTTTTCGGAAATACTACTAGATGGTGATGCGGGGGAACTTTCTGAGGAACAAAAAGAGATGATGACTAATATTTACCAGTCAAACGAGCGGATGATTGATCTTGTAAATACACTACTTAACATTTCAAGAATAGAGTCGGGAAGAATTATAGTCGATCCCAAACCTACTGACTTGAAAAAACTGGTTGACGAAGTGGTTCTTGAATTGCAGCCTAAACTAACAAAAAAGAACCACAATTTGGCGATAAGTGTTTATAAGGATTTGCCAAAGGTTAATATTGATTCTCGTTTGATACGCCATGTTTATATGAATCTTTTAACGAATGCCATTAAATATACGCCTGAAAATGGGGAGATTGTTGTTATGATTTCAAAATTAGGTAACGATATTGTTTCTCAAGTTTCAGATAATGGTTATGGAATCCCAAAAAATCAGCAGGAAAAAGTTTTTAAGAAATTTTTTAGGGCTGAGAACGTTGTTAAAGTTGAAACAGACGGGACTGGTTTGGGACTTTATTTAATCAAATCAATCATAGATTCTTCCGGGGGAAAAATCTGGTTTAAGAGTGATGAGGACAAGGGAACCACTTTTTGGTTTTCTTTACCACTTTCGGGTAGTATCCCAAAAAAGGGTGAAGTGACCATTGATTCCTAAGCTCCCTTCTAAAAAGATGGGTTTTGAAATGTGATGTAAATTCTGTTTGCGGGCAGTTTGCGCCGATTATATAATTAACATGTCACAGTTGCAGCCTGATATATTTTAGGTATAAAGTATACGTAATCACAATGGAAGAAAGTGTTAAGAAATTAAAAGTAATGGTGGTAGAAGACGAAGAGCTTTTATTACAAGCTATCTCAAAAAAATTGAGTGTACGCGGATTTGAGGCTGTTACTTGTACATCTGCAAAACAGGCCTTAGATTACTTAAGTAATCTTGGTGAACTACCTGACGTAATTTGGCTAGATTACTACCTTCAAGATATGAACGGACTTGAGTTTGTCAAAGAGTTAAGGAAGATTCAAGAGTGGTCTAAAATCCCAGTAATGGTTGTAAGCAATTCAGCCAGTGACGAAAAGCGAAATTCCATGTTGGCCTTGGGTGTAAATAAATACGTTCTTAAGGCGCAGTATCGTTTGGAAGAAATAATTGATATGATAAGTCAGATAGCGAGTGGTAAGAAAGTTTAAGGCGATTACAAATACAAAGACAAAACAAGCCTTTGTGCTTGAGGTGTCGCACTAAAACAAATTTAAATGAACACAATATTAATAATTGAAGATGAAAAACTTTTAGCTGACGCTTTGAAAAGGAAACTTGAGCGATCTGGTTTTTCAGTGTTTATTGCTATTGATGGAGCAGAAGGTTTGGAATTCGCTTTAGATAAACATCCAGACTTAATTCTTTTAGATATTGTAATGCCCATTATGGATGGTATTACAGTGCTTGACAGAATTCGAGAAGATGAATGGGGAGCAAAGGTCCCAGTATTGATATTGAGTAATTTGAGCGATGCCGAATCTATTAAAGAGAGTAAAGCAAGTGGTATTAACGATTATTTGATTAAAACAGATTGGAAAATATCTGATGTTGTCAAAAAGGTAAAAGAAAACTTGAAAAATAGATGAAAAAAATATTAGTTGCTGAAGATGATAAGTTTTTGGTTAACGCCTACCGAGTAAAATTAACAAAATCAAACTACGAGGTGAAGATAGCCTCAGATGGAGAAGAATTATTTAAAGTTCTTGGTGAGTTTACTCCGGATCTTATTATTTTAGATCTAGTAATGCCCAAAAAAGATGGCTTTTTAGCTCTTAGCGAGCTTAAGTCGTCCGAAAAATGGAAAGATATTCCTTGCATTGTTGCTTCAAACTTGGGACAAAAAGAAGATATTGAAAAGGCGAAATCATTGGGAGCCAGTGATTATATTGTTAAAACCGATCTCTCGATGGCTAAGGTTTTGGAAAAGATAAAAGCTATTGTTGGCGAATGACCACTGCCAAACCCCGATATAATATTCATTTATAGTGGTAAACATCCTGAAGCTTTAAATAAGGCAAGAGTATTGTTATCATGGAAGTATGAGGCTTTATACAAACGAGGAGCTATTTACTGCGTTAAAAGAACTTTCAGTAATCGACCCTGAAAGGTTGAAAGCTGCCTTCGATGAGAGCAAACAATTGGCAGCCCCACTTTATGAGATCCTTGTAAAAAGTGATCTTGTTTCGGATACAAATTTGGGAAAAGTAATCGCTGACCTAATCTCATATCCATTTGTTGATCTTAAGGTGATTGCGATTGATGAAAGCGTACTTAAAGTAATTCCAGAAGTTTACGCTAAAGCAAAACACGTGATTGCTTTTAGGAAGGACAAACAAGGCCTTCATCTTGCAATGAGCGATCCTTCGGATAATCAAACTTCAGAATTTATTAGCAAGAAAGTAGGCATACCTGTGGTTACTTATTACGCGACGAAACGAGGTATTGCCGAAGCTATAAATCTTTATGCGAAAGACATGCAAGAAGTCTTTGGAGATATTATCGAAGAAAGTGTTAAGCAAGCTCAGGGAACCAAGAAGGCTGAACCGTCGATAATTAAAATTGTTGACACGATTATTAAATATGCTCACCAAAATAAAGCTTCGGATGTGCATATTGAACCAGCTGATGATAAGTCAGTAGTTAGATTTAGAATTGATGGCATCCTTCACGACATTATTAAACTTCCAGAGTTTTTGCATGAGCAAATCGTAACCAGAGTAAAAGTGATGGCTAAACTGCGAACTGATGAACACCAATCTGCACAGGATGGGAAGTTGAGCGCCAGACTAGAAGATGAAAATTTGGATATTCGTGTTTCCATTGTTCCAATAACAGATGGAGAGAAAATTGTTATGCGGCTTTTATCGGAAACTTCAAGGCAGTTCTCACTTCAGGACCTTGGTTTCTCCGAGGCTGATCTTAAAAAAGTTATGGATGCATATAACAAGCCGCATGGCATGATCCTTGCAACAGGCCCCACAGGTTCAGGAAAGACGACCACGCTTTATGCAATCCTCAAACTTTTGAATAAACGTGTTGTTAATATTATGACCATCGAAGATCCGGTTGAATATGATATAGAGGGAGTTAACCAAATTCAGGTTAATTCAACGACAAATCTGACCTTTGCAGCAGGCTTACGGTCGATTGTAAGGCAAGACCCAGATATTATTTTGGTCGGAGAAATTCGCGATGAAGAAACGGCAGATATTTCCATAAATGCTGCAATGACTGGACACTTGGTTTTATCTACACTCCACACGAACGATGCAGCAACTTCCATTCCAAGACTTTTGGACTTGGGAGTAGAGCCATATTTAGTGGCATCAACTGTCAATTTAATAATAGCCCAACGATTGGTGAGAAGAATTTGCGTTAAATGTAGATTATCAAAAGAAGTCGATCTTGCTTCAAAAGGTTCTATCGAGGGTATTTCCGAAACTTTGATAAAGAAATATTTCGGTGAGAATAAGACTATTAGGGTTTATGAGGGCAGAGGATGCGATGTGTGCCACGATACGGGCTTCACAGGCCGTGAAGGAATTTATGAAGTTTTGGTGGTTGATGATGCTATTCGTGAAGCCGTAGTAAAAAGAATAGATGCTAACGAAATTATGAAAATTGCAGTTTCCTCGGGAATGGAAACTATGCTTGAAAATGGCATTCAAAAAGTCAAAGAAGGGATAACAACTTTAGATGAAGTATTGCGTGTAACCAAAGAATGAAATGAATCTTAATCCAGAAATTGCATTTATCAAGAGAGTTGGACATCAAGAAAGACTTTTGTTTACCAAACATTTAGCAACTATGGTCAAGGCTGGAATTCCAATAGCTGAGGCCATCGATACTTTGATAGAACAAACAGATGCCCCGTATTTTAGATCGGTACAAAAATCAGTCTTGGATGATATTAATAATGGCAAATCGATGGCGGATTCTCTTAAGAAGTTTCCAAAGGTTTTTGATCAGTTTTATATAAGCCTGGTTGAAATAGGGGAAGAGTCTGGTACTTTGGAAGAAAATCTAGAGTTTCTTGCGCAACAACTGTCAAAAGATTATAACCTACGAAAAAAAATACAGGGTGCGATGATGTATCCGCTAATTGTTTTGGCTGCTACCTTAATTATGGGTGGCTTCATATCATTTTATGTTCTTCCAAAACTGGTAGAGTTTTTTAAGTCTTTTGACGTGGAGCTGCCGTTTACAACTAAGATTTTAATAGTATTTGCTAACCTTATGAAAAATTATGGAGCACTTATTTTTGTGGGACTCATTGTTTGTATAATCGGACTAAGACTAGTATTAAATTCGAAAAGCATAAAACCACATTGGCACTCTCTAATTTTGAAACTTCCATTGCTGGGTCCTTTACTGCTCAATGGTCAGCTTGCGCGTTTTTCAAGAAATTTGGGAACATTGGTTAAAAGTGGAGTACCTATTGTTCGTGGACTAGAAATTACTTCTGATACTATTAGCAATTTGCGATTTAAAAATGATTTGATGACTATTTCGAAAAGTTTGTCGAAAGGTAAAAATATCGGAGAAACCATGAAAAAAGGTAAGTACACCGAATTTCCTCCTTTAGTTTCTAGAATGATTGCAATTGGCGAAAAAACAGGGAAACTCGATGAATCTCTACTTTATTTGAGCAGTTTTTACGATGACGAGGTGGATGATATGAGCAAAAACTTTTCGACGATTTTAGAACCTATATTACTAGTCACAATCGGGCTGGTGGTTGGTTTTATTGCACTTTCGATAATTTCACCGATATATCAGTTAACAGGTTCAATACGACGATAATAAATATAATGTATGAAGATTGTTTGGAAGCTTCCTCGAAAAAGCAGCATTAAATTTGGATTTACTCTAATTGAGCTGCTTTTAACTGTTTCAATAGTTACCCTATTAGCTGTTCCCGTTGCTTCAGTGGGTACAAGTTTTTTAACTAGAAACGATCTTCAAAATAATGTGAATGAGGTGGTTTCGGCGCTAAGAACTGCGCAGATAAATTCGATGTCGGGTAAGGAGGACAGCACTTGGGGAGTTGCTGTGACAGGCACCGAGATTGTGAAGTTTATGGGAGCCAATTACGCAAGCCGCGATCCCAATTACGATGTGAAATTTACGATTCCGCAGAAAATCACAATAAGTTCGTTTGAGTTAGTCTTTGACAAATTGACCGGCAATCCAAGCTCGACACAGATAATTACGCTAGGTAATGAAATTGGGGAAAGCCATACAGTAATGGTCAATGAAGTGGGGGTTGTTGATGTTAACTGATAGAGATTCCAAGTTAGCAAATTCAGGTCAAAGCGTGGTGGAAGTGGTTGTTGCTGTTTCAATTTTTTTAATTATAGCTGGTGCGAGTGTTATTACCATTTTGGGTTCTTTTTTATCTTCAAAACTTGCGGAGGGTGAAACTACTGCCTCGCTGTATGCTATCGAGGGACAGAATGCAGTTGTCTCTATTCGAAACCAGTCGTGGAGCAACTTGGGGAATTTGACTGACGGCGATTATGGTCTTACGGAAACGGGTGGGATTTGGGCGTTTAACGCCTCAAGCGATTCGCTAGCGGGGGGTTATGATAGGGTTACACACATATCTTCCGTTGAACGTAATGCGAGTGGCGACATCGTAGATACTGGTGGAACAATTGATCCAAATACCAAGAAAGTTACAACTATTGTATCGTGGAATTTTAATCCGACCCAGGTTTCAAGTGTAACTTTTATATCTTACTTAACTAATTGGCAGGGTGTGAGCGAGACGGGTGCTGGCACAACCCCTACGCCAACAGTTACACCTTTGCCCACTGCAACACCTGTTCCGTATGCAAGTTGTAGTGCTTTCTGTGCTGGTAATGGTTATTCAACAGGTACTTGCAGGAGGAACACAAACCAGTGTGTACAAAGCGGAGAAACAAACCTGCCCGCTGGCGACCAATATTGTGGGTCCCCGCCAAATACAACTTGTTGTTGTTTACCGTGAATTTACTAGACTTTGATGAGAAAAAGAGAACATAAAATATTAAAAATACAGACAGGCTTTACTTTAGTGGAGTTAATTTTATATGTTGCACTCGTGTCAATTTTTGTGACTGCAGCAATAGGATTTGTATGGAACATTATTTATGGCAGGGAGAAGTCGTATAACCAGCAAATTGTCCAAGAAAACGCGAGGATTGCAATGACAAGGATAGCCTACGAAATAAGACGTGCAAAAGACATTGTTAGTGTTGGGTCTGGGCTAATAATATTAGATGCAGGTGATGGTACGTTCACAACAATCGAATTAACTGGTGACTCAATTCAACTCACTTCGAATGGTCTAGGGCCTTACAATTTAACATCCAATCAGGTTCTTGTAAATTCTTTGACTTTTGTAAATTACACATCTTCTGATAATAGTTCCAAAAATATAAAAATTGCTTTGAGCATGACTCAATCGCAACAAGCCTTAGCTGGTGAAACAACTGCCGAGACTTCCGTAGAAAGTTCAATCGAACTTAATGGGCAGTTTAACGAGGCAAGACAGGCTCTTTTTGATTACACCAATGAAAGTTTGATTTCCGGAACCAGCCTTACTGGTTTGGTAGTGCAAAATACCGGAACGAGCGATTTCGCAATCGATAAAATGGTTATTTCTTGGTCGGGTACGGGTGGTGGTGAAAATGTAACCGGAGTTCAAATAGGCGGAGGGTCGATTGAGTGGGTAGGTTCAGCGGCAAGTGGAACTATTCTTGATTTAACAGATTATTCGGTTGGGGTTTCGGCGGGACTAGTTGATATCGATTTTATAACCTTCGACGCGTCGATGGACGGTGCAACATTGGATATTACATATGTGCTAAGTGACGGATCGAACGTGGCTTCACAGATACAATTTGCGGCGTCTAGTGGGGGAACGCCCACACCCACTGCAACTCCAACCCAAACACCTACACCCACAGCCACGCCAGCTCCGGGATCTTGTACTACAGTTTGTACGAGTGGTGGGTACACAACCGGAACATGTAGGAAAAATGCTCAGAGCTGCTCTAGTAGCGGTGAAATTTATTTGCCTGGTGGGGATGTGTATTGTACGGGCGGGGCAAACGCTGATACGTGTTGCTGTATTTGAAATAATCCATGAAAGAAGAATTTATCGAAAATAACTATATCAAAACTAAAAAACGCTTGGGCGGTTTTATGGCTCTAACGAGCATGTTAATTATTTCTGCCATTGCATTGGGAATTGCGGTTTCGGTATCACTTCTTGGTGTTGATGAAGTCAAAAGTTCGGCAGATTTTAAAAATGGTCAGTTAGCTTTACTTGTGTCAAAAAGTTGTGTTGAAGAAGCTTTGTTCCGCCTTAAGGATGATTCGAGTTATGGTGGGGGAACTTTGAATGTGGGAAATGGGGCATGTAATATAAATGTTAGTGGGACGGGTGAGGATAGAACAATATTAGTGGTAGGCCAAATCTCAAGCGTTTCGGATTATACAAAACAAGTTCAGGTAATAACGAAATTATCCGGAGACGCTGTCAATGTAATTAGCTGGTCTGAGATTCCTTAGAAGAGGTTTATGAAAAAGGTTATCGCCATTTCCAAAGATAAGATTGTTGTTGCTGAAGTTAACCCTACGGCCAAGTCAAAAATAGGACAAGCTTATGAGTTTGGCTGGAAAGAGGAAACTCTGGATTTAGTTTTTGCTGAAATAATTAAAAAATTTAAAACCAAAAGTTTTAGAATTTTGGTTAGTGATGAATTAAGTTATGTTGTGCGACTAATAGTACCTGCAGATGTCGCAAGAGAAAAAGTGCGTGACTATATTTGGGATGAAATCGCATCAAAAATTCCAGAAGAATTGTCAGGGGCGCAATGGGATTATAAGGAAGTTGATTCAGAAAAAGATGATAAGACGGATAAAGCTAAGGATGTCATAATTTTTGCTCTGGTTAAAAGTTTTTACCAAATTTTGGGCAAAGCAGTCAAAAACGTTAATATGTCAGTTGAAGCTATAGAACCAGAAGCGATTGCCAAAACTCGAGATGTCAACCCACTAGTGGGAATTGCTCTTAAAGAAGACACCACAGGCCGTGATGAGAATGTTTTGAATTTAAAATTGACAATGACAGAGGATGAGGCAAATAAAATCAAGGAAGGTGTGAATGAAATAGAGCTGGAGAACGTTAAAGAATCATCAAAAACAAAATCTACAGTTATTATTTTCTTAATCGTAGTAATCCTAGTTTTGATTGGAGTTGGTGGTTATTTCATATACAAGAGCTTCCTGGGTGAAAAGACACCGGATAATAACAAATTATCAACTGAAGTTGCAGTAACTATACCTGCCGACGAAGGCGGTGAAGTTCGCCGAGAGTTCCTTCGATCTGGGCGAACTATGACTTCCAAATCGGTCAGTGATTTAACAGGTTATGCGCTTCAAGTTCAAAACGGCTCCGGAGTGGCTGGGGAAGCGGCAAGTGTTGCCGATACATTGAAATTCGAGGGTTTTGAACAAATTGATACCACCAATGCTTCCTCGTCTGGTTTTGTCAAAACAGAGGTGAGAGTTAAAAAGGGGGCACCGGATTTTCTTTTTGAAGTTATAAACAAAGCCTTAAACAGTGATTATGATATGTCACTATCGGATGATAATCTTGAAGACTCTTCAGCCTATGATGCCATTATTATTGTAGGAAAAAGATTGAGTGGTGGTTGACAAGTACGAATTAATTATGCGTATACTAGATTATAACTTTGGTCCCTATATGAGATAAGCAAAAGCATCTCATGGGATTCTGTGAAGTGCACTAAGTGCTACTTCACCGGAGAGGAGGTGATAAGTGTGGACCTAAACAAACTGAAAAAAGGTTTTACATTGATTGAGCTTCTTTTGGTCATAACAATATTGTCTATTCTTTTGGTTGTAGTGTTTGCAGCATTAAATCCTGCAAAGAGGTTGGAAGATACAAGAAACGCACGTCGATGGAATGATGTTAACCAGATTCTAACTGCTGTTCACGAGTGTATTGTTGACAATGATTTATCAACGTGTGGCTTACCATCTGGTGGAACTTTGGCTTTGTCTCAGCTTGGTACGTGTACTGGGACAGGCGCGACACTTTGTACAGGTGCTGCCGTTGATTGTCTTGATCTATCTAGCGAACTATCAAGCTATATAGCCTCTATTCCGCTAGATCCATCAGCGGGGAGTAGCACGACTACTGGATATAGCGTAACTATGGCAAATGGAATAATAACAATCGGCTCTTGTGGGGCTGAAAACTCAACTATTTCTGTATCAAGGTGATATTTGTAAGGATTAACTTTTTTGTTTGTTGAGCTTGTTGGAGGGAAGTGGCCATATTCCACCACAAGCTCTAAATTTAGAGCTAAGTTGTGTTTTGTGCCGTCTTAAACCTATCTGAAAATATTAAGGCTCTTATAAAAACTCCCCGCCTTGTTTGAAGAATAACAGGAAAAGCGAACTAGCTAAGATTAATCGGTAAATACCAAAAGCCACCAGAGTATGTTTTTGTAAGAAATTTATTAACCACTTAACTACGAAAAGTGCACTTATAAAAGAGGTTATAAAGCCCACGATCAAAAATCCCATGTTTTCCGGATGCGAAACGAGTGTGGGAAGCGACACGTAAAGGTCTAATGCTGAGGCCGCAAGGAGTGTGGGGACGGCCAAGAGAAAGGAATATTTTGCTGCTTCATCGCGTTTGACTCTTAAAACCATCATGCCTACAATTACGGCTCCGGCGCGTGATACTCCCGGAAAAACTGCCAGAACCTGAATGAATCCGATAATTAATGCGTCGCGAGTAGATAGGTCAGCAAGATTCTTTTTAAGGTTTAATTTAGAAACGAACGCCTCATAGAACATGAAAAATAGACCAACAAATGCAAAAATAGCAAGTTGTAGCTGATAATTCTCAAAAAACGATCCCTTAATG
Organism: uncultured Gammaproteobacteria bacterium; assembly: GCA_964439585.1. GTDB lineage: Bacteria > Patescibacteriota > Microgenomatia > UBA8517 > UBA8517 > CAYTOP01. The sequence continues at coordinate 41,799 of CAYTOP010000001.1, forward strand.
ATTTTATATAGGAGGAAACCAAGTATTGCAGTAGGAACAAACGAATAGAAAATTTTTAACAACAGTTTTCTATTGGTCAAAAAAGTGTTTAAATATAAAAGTAAGACGGCAAGGATTGCACCTCCTTGAATTATGACTTCGTAAGCTTTTTGGAAATCAGTTTGAGCAACACCCAATAACTTTGACGTCCAGATAAGATGGAATGTTGAAGAAATTGGAAGATATTCAGTGACACCCTCAACCAACCCCAGAATAATAGACTGAAAGTAAGTCATATTTTACTATAACACTTTTAAGTGTTGTGGCTTAACAAATGTTTTGGTTGTAACTTCTAATGCGAGATTGCCGGGTGATTTGGAGGCGAATTAGCTATCTTTGCGGCCAAGAAGATGTGAAAGATTTACGAAGAATTGCTTAATGGATTCTTGAATGCTTTTTAATTCTTCACGTATATTTTCTAGCACTGAGGACTTGATGGCTTCAGTTTCCACATCTTTTTCATGTTGAGTGGGGGAAGCTTCTGGAGTTGCAGACTGTTTATCATCCTCTAACTCACTGTTTTCGTTAATATTAATATCTCCCGGACCATCTTGCTTGTAAGTTTTACCGTTTATGGTGACTTCGGACGTACCTTCGCCCTCTTGATGAATGCTCACACTGGTATTGGTTTTGCTAGAGCTTTCAGTGTTGGAATTGGTGTTGACGTTGTTACTTATGGACACTGATGAGTTTGTATCACTTCCGTTAGTTTCCACATTAACATTATTGTTTATATCGGCATAATTTGTAGCAAATGTGGTAGAAGCACTTGCAAGAAGCACTGAAACTGTGAGAAGTACGGCAGCTTTTTTCATATATTTAATTATATAGGATAGCGCAAGCTAGTAAACATTTGAGGTTGTGTGTGCTCTTCTTAGCAAACCAATTAATTATTGGTATAAGTATAGGATTTTGCGATTGTAGGATGTTGCAAGTCCTATATTAATCAGCTGTTGACAAAAAAACTAACCAACCCAACTTTCAGGATTGGTTAGTTTTAATAGACTGGTCATACTTTTTTAAAGTATATCTCCGGAGTTGCCGTCACTGGCATTAACCCAAGTGTTGTTTTTGTATCTGTATGTCCACCCCCACCATTCATAGCTAAACTGTGCTCCCGGCCCAAAATACTGATCAACCCAACTTACGTAATTTCCACAGCTGCCTGCAATATTACATTGGTAATCATGGGTGCCGACCGAGCCGTTGGTTTTCCAACTTGGATTATCTTTAAATACTCCAGTAATTGTTGCTCGATATCCACCTTTGAAATTACCATCTTCCTTGCCAGTTAGAGTTCCTGTGTTACCTGGGCTTTTCTGACCTGCTTGGGAGTCAAAAGTACCTTCGTTTTGAACTAGGGCACAATAGGTACTGTCATTTACTTGCCATACCTGGATGTGCCTGTTTAAATTGTCAAAAGCCCAGTAGTTGCCACCTTCACCGGAGTCAACGGTTTGTACGATCTTCTCGGTAACATTAACAACCTGTTTTCCAGAAGTATCACACTCACTGGCATTTGCTGTTCCTGGGTTAGGATTTGGTGATGCATCCACTGTTGAGCGGACGAACATCCAAAAGGAAAGCAATAAGGCAGTTGTTGACGCGGCCAAAACAAGAGCGTGGACTCGATTTGATTCTTGCTTTTTTGCCATTTTCTATCACCCCCTTTGCTGCTTAGTTTCATGGTGACACTTTAAAAAAAAGATGTCAATAAAAAAAGTAAAAAGTTGACTAACCATCTGGAGCCAGTTTTGTAGTCTAATTGATGAATGGAAGGGGGAGGTAAAGTATAAATTCAGAACCTTTGCCAAGTTCGCTGTTAACCTTGACATCTCCACCGTGACTTAATGCAATTTGTTTTGCTATAAAAAGGCCAACACCGAGTCCTTCAGAATTTTCGTCTGTTTTTAAGCGTTTAAAAGGCTCAAATATGCTTTCTTGGTATTTTTTGTCAATGCCTTTACCCTTATCTTTTATTGATACTAATGCCCATTTTTCATTCTGGTAAACACTTATGTTGATATCGCTTTTGTTAGAATATTTTATAGCGTTGATGAAAATATTGGTTATTACCTGTTCAATTCGCACCTTGTCCCAATTGCCAATTATATTTTGATTTCTAATTTCGAAGTTGACCTTGCAACCGGATAGTATAATTTCTTGCTCGAATCTCTGAATTAGTGACTGAACCAAGACAACGAGATCCAATTTTTCTTTTTTTAAGCTGAATTTACCCACACTTGCTAAAGAAACGTTAAGAAGGTCGCTAATAAGAGTTGCTAGTCGCTGGCTTTGTTTTTCAGCAATTTGTAGCGAATTAAGCAAAGCACTGCCGGAGAAGTCTGCTAGCGATTGCGTAAGTATACGTCTAAGAGTCGATTGAAGCTGTAACGTGATAGTGGTTAGAGGGGTTTTGAGTTCGTGGCTTGCAATTGAAATGAATTCATCCCGTTCTTTTAAAGCACGCTCAGCTAGCTCTCTGGCTTTCTTCTCTTCATGGATGATATCTACTTTCTCACGATCTAGTTCCTTTTGGAAACTAATATCTTGAATACTAGAAACGATTGCCTTTATATCCTTTTGTTTTAGTAAATTTATCGATTCATTCTTAACCCAAATCCAGTTTGTATCACCTTTTTTCATTCTTAATTCTATTGATTTCTTTTCGAATGGGTTACTTATGATATCTTTAAGAAAGTGTTTGTGACGGCTCACATCATCTGGGTGTAGAAATATGTCTATTAAAGTGCCACTTTTAACATTTTGTTTAAGCCCCAAAAGTTCTTTGATTGATTCACTTGTAAATATAATTTCACCTTTCTTGTTTTTCACTATTAAAGGTTGAAGACTATAATTAACTAGGCTTTTGAAATGTTTTTCAGAAGCAGAGGTGTATAGCTGTTTTCGCTTTGCCACTTCTTGTATAAGCAGATAATAAATACCCGATAGGACTATTAATATACATATGGTTAGATTTCTTGAGCCGTTTATGTTTGGGTTAGCAATGATGTGAGCTACTTGAAATATAAGGGAAATGAGAAACGAGTATATAAAGGCCTTGTAGTCAAATAATTTATGTAAAGCCAAAAAAACCAATAGATAAATTAATACAATAAACCAAAGAGAAACATCTACAAAATGAACTTGGAGAAAAAATACAGAAAGTGAAATAGCTGTTACCAGAGAATAAATTAGAATCGTATCGGAAAACTGTTTATTATCTATTTTTCTAAGCATCAAAATAGTATCCAAAACCCCGTTTGTTTTTAATTAATTTATTGGTATATTTTTTGTCTATTTTTTTTCTTAAGTAGCCCATATAGACATCAACAACTCTGCTTTCAAT
>CAYTOP010000001.1:45196-49273 GCA_964439585.1 uncultured Gammaproteobacteria bacterium
AATTTCAGTTGTATAGCCCCAAACATTGTTTAGAATAATTTCTCGACTCAGCACTCTTCCCTTATTTTCCATTAGGAATTTCAAAAGTTCGAACTCTGTTTTTGTTAAACTAATATTTTTAGAACCCCTTTTTGCAACCATTTTTGAGAGATTAAGTGTTAAGTCGGAAACCGTAATGGTATCGTTTTTAGTTTTTGCCTTTTTGATTCTCGCATTTATGCGTGCCAGCAATTCTTCTGCTGCGAATGGTTTAGGTAGATAATCGTCCGCCCCCAAATTTAAACCATCTGCAACCTCTTCAGGTTTAGACTTGGCGGTAAGTATGATAATTGGTAAGTCTGGGTAATCACCCCTAACTTTTTTGAGAATAGTTTCACCTTGAATATCAGGAAGACCCAAGTCGAGCAATACCAAGTCTAACAGATTCTTTTCTATTTTTCTTAAAGCATCGGATCCCGTATCGGCGGTGGTAACTATGAAACCTTCATTTCTAAGAAATTCCACTAAAACCCCCTGGAGAGCTTTATCGTCTTCAACTATCAATAATTTTGCTTCCATAATTAATTATCTCATTTTAAAGCAAGTTTAGGTTCTTACGTAATTCTTACATTTTATTGGTTGTTGGCCTTATGTTTAATGGTTATATTAAAAGTAAACATGACAACTATCAATAAATTGTATATTGATTTTACAAAAGGGGGTGAAATTGATGTTAGTTAGTCTAGGGGTTTTAGTATTCGCTTTGTTAGCTGCAGTTTATGTAGGCGGGCAAATTGACCTTTCTTTTATAGAAAAAGATGCTAAAAAGTACTGGCGTAAAAAAAGTGGTGAACTTCATTTTAAGAAATTTCATTTTAAGAAATTAAGAAACAAGGAATGGTTGCTACAAGGCGATGGTGGAGATGTAGAAAGCATTAATAAAAATTTAATAGGGGTGCTGTCAAACCTCAGGCAAAATCGACAGCACCCACCCCGCCCTAAAATTAACTAGCAACGTGTGTCGCTTCAATAAAGTATGTAGTTAACACCAAACGAAATGTTTTAACAAGATAAAGGAGGGATGTTGTGTCTAAAACTAAAAAATTGTTATCTATAACTTTAATACCAGGAGTAAGTATTTACTTTATAAGAACACTTGAGCAGTCATTCATTTCTTCCTTGTCGGCTGTCCAATTAATTCTTCTTTTGTGCTCAGTTATGCTAACAGCAGTTGGGGTAATTACGCTTGTGTGGATGCTGTATGCGTGGGAGAATCCAATCCAGGCTAAACGTCGGGAGTCACCTAAAAAGTATTTGAAACCTGCATATACGTTCTCCGCAATCGTTCCGGTGCGGCATGAGGAAAAAGTTATTGAGGATACGGTGAGAGCTATTGACAAGATTGATTATCCAGACGACATGAAAGAAATCATCATTGTTTGTAGACATGATGACACCCAAACAATAACTGAAGCAAAAAATATTGTTACTAAGCTGGGGAAATACAACTGCATGGTTTTAACTTTGGGTGAGGTATACCCGATAAATAAACCCGTCAGTTTAAATTGGGGATTAAAATATGCCAAAAATCAAATTATTTCAATTTTTGATGCTGAGGATGAACCTCATCCTGATATATATAAAATTGTAAATACGGTTCTTTTGAAGAACAAAGTTGATATTGTTCAATCTGGTGTGCAACTAATGAATTACGATGCGCACTGGTATTCTCCATTGAATGTCTTGGAATATTATTTATGGTTTAAGTCTGGGCTGCATTTTTTTTCTGATGTAGGCAGGGTGTCATTTTTGGGTGGTAACACAGTTTTTTTTCGCAAGGAGCTGCTAAACGATGTTGGCGGTTGGGACGAGACTATTCTAACCGAGGATGCTGATATCGGCTTGAGATTAACATTAGCTGGAGCAAAAACGAAAGTAATTTATGATGAGAGGCACACGACTAAGGAGGAGACTCCAGCAACTATAAAAAGTTTTATTAAACAGAGAACCCGATGGGATCAGGGATTTTTGCAAATACTTTTTAAGGGTGATTGGCTACGATTACCGTTGTTTCGTCAAAAATTAGTAAGCCTATATATTCTACTTGCCCCCTTTTTTCCTATTTTTATCTTGTTGTATATTCCTTTCGGTTTAGTAGCCGGATTCATGTTTCGTTCACTGGTTGCATTGGCGATGCTTACCTACATTCCGTTTTATTTGTTATTAACAATAATATCAGTACAGATATTAGCTTTACGGGAATTTACAAAAACTTACGGACTAAAGTTTAGTTGGATGCTGCCTTTAAAAATACTTATGACGTATTTTCCGTACGTTGGTGTTTTGACTTATTCCTCAGTGCGAGCAGTACTGCGATTCGTGTTAAATACTAACGAGTGGGAGAAAACAAAACACTTAAATGCGCATCGGGTAAACGTTAAATATGTTCAAAAAACTACTTAATAGAAAAAAAGAGATGGTTATGGTTGTGGCACTGTTGCTGATATCCGGTTTTGCGCATGGAATTAATATGTTTGGTTTTCCGTATTACGAAAATGATGAAGGCAATTATATGTCTCAGGAATGGTCAATTTTGAAGGAGGGGAAACTTGCTCCGTATACTTATTGGTATGACCATGCGCCGTTTGGGTGGATGCTTATTGCACTTTGGGTAAAGTTGACTGGAGGCTTTTTTACATTTGGGCCGTCAGTGAATTCGGGTCGCGTTTTAATGCTTGTACTTCATCTTGCCACCACGTTTTTGCTTTATTACGTTGCGAGGCAACTAAGTGGAAAGAAAGAGGTTGGTATTATTAGTGTTTTGATATATTCTTTATCACCGCTGGGTATTTACTTCCAAAGACGAGTGTTGCTGGACAATATCATGACATTTTGGGTATTTTTGTCTATCGCACTGATAATTAAAAAGAATCTGAAAATTAGTAGCTCACTTTTGAGTGCTATCTTTTTCGGTTTTGCGGTGTTAACGAAGGAAAACGCTATATTTTTTATACCTCTGTATCTTTATCTAATTTACGTAAACTCGGATTCGCATAATAGAAAATTTACTATGATTAATTTCATCGTTGCGGCAGTAAGTGTAATTTCAACATATTTTCTTTATGCATTGTTGAAAAACGAATTTTTTCCTGTGGGGTTTTTGGGTAATGAAAGCGATCACGTGAGCATGTTGACGAGTTTTAAATGGCAAATGGTAAGAGGGACAAGTTTACCGTTTTGGCGAAAAGGTAGTGATTTTTATGGGAACTTACAAGATTGGCTATCAAAGGATAAATATATTGTTGTGCTTGGAACAGCCTCAATGATAGCAGCTACACTTTTGAGTATAAAGTACAAGTATTTTAGAGCACCGACAATTTTTGCTTTGCTGTTTGTCTTTTTTTTGATACGAGGCGGGTTGGTTATCGGTTTTTATATTGTTCCATTAATTCCTATTTTTGCTTTATTGATTGCTCAAGTGTGGCAGTTCATAGTTGAAAAGCTGTCCATGGGCAATAAGTTGACATATCGTGGGGGTTTATTTGTCAGCTGTCTTATAATTTTTGGGCTATTTTTGTCTATCAATAACGGCGAGTTTACAAGAAACGAAACCGAACCCCAGATTAGCGCAATAACATGGGTAAAAGAGAATGTCCCCGAAGATGCTTATATTGTTATCGATAACTATATGTATGTAGATTTGAAAGAAAAAGGTTATGTTAACGATAAAACTTTTCCTAATGCTGATTGGTTTTGGAAGATAAGCTATGATCCTGAAGTAAAAGAAGGTAAATATGGAGGCGACTTCAAGAAAGTCGAATATATTACCTTGTCTCATGAAATGTTAAAACAAGTTGGTGAAGGCACACAGAATGACCTTAAGAAAGCACTTAATGACTCTAAGGAAATTATCACATGGAGCCGTAAGACAACCTCATACTTAGATTTCAATAGTTACATTTCAACGAACGGTGATTGGATGAGCATTTTTAAACGTAAAAACCTGGAAGATATATATTTGGCTGACTCGTGGAAAAATTATAAGGAGAGATTTATCCACTCGTACGGCCAAGTAATTGATCCCAGCAACAATACCAC
>CAYTOP010000002.1:0-11691 GCA_964439585.1 uncultured Gammaproteobacteria bacterium
AAAAGATAGGACCAAAAACGCTCTTTATCTACAGTATGGGTGTTGGCTGCCATGTGGATGACTAATTCTGGTTCTGTTTCAAAATCTGGAAGACCTTCACCCGTTTTAAGGTCGACTAATATATATTTTAACTTAAGTTTTTTTAACAAATTGAAGCCTTCTTTTTCGTACACTGGCGCATCATTTTTAACCAGACAAATTATCTGGTCTTTGGGATATTTCTTTACTAATTTTTTAATAAGACTTTTACCTATAAAACCAGTTACTCCTGTTATGATAATCATATAAGTTACGCAGTTAAAATATACAGTTTAAAGTATAAATTAACAATGTTTTAAATTTAACCCAACTTTACGTATAATAAGTGGGACTTGTATGGATAAAATTTCTGCGAATAAAACCGAAATCTGGAAAAAGTATTACAGATTAAATAACTACTATCACTTAGAGTATCAACACTCAATTAGAAATATTATTCCAATAGACGCTTCTGTTCTGGAGTTTAGTTGCCGTGGTGGAGAATTATTGAAATCATTACCTAATAAATCAAAAGTGGGTGTGGAATTTGATGACGGCCTTGTAAAGTACGCTAATAAAAAGTTATCTAAAGTTCCAATACTTTTATTTAATAAACCTTTAAAATTACCAGCCATAAAAAGATTTGACTATATTATATTTTCTCACACGTCTTCCGATATCGATGATCTTCAAGGCTTGATAAAACAAATAAAACGATTCTGTGATGAGGACACGCGAGTCGTTGTATCATATTTTAATTTTTTCTGGAGACCACTCCATAGTTTGATAGAGAAAGTTGGCTTGAAACATCCGTCGTTTAAAGAACCAAATTGGTTGACTGAGGGGGATGTTGACAACTTTTTTTATTTAGAAGACTTTGAGAAAATTAAATCAATTAAGAAAGTGCTTATTCCTTACAAAATTCCATTAATTTCCGATTTAGTTAATCGTTACATTGCTCCTTTTCCGTTAATAAATTATTTGTGTTTTAACAACTACTCAATTTACAGGTTAAAACCCAAAATTAAAGACTACTCTGTTAGTGTTGTAATTCCAGCAAGAAATGAGGCGGGAAATATGCCGGGAGTAATCAAGAAAATTCCTAACATGAGCCGCTTTACAGAAGTTATTTTTGTTGAAGGGCACTCCAAAGACAAAACTTATGAGGCTATTCAGGAAGAAATTGAAAAATATAACGGGCCGTACAAAATATTTCTTTTTAAACAAAAAGGCAAGGGTAAGGGAGATGCGGTTAGGCTAGGATTTTCTAAGGCCAAAAATGAGCTTTTAATGATACTTGATGCCGATTTAACGGTCGAACCTAAAGAATTACCCAAATTTTATGACGCAGTGGCTCAGGGGAAAGGGAATCTTGTTATGGGTTCTAGACTGGTATACCCCATGGAAGATCAAGCTATGAGAGATTTAAACTATCTTGGTAATAAATTCTTTAGTTGGGCTTTTTCTTATCTATTGGGGCAAAAAATCAAAGATACTCTGTGTGGAACAAAAGTAATAACTAAAACTCATTACAAAAAAATTGAAAAAAATAGAAAAGTCTTTGGAGATTTTGATCCGTTCGGGGATTACGATTTAATTTTTGGTGCGGCGCGACTTAATTTAAAAATTACTGAGGTTCCTATAAGGTATAAAGAGAGAACATATGGTACGACGAATATAAGCAGATTTAAACATGGCTTGCTATTGTTTAAGATGCTTTTCTTTGCAGCAAGAAAGATTAAGTTTGTATAATTAGTTACTTAATCAACTTATTTATAAGTGCACAGTCACAAGTGCTTTGGATGTAGAAAAAGGTAAGTTGAGTCAAAAAAACTGTGTGGCTTAAAAACCTTGGTGTTTATTGAACTGGGTTTTGATGATTCGATTTTTCACCTTATTTAAATGAATAAACTAGATAAACAGTTCTCAAAAAAGGCTTTGGTAGCAATAATAATAACTACAAAAAACGAGGAAGACGTGCTTGCAAGGCTTTTAGAAAGTATTAAAAACCAGACTTACAAAAATATTAAAACGGTTGTTGTCGACAATAACTCTACTGACAAAACAGTTGAGATTGCAAAAAAATATACTAAAAGTATTTATAGGTATGGGCCTGAGCGAAGCGCTCAGAGAAATTATGGCGCAAAAAAATCGAGAGGCGAATATATTCTTTTTTTGGATGCTGATATGCAACTAACCAAGAAAGTTATATCGGAGTGTGTAAAAAAAGCTGAAGAAAATCCAAAAATAGGAGGTATAATCATTCCTGAGCAGTCAATAGCAAACAGTTTTTGGGAAAAGGTCAAAGCATACGAACGGTCCTTTTACAATTTGTCAGGAGACGAATCGGTTGACGCCGCAAGATTTATTAGAAGGAAAGCTTTTGAAAAAGTTGGTGGTTACGATGAAAGTATTACAGGACCAGAAGATTGGGATTTGCCTGAAAATGTAAAGAAGAAAGGCTATGAGATTATTAGAGTAAAACCACTCATTTATCATTACGAACGGGTGAAGAATCTATTTTCTCTGGTTAGAAAAAAATATTATTATGGTTTGAGGAGTTCAAAATATCTGGAAAAACACGGTATATCGCCAATTAGTTCGAAAACAATATATTTTATGAGGCCGGTTTTTTATAAGAACTGGAAACGGCTACTGGGAAACCCGACAATGAGTGTTGCAATGTTGATCATGTTTTTTTTCGAAACTTTAGGTGGCGGACTTGGCTATTTGAAGGGAAAACTGAATGGATAAAAAACCTACGATATTACACATCAGCCCCTTTTTTTCTCCCAATGTGGGTGGAGTTGAGACACATTTAGATGACCTCATAACCTACCTGAACGAGGGGAATTATAGCGGTTATGTACTTACTTATCAGGCTCTAACGGGGGTAAAGTTGGGTAAAAAAAGAGAAAAGAGAGGCAGCTTTGTGATTAACCGTGTACCGTGGATATCAGGACTTTACTATAAGACTGCAAAGCACCCGCTTCTCCATTTTATATACCTAACTCCGTGGTTACTTTATAAATGTTTTGCTTATATGAGTAGTAACAAAGATAAAATCGATGTTATTCATACACATGGGATAAATGCAGCGTATGTTGGTGCCTTATTATCGCGGATATTTCAAAAAAACTTTGTTGTAAGTATGCATGTAGATTTCCATTTTAATAAAAGTAGTGCTATTACCCCGCTTTTGTTGTGGCCTCTGAAGAAAGCAGATAATATTATGGTTTTAACCAACCAATCCAAGACTCAACTGGTGGAAAATGGAATTGACGAAACTAAGGTAAATTTATATTCCTATTGGGTAGACCAATGGAAATTTAAAGCACTCAATAAAAATTCTTCAAGAAAAATTGTAGGCATTAAAGATACCAAATTTACGGTTCTTTTTGTTGGCAGGCTGGCCAAGGAGAAGGGTGTGGAGGAACTTATTAAAGTAGCTAGAAAGTTACACGAAGTCAACTTTGTCTTTGCCGGCTCAGGTGAATTCAGTGAAAGTCTTACTAAATTAGCAAGCAAAAACGACAACATTTACTTTGCTGGTAGAGTAGACAACATTAAACTCCCGGTTTATTACAGTGCGTCGGACGTTTTAGTTGTGCCGTCGCTAGTTGGAGAAACGCACCCCACGTTTGAGGAAGGAGTTCCTAGGGTACTCATAGAAGCTTTATCATGTGGTCTACCGGTTTTAGGAACAGATAATGGTGGCATAAAAGATGTGATAGAAAACGGGAAAGTTGGTATTGTTGTTAGAAGTGATAGTGCTTCGATATCGCAAGCCATTACGAGGTTAAAATCAAATCCCGAGCTCTTAAGTAAATATAAACTACGAGCAAGGAAGTATGCTGTCGATAGATTTAGTAAAAAAGTTGCACATGTATTTGACGAGACTTATTTAAAGGCTGCCCGAAATCTAAAAGTTGAAAATTTGTTGGAAAACACAGGTGACATGGTACTAAAAAGGCGAGCTAAAATTGCCATAAGAGAACTAGAATTAAAAAATGGAGATTCAGTTTTGGATGTTGGTTGTGGAGATGGTTTTTACTTACACCTGCTTTCTAGCTTGGGTTTGGATCTAACATTAGTTGGTTCGGATTTTGATAAAAAAGCACTTGATAGTGCAAAGAAGAATCTAAAGGGAAAAAATATCAAATTGGTTCATGCTGATTTAATGAAAAAGCTTCCATTTAAAAGCGGGATATTCAATAAGGTAATTATGAGTGAGGTTGCCGAGCATTTACCCGATGACCAAAAAGGCTTAAAAGAAGTTTATAGAGTTTTAAAACCCGGTGGGGTTTTATGTCTTACTGTTCCTAATGCAAACTATCCCTTTTTTTGGGATCCGGTTAATTGGCTACTTGAACGTTTTGTTGGTATTCATGTAAAAAGCGGATTTTGGGCTGGTATTTGGAATCAACATGTACGGCTTTATACTCCTAAACAGATTTCGAAAGTGCTTAGGGATGCAGGTTTTGAAATTAATAAAGATTTTGCGGTTACAAGATTTTGTATCCCATTCAACCATAACTTATTGAACTTAGCAGCGAGAAGATTGTATGGAGGAAATGTATCAAAAGAAACTACTCGGGCGATAAGCAAGTTTGAAATTCCCATTAAACGACCCGAAGCTATCGACTATGCATTCAAAACCATAAACACTGTAGACAGATTAAACGATTTCTATTCGAGTAAAGAAAATGGAGTAAGTGTGCTTGTTAAAGCAGTAAAGCCGTTGAGTTAATCGAAAAAGGTTGAATATATTTTTTTGTAAGAATACTTTTTAGCAAGGTTATATGCACCTCCACTATACTTTGGATAGCTTTTTGTGATCTTTCGTAAGGCTTTTAACAAATCTTGAGCATTGTAATTAATGATAATCCCAGCCGTGTGTGCTTTTATCTCTTTTGAGAATTCAAAAACGTTTGTAGTTATTACAGGTAGGCCAGAACTTAAATACTGCTTAATTTTAGAGGGATCTCCAAAGTAAGCTACATTATTTTTGCTTGGAACGTATGGAGCGATTCCCACATGTGACTTTTTTAAGATTCTGTCAATTTGTTTATCGGATATGTAGCCATGGAAATGACATTCGTACTCTGTCTTATTTGCTAATTCTTTGTAATATGCAAACTCTGGTCCTGCTCCAATAATGTCTAATTTGATTTTAAAACTCAGTTTATTGTATAACTTCGAGTTGTTGAAAATAATATCTAGACCTTGACTTTTTTTTATTACTCCAACAAAAGCAATGTTTAGTCGTTTTAGTTTGGCCTTATTTATATTGCGCTTTGAAAAAGATGGACTAGTTCCTATGGGAATAATTTTATAGACGGTGGTCTTTTGTAAAATACCCATACTTCTATGAAGATTTGCCACTCTCTTGTTTAGAAAGACCAAAATATCTGATTTTGTAGCCATTTTGTCAAACTGCCAATATAACCACCTCATAAATATAATAATTTTTCTTGGGTGTTTGGGTGGATAATAGTCCCACACCCAGAAAATAGTTTTGTCTACGAAACCAAAACTTTTGAGAACGTTACCAACCCACGATGTGAATGCATTAACAGAGAAGAAATAATTAGCCTTCCCGTACTTAAAATGTAGATAAGTATTGTAAAAAAGGAGTTGAAAGAAGATTAAAGTTGATCGAATGGGCAATAGAAAGAATATTAGTTTCTCGGGAACCTTAAAGTCAAAAAGATCTTTAGAGTTAATAACATTGCCATTCCTATATACGATTAACTTATTTTGGTCCCTCTTTTTTCCTAATCGGTGGAAGTTAAATGAAAATAGTGATACTAACTCGAAATTCTCTATAAGATAATCTAGAATTTTCCCAGCATTTTCGTAAGGTGCAAAATTTACATATACAATTGAGGAATGAAAATTTATGGTCCCGTTTACAATATTTTTTTTAAGCATAATATAAAGATGTTAATTAAAGTTATTTAAAATTAGTGCCTTTTCCGTATAATATATAAGCTACCTAATGATAGCAAGAACATTGTATGTCCAAATCTAACATATTGGTTACTGGCGCTTCGGGACTGATTGGATCTAGTTTTATTGACTCACTAGGTAAAGACAAAGGGGGTCACCCAGAAACAAAACGTGCCTACTCAAATTTAGGCAATTTTATTACTCCATCTCACGATCAAATGGACATAACGAGTAGAAATCAAATTTTATATTACGTCTCCAAATACCATCCAGAAATAATTATTAATTTCGCTGCTCACAGAGACGCAAATACGGCTGAACAACAAAGTGGTAAAAAGAATAAAAGTGCTTGGAAGGTTAATGTTAATGCAGTCAAATATTTAGTTGAGATTTGTAAAGAAAATAATATTTTTATGATTCATATTTCAACTGATATGATTTTTTCTGGAAGTATGGACAATAAAGGTCCTCAATCAGAAGATTCTAAGATGTACTATGACCCAAGCTTGTTATCGTGGTATGGTTGGACAAAACTAATAGCGGAAAGAGAGATCATTAATTCTAAAATAAATGCGGCAATTGTGAGGGTGGCTAATGTAACCAAAACTATATATGATCCAAAACTTGATTATATAGGAAAGATTATTTGGCTTTACGACAACAACAAACTTTATCCATTGTTTAACGATCAATACTTAACAGTGACTTATATACCACAAGTTTCAGAAGCTTTAACGAAGCTTATAGCTTTACGTAAGAAGGGTATTTATCACATTGCCAGCAGTAACGTTTGTACCCCCCATGAATTGGCAGAGTACACCTTGTTAAAGGTGAGGGGTGTTAAACAAGTAGTTAAAAGTGTGAGCATCTCCAAGTTTTTAGCAAAAATGCCAAATCGTTACCCTAAGTATGGGGGTCTGGACGCAACCAGAACCAATAAAATTTTGGATTTGAAACCTTACACTTGGCAGATGTTGTCTGATAAATTTGTTGGTACTAAAATACTCTAGTTGAAATCTAGTATGACGAAGCCTAAAAAAAACATTAACTGGCCCAAAGTATCGTTTATTCTTCTTACTCTAAACGGTGGCAACGGTGTGAAACGATGTCTTACGTCTTTGTGGAAACAGTCCTATCCGAAAAAACTGATTGATGTTGTCGTAGTTGATAATGGTTCTACTGACGAAAGTGTTTATATTGCTCGGGAATTTGGTGCCAGAGTATTTATCCACCCTGAAGGTAATTTGTATTCTAATTGGGTAAGAGGCCTGCATGTAGTAAACGGGAAATTCGTTTTTTATCTAGAGCAAGATATAGTTCTTCGGGGAAAGAATTTTATAAAAAACATGATCAAGCCTCTACTGAATGATTCTAGACTTATAGCATCATTTACCAAAGAGCATCCAAAAAAAGACATGAACTGGACAGCAAGGTTTCTTTCTTACCATTACTCCCAATGCGACCCCTTACTCGAATTCTTGTTTGATAAACTCGAAAACAAAATTATTGAGAGACATGATGATTATGATGTATGCAAATTTGACCATAAACTGCAGCCTGCTTGCCGGATGTTTTACAGGATTAAATATCTCAAAAAAACCAAGAATTGGAGAGCCAAAAATTATTTTGATCACGATTTTGTAATCAATTGTGTAAATGCAGGATATCCATATTTTGCTTATGTTTCAGAACCAGGTTACTACCACTACCATGTAACTAGTTTGAAGCACTTAATGACCAAACGAGTGAGAAATATGAATATGCACTATTTTGATAATTACGACAAAGGTGATTACACGATTCTAAACATAAAAGATAAAAAACAAGTTTTAAAATTAATTTTATTTTTTTTCTACGCGAATTTAATTATACCTGCCACAATAAGAGGCATTATCAGATTTCTAAAGTACAAAGATTGGGTCCTTCTTACTGAGCCTATTATTACGGTTGCTGTTACAGACTATCTTTTACTTGCGTTCTTGAAAGATGAACGCGGCAGAGGATATATTACCAGATCAGTTAATACATTATTTAAATGAGGTTTGTTTTCAAAATAGAAATATTTTCTTCAAAGGTAGGAAACATGCAATGATATCTCATAAATATAAATGTATTTTTATTCATATCCAAAGAACTGCGGGTACCAGTATTGAAAACTGGATAGTAGGAAAAGATTGGTGGCGCATAGATAAGGAAACTAAACACTTGTTGGCAAGCCAAGCTAAAGTGAAATATCGAAAATATTGGGATAAGTATTTTAAATTTTCATTTGTTAGAAACCCCTGGGATAGAGTTGTTTCTTGTTTAATTTTTCCCGAATTTTACGGGATATCATACCATAACGGGATGTTAAATTTTGATGGATACAAGTCTAAATATGGGTACCCAGTGATTATCGAAAACGATTTTAGATTTAGTAATGGAAAATTCCTTAAGTCCAAAAAACATATGAAGAATAGTGTTTATTTGAATATACTAGACGAAGAGTTGGATTTTGTGGGAAGTTTTGAGAACTTGAAAGAGGATACTGATTTTATTCGAGAGAAACTTCATATTAAGAATGCATTTCAGCTGCATAAGAAAACGGCTTTTTCAACTTCCAAATTACATCTTTTGATAGACAGATCGACTTATACGCAAGATGCAGCTTGGTATCTTAGACGTCTTTTTTATCGTAATGGCTTTGAAAATAACTTGAAGCACAATAATAGAGTTTATAGAAAATATTATGTTAAGGAAACCAGAGAGATGGTGGAGGATTTGTATAGAAGGGATATAAAAAAATTTAATTACACCTTTTGATAGGCTTGTGATAATATTTTTTTTCTAGACATTATTAGTCGTGTATCAATATATAATTCAAGAATAAATGTTCAAAAACTTAGGATATAAATCACGTAATGTAATGAAAGTTACACTTATTGTATTAGTTTTAGCACTATTACAAAGCGTGTGGCATGTGGGTGATGTATTTATCGCAGGGGGTGAGCAAAGTTTGTCTATTTGGAACTCTTCCAAAACGCTTCACGATGTATCAAGTGAATGGTACGACGGTGGACTGGGTACTATATCCCCGTTTAAAATTTTGCGACTGCCTATGTTCTTTGTAAGCAGTTCATTAAGCAACATTTTTCCCTACCATATTATACAAGAGATTCTTTTTGGATTTCTTATTCTCATTGGAGGGTTGAGTGTGGTGGTGTTAACGAGGTATTTAGCTAAAAATAACTTTGTAGCGGAAATAGCCGGTCTTTTTTATGTATTCAACTTATATAGCCAAAGCCAAGTGTTTGCCCGATTTGTTCCATATGGCATTTTTTTATGGGCTTATTTACCTTTATTTTTATACTTATGGATTCGGTGGTTTGAATCTCGAAAATTGCTTTTTCTAATATTATTTCTTATAAGTTCAGTAATATTTTCCCCGACGTATTCTCATCCTTCGACTTTTATTACACTATGGATTGTTGCTTGTATATATTCGGCTTTACGCATGTTTTCGCGTACCACTGCCACAAAAAAGAAATTATATTTTTTGATTAATAGTTTTGTAGGTATAGTTTTATGGGTTGTATGTAATTCTTGGTGGATTTATATATTTATGGTGCTTCAAAAGAGTGTTGTAGCTAACATACAAGATTGGAAGTATAGTCTGGCAACGCTTCAGGGTTTAAGCAGGGACTTTCCGAATTTGCAGATATTTTTATTGCGGGAAAAATTCTTTTTTGAAAGGTCAAATTATTGGGGCGATTTTTATACACAATGGTACGCTTATGTTCTAAGTTTTGTTGTATTTCTGGTAATGCTTTATGGGTTGTTTTCTAAATTTAAAAAAAAGTTATTTTTGTTAGTGCTTCTTTTTTTGGGATGGTTTGTTAGTAAAGGTAGCAATTTTCCACTAGGGAATGTATTTTTTTCTATTGCCTTTAAAAATATTCCACTTGTTAGTATTTTTAGGAATTCTTACGAAAAGTTCGGAGTTGTTTTATTATTACCGTATTCGATTTTTTTTGGATTTGGACTTTTCCAGCTTTACAAATCAAAATATTTAAAACATGGTAAGTTTATTGCTTTAATTATATTTCTAGTAAGTTGCGGTGTTTTGGTATGGCCGACGTGGACAGGAGATATTTATTCTGCTCAAGCTAAAGTAGTTGTGCCGAGGTTTTATGAAGAGGCGGACAATTACATAGAGAGTTTGAATATAGACGGCAGGATTTTATCATTGCCGATGATACCGGGTGAAGGTGTTAGATATGATTGGGGTAAAACGACATATGCGGGATTAGAACCAAGCGACTTTTTGTTTACAAAACCGGTCGTTTCGAAAACAATCAGCTATAAATACGCGGATGATAAATACTTTGAGTTATATAATGATTTCGTTGAAGAAAAACCTGTCGGCAAGATATTTGATGAAACAAACATTCGATATCTCGTGTATCACAATGAATTGGATCCCGCTTATAGCGGAGCGACCGCATCAGCACAAACACGTAGAGTTTTGAAGTACGATCCTAATATTAAATATTTGAAAACATTTGGAAGCCTAGATATATATGAGTATGTAGGTAATAGTCGGCCTTCGTATATTGATATATCCGATGCATCAATTGATTATTCCTACAAAAAAATAAATGCTGGACATTATATTGTTAATATTAAGAACGCTGAAAAACCTTTCGATATAATTTTAAGGACATCATATAACGACTTATGGCAGGCGAGAATTGAAAGGTCGATCTTAGACGACCATTTCGTAGCATATAATTACGCTAACGGTTGGAATGTAAGGAATACTGGAAATTATAATATATATATTGTTTTTAAAGTATGGCCATGGGATTAAAAAGGATTGAAACATGAAAGAAAAAAATAAATCTTTTATTTTTTTCGCGCTTGCTAAAACCGGTGAGGGGATGTCCGGAGGAGATAGAATATTTATGGAGCTTGGCAAGCGGATCGGTGTAGATTATCCAATTGAGATTTTTACCAGCTATGAGGGTTTGAAACTTTGCCAAGAACACAAGATCACCGCTAAAAAGCTCAAAATAATATTGGTAAACAATAGACCATTTCAAAGATTATTTTTGTTGAATTATATCTACAAAATAGTGTTGGGGATAAAACTTGGCCTCACTTATAAAATACCCACATCTAACAACTTACCACCATCCCCCTTTATGTACTCAGCCTCGGAATTTTGGATGGACTCGCTTCCTGCTTTAATAATTAAACTCCGATACCCGAAGTTAAAATGGGTTGCGGCATGGTATCAAACCGCGCCAAATCCCCTGATTGGATTCAAAGAAGGTGCTAGAAATAACTCTTATAGATTTTCAGCTTTTCTATATTGGTTAATGCAGGTGCCGATTAAACCATTAATCAAAAAATATGCCGACTTTGTAATTGTTAATAATGAAGATGAGCGAAAACAGTTTCCAATGATGAATAAAGCAGGAAAAGTAATAGTTTTAATTGGCGCTGTTCCTCTTGGGCGGATTAAAAAATATATTACTGCTCACAACCCACAGCACACCACCAAAATATACGACGCCGTCTTCCAGGGTCGTTTTCATCCGCAAAAAGGTGTTGGGGAGCTAGTTGGTATTTGGAAAAAAGTAGTCAACAAAATACCGGACGCAAAACTTGCAATGGTTGGGGATGGACCGCTACGAAAGAGCGTGGAATTAAGAATTAAGAATCAGGGGTTAGAGGATA
>CAYTOP010000002.1:11701-27093 GCA_964439585.1 uncultured Gammaproteobacteria bacterium
ATGTTAAGCTGTTTGGTTATGTTTTCGATGGCCTACAAAAATATAAGATATTCTCTCAAAGCAAAATAGTTGTTCACCCTGCTTTTTATGATTCTGGGGGCATGGCTGCGGCAGAAGCTATGGCGTTTGGCTTACCATGCGTAGGATTTAATCTAAAATCATATATATCTTACTATCCCAAAGGCATGGTGAAAGTTAAAATAGGTGAAAGTGCTGCGTTTGCTGATGCAATAATACGACTTCTATCTGACAAGCGGCTTAGAGCAAAAATTGGAAGAGAGGCAGAGAATATGATTAAGGAAAGTTGGTCTTGGAAAAACAGGACAGTTCAACTGCTAGAGAAAATTATGCAATAAGTCAATAAAATGTGTATAAGAAATGATAATTAGAACTGTCGATTGCATATTCCGGAGCGTACAATTAATATAGTTTTAGAATGAAGAAAGTAATTTTAATATTTTTATTGTTCGTTGGCACCTTGTTCATGTTTTTTCCCAACAAAACCAAAGCTAATGGGGAAAATGGTAGTGAAATTAAAACTGAGAAGATAAACCCTGGATCATTTTACTATAACTTCAAGAGATTGGGTGAAAAAATACGTACGATATTATATATTTTACCCGAGAAGAAAGTGAGTTATAAATTGAGGCTTTTAGAAAAGAGGGTTTCTGAAGTTAATTATGTGACGGAGAAGAAGATGTATGGTCATGTCGAAACATCTACTGGACGGCTTTCATTTTACGCCGGCGACATTGTGGAAAACATTGAGAATAGTAAGATTACCACTTTAAAAAGTGAAATAAAAAGTAATTTTGAAGCATATGCAGTTTTTTTGGAGAAATCTAGAGATAGATTTCCCGCCAATACTTCCAATTGGCTGCTAGTCCAACAGGACATCGATGCTTTAAGGATAAACGCTTCAAAGCTGTGAATTAGTTACTTTTTACTGGTTGGGTTTTTCTTCTCGCGTTTGTTTTTTTCTTTTTATTGCAAATAGTTTTGTCTTATAGCCAAGTTTTGCCAGTAAGTAATAACCCACAACCGGAAAAGTACTCATTGAGTACTTAATGCTATTTTTGAATGATGCACCTCTTTTTTTACCTTCATAATTTGTTTCGACGGGTACTTGTGTGGTTTTAATGTGATGGAACGCTGCTTGTGCGAGTAGTTCAAAACTAAAAAGGTAGTTGTTTGAATTATTATTATAATTAATTTTTTCAAGCATACTTTTTGTATATACTCTGAAACCTTGGTGATAATCAGTTATAGGCAATCCGAGGATTGCACGATGCAATAGATTAAGTGACATAATAGGCAATATTTTCCAAAAATACATGCCGGTTTTCCACGGTCTGTCATCTCTGGAAAACCTATTTCCAAGTACAAATTCGTGGCCGTCTGATATCTTTTTAAGAGCTTCCGGAATGGAACTGGTTTTATATTCACCATCTGGGTGAATATCTACGATAATATCTGCATCACCCGACAAGGCTAGTTTAAGCGCGCGTTTTAGATTCCCACCATAGCCGAGATTTTTTTTGTTATTATATGACAATAGATTTGGGAGTTTTTTGGCGATAGTATAAGTTCTGTCTGTTGAAGCATCGTCAACTAGTATTAGTTTATTAAAATACTTTTTAGGGAAATTCTTGTAAAAAGGTTTTAAAGTTCTTTCGGCGTTATATGCAATAAAAATTGCATATACCTTTGGAGACTTTTTTGTTTTCACTATTAAAATAATTAAACTGTAATATATATAATTATATATTATTTATGCTGGGTGATTTTTTTGAGCAACAATAAGACGAAGCGGAGTATTCTTGACAAGGTAGAAACAAATTTCTGAAATTAAGGCAAATATCAATATGGGTGAAAGTGCTAATAAAGCAATTATCGAATATTTTGATTGCTTGACACTATCGGTTATATGTATACCCAGAATAGCCAGTAAGCTAGCAGCGAAACCCCATATTGTATATTCCAAAGCCAAAATACTTTTTTCCTCGATAATATTAAATTTGTTATCCAATAAAACTTGTCTTAACCCCTTTGGCGTAAAATGGTTAAGATGCCTTGGTGCATCAAGATGAAACCAGTGCCTTCCAAATATTTGTGCTTCGAGTGACGAGTTGTTTGGATATTCGATAAACAAGTATCCTCTCCTTTTTAGAATGGAGGTGGCTTTCTTAATATATTTATTTGGATTTCGAATATGTTCCAGACTTTCCCAAAATACGATAGCATCATATTTTTTGTTTGTTCGCCAACGTAATAAATCTTTTTTCAATACATTTGGATTGCTGATTTTTGAATTTGGAGAATCTAGGTTTGTCACCTGAAAGTCACTATCGAGTTTACTTGCGAAGACTGCCTCACCTGACCCAACGTCTATAATGTTTCCCTTTGTTAAATATTTTTTTATCCATTTTGCACGTCTTGACTGAAAAAATGAAAATGCAGAGTTTTTGATTAAACCTAACAAGCTTGGGCTTTCCCAATATGTTTTTTTGTAGTATGAGGATAAGTTCTTTGGAATTGGATGGGTGAAGGAAATTAGACACTTGTTACAAAATAACATTTTAAACTTTGATAAAGAATACTTCTTTTCAAGAGTATTCTTCTTACATATTGGACAAATAACAACTTCCATCATTTAATAGTAAATTAGTTTGGAAAAATTTGGTATCTGCAGTAACATGCGAGAGCTTGAGGAAAATTTAACTATAGTTTGCTAGATTATTTCCACATCCGGTACAATTAATATAAATTTACCTCCTTTGATTCTGTACGCATTCTGTTTTTTAAGAATTTCATCTTTAAAATTCCATGCTAAAAGAAGGACATAGTCCGGCATGTCTTTTAAGATTTTCGATTCTGAAACAATAGATATGTGATGCCCGGGTGTGAACAGGCCTTGTTTGTATGGTGTTGAGTCAACAATATAGTCCAAAGTTTTATTTGTAATGCCAAAATAGTTTAACAATATGTTACCTCTAGCGGAAGCTCCATAGCCAACTATTT
Source organism: uncultured Gammaproteobacteria bacterium (assembly GCA_964439585.1). Lineage (GTDB taxonomy): Bacteria > Patescibacteriota > Microgenomatia > UBA8517 > UBA8517 > CAYTOP01. The sequence goes on from CAYTOP010000002.1 coordinate 14,723, forward strand.
TATAATTGGACTTCTTAAGTATTCTTAGAAGGTTTGAAAGCTGATTTTTCTTTTCCTCAACGCTGTCTGCAAATTCTTTGTATGTTTTGTCCTTGTAAATATTTTTGGATTCCTCCAGAGCCAAAAAACCCTTGACGGAATCAGCCATTTTTTTGGCTGATCCTTTCTTGACAAAAACTCTAATCGAGCCGCCGTGAACATCCTGTTTTCGGACATCGGAAATATGCAAACCTGACCTTTTCATTAAGTAAATTAGAGGTTTGATAGAAAAGTACGAGAGATGTTCTTGATAAATTGTGTCGAATTCCACATTATCAAGTAAATCAACTAGATATGGGAATTCGGCAACAAATACACCATCGTTTGCTAAGAGTAGTTCTACGCCTTTAAATAAATCTACGAGATTGGCGATGTGGGCGACTACATTGGTACCAGTTACAACTTTTGCTTTTCCATATTTTTTGACAACCTTTTTAGCCAATTTTGAGGTGAAAAATTCAGGAATTGTTGGCACACCTTCTTTGGTTGCGATTATTGCAAGATTTTCAGCAGGATCGATTCCCAGTACCCGCATACCTCTTTTTTTGAAAGCTTTAAGAAGGGTGCCGTCGTTGCTGCCGATGTCGACGACAAGCTCTTTTTTGGTGAGTCTGAATTCATTAATAATTTCTGATGCCATTTCATCGAAGTGTTTTACCATGGTCTTTGATGCTGAGGGGATGTATTTGTAATTTGTAAACATAATGTCTGGTCTGACAATCTGTGTAAGTTGTACCAAACCACATTTTTTGCATCTTCCGATATCTAGGGGATACTCAGGTTCATGCTGTTTAAGCTGGTTGGTGGTAAGGTAGCCGTTTGGTGTGGGAAGAGGACCTAGCGAAAGAAATTTTTTCAAACCGGACGCGCCGCAGATGCGGCATCTAGTAACTTTAGTTACATCTTTTGTTTGCATATATATTTCGTATAGTATCAAAATTTTCAGTCGATTTACACTATATGTTGAAAACAAAGTTTGTCAATATATTTAGGAAACGTGTGGCTTGCTTTACTATAACTTTACAAGTGGTGATACAATCGATAAACCCTACCCCTGAGTTTTGATTATTAACCCGTGTCCTTTCGTACTATAAAATATAAGAAGTAGTAGCTATGATGAAAAAGGAACCTCTAATAACTGCGATTGTAACTAACTTTAATGGGTGGGAGTTGGGAGTTTTACCGGACTTCTTCAAAGCGTTTTTAAAAAATGATTACGAAAATTTTGAACTTTTCTTCGTCGATCAAGCGTCGTCGGATAAAAGCGTTGAAAATGTCAAAAAACACTTCGGAAGAGATAAAAGGATAAAAGTCATTGCAAATCCGGTTAACAATATGAGTTCAGGCATAAATATGGCCTTAAAGCGCGTGAAGGGGAAATATATTTTGTTTTTGAATAACGACTTATATTTTGACAAGGGTGGAATAAAAAAACTTGTTGACTTTTTGGAAAAGGATAGTAACGCCGCTTTGGTTCAGGGGAAAATTGTATCTTACTATGATCATAAAATTCTCGATGATTGTGGTGAATCAATTGATATCTATGGAAACCCCGTGACCATTGGTGCCAAAGAGGCAGATGAGGGGCAATACAACGAAAAACGAGAAGTCCTGTCAGTTACAGGTGCTGCTTCACTATTTAGGTCTGATCTTATAAAAAAGATTGGGTGTCTTGATCCCGATTATGGGATAGGCTATGAAGATCTGGATCTGGCACTTAGATCGCGCATCGCAGGATATAAAATTTATTACACTCCGGATGTGGTTGTCTACCACAGAAGGGCTGCATCAACCTCTTCGGTGTCAAATGAGCTGCGGACGAGATTAAAATACGGTTTCAACAAAAATAGACTTGCAACGCTAATTAAGAATTATGAGGCCTCTACGTTGTTAAAATCTCTGCCTGTTGTATTAATAATCTATATCTTATTGGGAACGTTTGAAATGTTTTATAAAGGGCTTTGGGCTTTTGGGTGGACGCGTTTTAAGGCATTGGGCTGGATGTTCAGTAATCTGCCAATATTACTGAGGAAAAGAGCCGGAGTTCAAAATATACGAGTTAAGTCAGATGCCGAAGCAATATTGCCGTTTATGGCTAAAGGACAGACATTATCCGGCTTTACAAACTTCCTCAAAAGCAAACGTTGGTAATTATTGCTAAAATAAATCGTGAGAAAAATTATATCTGCAGTTGTGGTGACGAGAAATCGATTAGGCGAGGCAACTGAGTGTATTAAAAGTCTTTTTAAGCAGACGCATCCAATTGACGAAATAATAGTTGTCGATAATGCTTCTTCGGATGAAACAGGAGCTGAAATTAAAAAACTATTTCCGAAAGTTAAACTTGTTACTAGCAATAAAAATTTAGGAGGTGCAGGAGGAAGAAATCTAGGTTATCGGAAAACTAAAGGGGATTTAATTTTGTTTATGGATGATGATGCTTTGGCTGATAAGGAGCTTGTTTATTCACTTTTAGAAACTTTTGAATCAGCTAAAAATATTGGTATTGTTCAACCGAAAATTTATGACAAGGAACAAAAAGATATTATTCAGGGAGTCGGTCATGGAATTAACCTACTAACCGGAAGGGTTTATGGAATCGGTGTTCGGGAAAAAGACAAAGGCCAGTTCGATAAGGATATGGAAGTGCCGATGGTCGGTTGTTGCTGGATGGTAAGGAAAGCAGTTTTCCAAAAGATAGGTCAATATGATGAAGAGATATTTATTCCTTACGAGGACTCAGATTTTTGTAAGAGAGCATGGGATGCCGGTTTTAAGGTGATGTATTCTTATAAAGCAAAAGTGTGGCACCGAGGTCCAAAAGATACTGGAATACCCGCAAAACTTCAGTGGATAGGAATTACTACTTCGGATAGAGCTTACAGAGTTTCTCGAAACAAAATGATATTTATGAAGAAGCATGCGCCCAAAATTAACCTGATTATCTTTGGGGTGTTCCTAGTTCCAATATACGCCGTGGTTCATAGCGCAATCATTGTTTCTAGTAGAAGATTTAATATTTTGTTAAACTACTGGAAGGGTATTTTTTCTGGATACTTTTATTTGTTTAAATGAAAACTAAAAAGTCAGGACTATATCAATTAATTGATAACAAACTTTATCCTTTGAAAGTTTTTATCCTAGCCTGGATAGATCCGATGTGTTGGGTGTTGGACAAATCTGCAGAAAGCATTTTGGATGTTGGGTGTGGACAAGGCCTACCGATGGAGATGATAAAAATGAGAATGAAGGTAAAAAGGAGTGTGGGGGTAGATTTGTTTAAACCCTATATTGACCAATGCAAGAAAAAGAAAATACATGACGAATATTTACTTTCCGATGTGAGAAGGCTGCCATTTAAAAATAAGTCATTCGATGTTGTTATGGCTCTTCAAGTTTTGGAACACCAACCTAAAAAAGACGCCTGGAAACTGTTGGAGAAGATGGAGAAGATTGCCAAAAAACAAGTAATCGTTGCAATGCCAATAGGGGAAATGTACCATCCGGCAGTTGATCATAACGAATTGCAACTTCATCTTTCGCATTTTCATCCAGATGAGCTCGAGAAACGCGGCTACAAAACCATAAAAATGGGGATAAGACAGCTTTTGGGTGAGAATGGAATCGTACATAAAGTTAACAACGACTTCTTAAGAAAAATTATTTATACGGTTAGTATATTTGTAGATATATTTTTGTTTTTTTTCCAACCTCTCGCGAATTATTACTTTGTTGCTTATAAGAATTTAGACATAAAAACTTAGACTAACTACATTGAAATTAGATGAAAAAAAAGCTAATTACGCTTTTTAGCGCTTCGAAGGTTACACCTGTACTATTCTTTTTATTATTAACTACCTTACTGATTATTAGCTGGTTTAGGAAAGGATTGTTGTATGGTGGCGGTGATATTGGTTTGCCGATTTACGACCCGAAAGTTTTAGTCCAAGTCTCAAAATACACATGGTGGCCAAATCAGGGTACGGGTTTTTCTTATCCTGCAACACTTTCTGCTTATCCATTTTATCTATTATTTGCTTTAATGCAGAACATAGGTTTCTCGGCTCTTGTTCTTCAGATATTTTTCTTTTTCATGATTTTGTTTTTTGCTTTTACGGGAGCTTTTTATTTTATCAGATCAATTTCAGATGACACTAAAGTTGCGTATATAGCTTCAATATTTTACGTTTTCAACTCCTACGCAATGATGAATGTTTTTCATAGGTTTGCACATACGGGAATTATAATGTTCGCGTTCATTCCATGGACGGCTTTTTTAATTTATAAAGGTGTTAAAGATAATAACTTAAACTTTGCACTAATACTGGGTTTAACTTCCTTAATTACTTCATATGCTTTTGGAACGCCTGCATTTTTGGCTATGTGGTGGTTTTTTGTTCTCGCATTCTGGTTATATGCTTCCGCCTCATATCTAAAAAACGGAAAACATAGAATTAGACCAATTATTTTTATAGTTATTGTAATTCTTTTGTGGATTGGACTTAATCTTAGATGGCTACTACCTTTTATTAATACAGCCTCGCAGGCTCTATCTACCACCACTTCACCAAGCGGAAACGTAGATAGCCTTCGAGGAGTATCTAGGTATTTTTCTATACCTTATGCAATTAGAGGTATAAATTCTTTCTTCTTAACTGATCAAAAAGATTGGGGAAATTATTTTATTAATCCATACATAGATTTCATAAGTTTTTCTGCATTCAGTTTGGTTTTTGTAGTTATTTTTTCCAAGAAAAAACCTAGATTGTATAAATTCTTTCTACCATTTTATCTTTTAGTTATCTTTATTTCAAAAGGTTCGGAAATGCCGCTTGGCCAATTAATGGTGACAGCTTTTTCATCATTACCCGTACTTGGAGTTTTCAGAAATCCTTTTGAAAAATTTGGTATTCTACTTCCCTTATCAATCGCGTATTTTACTTCTTTTGGATTTATTTATTTGTTAAAAAGTGGCGTAAAAATAATATGGAAAGCATTATGTATTATTTTAGTTGTTATATATATTTTTGTTTATCATTGGCCAATATGGTCGGGTAATATTTTCGGTGGTTTAGGGAACTCAGCATTAGTCCGGGTGCCAACTTCTTATTCGCAAGCAAGTAAATGGATTCAAGAGCATGGAGGTGAACACAGAAGGACTCTGCATTTACCTCTAGCTTTGGGTGACGGTATTCAGTACAAATGGAATTGGGGCTATAACGGTTTGGAACCGTCTGCTTTGTTTTTCCCAGGATCTTCAGTTTCGCACCTTATTGGTTTTGATGTTGTGGATGACAGATTTCGTGAAATCGCGAGTGCAATAAAACAGCGAGATAAAAATTTATTTAGTTACCTATTGACCAAATTTGGTATATCTTTCATCGTTCTTCACAACGATGTTTCAAGCTACTACTTTTTAGGGGACAGCACTGATGAGATAGGTAACTTTCTTAATAGCTTTAAATCTACAGATAATGGGTTAGTCATAATTAATGCGGAACAAATATACGATTCTTTAGCGATATATACAGTAAATAGTTTAGAAGATCCAGTTTTTTATATCGATCCACACCCATCCATCATAAGTGGAGATTTAAGGTATTTTGACACCCACCTATTTAAGGATATAACAATTTCATCTGCATTCATTAATGATGCGGGAGATATACATTCGGACTTTTTACTCCCAGATTTAGTTATTAATTATCCCAAATCAACTGTTAATATAGAAAACGTAATAGGCGAGCTTCCTTATGCTCGTATATTACCGGGTAATATTTTGAATCCTCTGATTAGATTAAAGGAGTATTTTTCACTTCTACCTCAAAGCGAGAATGAAAAATTATTAACTAAGTTAAACTACTCGAGTAAGAGATTGGTTGAAGCATATCGTCTTGTTGGCGAAGAAGATTCAAGCATGGCACTTAAAACTTTGTTAGAGTACAAAAAGGCTATTATTGATTTAACTCCGAGTCTGTATGCAAATATAAGAAACGCTGACAATTCGTATGATTACAAATCATTACAATACTATCAAGCAATTCTGTTTAGGCAAAAGGATGCTTTGCAATTTTATATTTTGCCATTGTTAGAAGGAAATAAAACTGCATCCGAAATATCCCAATATCAGAAGGATCTGATAACCAAATTGGGTATAGATACGATATATCCTATTGATGGTATTAACTACCCAAGCCCAACCTTTAGATTTTCAGTACATGACCCTGGAAGTTACTACTTATCCTTAAGTACAAATGAATGGTCAAATTTTCTAGTTGATCCTGATCAACAGATTTACGTCGATGGTAAAAAGAATACAACAAAAATTAGTCGGTCTGCAGGGGTTATAAAATTAGGACCTTTGAGTTTAGACGCAGGGGTTCATGAAATTGCAATTTCCATTAAAAGTGAAGATATTACTAATGAAGCAGAAATTATCACTAGTCCAAACGTTTCTGGAAATACTAGTAGTGATGCTGAAACTAAGTGGGAAAATATTCAGATTATTTCCGTCAAGGATGAGGGATTTTTAACAAGACGATATAAAAATATCAATCCCAATTTTCTGTATATGGTTAATTTTGAATACTGGGTTAAAAGCGGTGAATCACCCAGAATGTCGATAATTCAAGACGTAGATCCAATTAAAGACGGAATAAAAGTGCCCGTATTTGATAAACTTACCTCACTTGCCGGATACAATCTTTATTGGAAGGATTTTTTCACTTATTTTAAACCGAGTTCGGTTACAAGAAATTTGGATTTTAAGGTTAGTCTTGAGCCCTGGGGTCCGTGCTTTATTGATAATTCTCCAAAAGAATGTGGTGACAAAAATTATATAAAGCTAAATTCTAAAACTTCACATGTTGAAATTAGAAATTTTACCATTACAAGAATTCCAAACGGCGGAGTATATTTGGAAACCTCGTCTTTTGATAAAACCAGTAAACCAATTGATTCTTCTTTAACATATTCCAGGGAAAATCCTACCCGGTATACGATTAATTTAAGTCAGTCAACTTCCGGATTACTAGTTTTTAAGGAAACATATCATCCGGATTGGGTTTTAGAAGACTCAAATGGAAATAAAGTTAAGGCACAACATGTAATAGCTGATGGATATGCTAATGGCTGGATTGTGGAAGATTTAGAACATGGATTATATCAAGTGCAATTTGGCCCCGAAAAAAGAAAACGCATCGGTGAAATTTATGGAACAATATTAATTATAATAGGTATTGGCGTTTTTCTAAAATATAAAAATGAAAGATATCAGTAAAGAGCTTTACATTACGATTATCCTTGGCTTCACTGTTTTTATGGGTTTTATTCTAAGATGGCAAATGCCTATCGCTTGGGAATACGTTATATTAATTTACATGATTTCTCTTTTTATTGTAGTTAGAAGGAAGAAACATAGTTCAAGACTCTTTTATTATATTGGCATCACATTTTTTTGTATTCTAATTATTTTTGAAATTCTCGGGGAAAACGAACTATCGAAATTGGCAGGAATATTTCTATTTTATGGGTTGGCATTCGGCTTTTTGACAGAACTTATGCTCATTAAGTGATATTTACGATGTTAGATAAATTTTTTACCGCGCTGTATTATTTGTTTTTGATATTACTATTGGGGAACTTTATTCTATTGCTTCTTAAACATGACAATTTAGTATTGAATCTACTTTATAAGGAATTCTATATAGTCAGTTTGGGGACACTAATGTATTTAATTTCTGCTTTTAAGCACTCCTAAGCTATGAAGAGGAATAGATTGGTAATATTAAGTTTTATATTCTTAATTCTGTTTACATATTGGCGGTGGCTTTTACCCTTTCCTAATGTTGCAAACGACCTACATACAAGATATCACTTAAACCTATATTCGCAATTAACCCTGCCTCAAACGTGGTTTAACGACGACGCATCCGGATTTGGCGAAAATCATACTGCTGTGCTCTGGACCTGGCCAGTCAATTATTTTTTTGGATTGCTGGGAAGTGTGGGAATAACTTATACGTTTTTAATAAAGTTATTTCTTGTCGCAGCGATTACTGTGGGTTACATTGGAGTATTTCGTCTTGTAAAACGTTCAGGTCTTTCAATGTATGCTGCTTTGGTTGCTGGATTTTTCTACATAGTCAATACTTATATACTACTTTTGGTTGATGGAGGTCAATTAAATATCGCAATTGGTTACCTGTTGTTACCTTTGACATATTATCAATACAGTAAGGCGTTAGAAACAAATATTGTAAGAGAGAGTTTTAAATTTTCATTGTTGGTTATTTTAATAACAGTTTTTGATATTCGAATTGTTTATCTCCTGCTGGTCTTGATTACCTTGAACATAATCTGGTATTTTGTTTTTTACAAACGCGAGTCTACAATATCAGATCTGAAGAGTTTGTTGAGAGTTGGGAGTGTTACTGCAATCACTCTTTTTTTAATTCACTTTTATTGGATATTGCCGACTTTAGTTTTGAGAGAGATAAATTTGCCATCAACTTATGCTAGGGCGGCACAGCTATCTACTTTAAGTTTTGCAACCCTTGGAAATTCCTTATTTTTACTCCAACCGAATTGGCACCTAAATGTTTTTGGTAAAGTCACACCGCTTTTGCCCGCTTTTGTTTTTATTCCAATGCTTGTATTTGTTGCCCCCTTGCTTTACTCGCCATCTAGTAGCATTTCCAAAGCAAAAAGAGTCGTTTTTTGGCTGATTGTTTCCCTTATCTCAGTATTCTTAGTGAAAGGAGCAAACCCCCCATTGTCTAATGTTTATCCGTGGCTATTTACACACATACCCGGATTTTTGCTCTTTCGAGATCCTACAAAATTTTACTTTCTTGTGGCTTTATCTTTTTCAGTTTTGATTGGCTTTACGCTAGACAGGCTTGCTAGAAAAATTAATTGGGAAATACGAGTTTACAATACAAAAATTAAGATCCTTCCCATTTTGTTAGTAGGCTATTTTGCATTACTTGTATCCCCGGTTTGGTTGGGGAAAATGACAGGAACTTTTGCTCCGCCAATTTATCAGAAGGAATTTTTCAACCTTGCTAGTATTTTTGAAAATGATGAAAGTTTTGGGAGGATTTTTTGGTTGCCGTCAATTCCTCCTTTGGGCTATTCATCTCCAGCTCACCCTTCTCTCGAAGCTTCTCGATTAGTTCAATTAAGACCATTTGTAATAGGAACGGTCGGGACTTATGAACAGTTCAATTTTTTGCGGGAAGCACCTTTTATGGGGCAGCTTTTTGATGTTGCCGGAATAAAATATGTAAGCTATCCATACCCTGATACTAGGCGTGAGGATTTAAAACAGGACAATATTGACTACTACGATGCATTTTTAAATCAATTAACAAAACTTCCTTGGATTAAAAACCGAGTGACAGATCCACCAGTTCCACTTCTAGAAACCAAATCCCACCAAGATCATTTTTTTATTGCGGATAATACTTTGGCAGTGGTTGGATCAGACCATATATATACTGATTTAGTTAATATTCCTGATTTTGACTTAGCGAATAATGCAATAGTATTTCTGGACGAAAGCGCGGGTCTTGGTAGACGGTTTGATGAGTTGCCAAATGCAAACTTAGTAGTTCAGCGAGGCAACGATGACTGGGCAGTTTCTTTGAACGTGCCCGAAGAAAATTTTATTTTTCCTGCTAAATTATTAGATTTTGAACCGGATGAATCCGGATGGTGGAAACGCGAAACTCCTGATTTCCTATGGTTTAGGAACTTTTTACAGCAAAAATATGGACTGGACAATCAAGATTTTGATTACGGTGGCGGCTTTGCAATATCGGAAGGTTCTCACGAATTAAAACTGCACGATTATGAAGTTTGTGACAACTGCGTATTGCTAGTTCGTGCGATGGAAAGTATAAAAGGTGGAAAGATTGAATTTTATCAAGGGGATAACAAAATTGGCTTTGTATCTACAACTCCCCTCACACCCAGGTTTCCTCCAAAAAAAGAAATAAAATTGACTGGCTACGGAAGTATTCCTGATCAAGTTTTTGAGTATGACGAAGCTCGTTTTTGGTGGAGTACTATTGGAAATGTAATCTTAAATGTCAGTGAACCTGTGATAATTAAAACAACCGGGGAAATTAATGTGATAAATGCTTTGGCGCTTCTTCCAGCGAATCATTGGGAAGAATATTCTTCAAAAGTTTTTCAGAGTTCACTTGGAGGGAAAACTTATTGGTACGGTGGGCAACAAGAGTACGATAAGGAAAAAGTGTCGTTTACTAAAAGTCCCGCAAAACTGTCGTATGAAAGAATTTCCCCGACACATTACAAGGTTGAAGTGGAAGGATTGACAAAGCCGTCAACCTTGGTATTTTCTGAAAGTTATGATCCACTTTGGAAAATAGCTGAAGTAGGACAGACATACAGCTTTCGGTCTTCTTATCCTGTCTACAGTCTCTTAAACGGTCTTAGGATCGATAAGGATGGTGAGTATGACGTTTATTTCTCGCCACAAAAATATGTTTTGCCGGGCCTAGTGATTAGCGGGACAACTTTGGCTATTTTTATCGCACTTTTATTATTTCCTCGAAGACCTCGTTCAAAAAAGGTATAATTTTAGCTAGTGAAAGCTATTTTAGAAAAAATTCCCGGGTATAGCGTTTTTGGCAAAATGGTGTCTACCGCCACGTTCAGACACTCAACCATTACCTTTGCGGGTACTTTTGCAAATGGTGTGTTTGGAGCAATTTTTTATATACTTGCGGCCAGATTTCTTGGACCGGCTGCGTTTGGACTACTAAGTGTTGCATTGGCCGTTTTGACTTTAACTTCTGACATTGGCGATTTGGGAACAGATACCGGTCTGGTTAATTTTGTGGCTCGAAATTTTGATAATGATGAAACAAAAGCTAAGCGGTTTTTAAAGCTAGGGTTTGAGATAAAGATTGCGGTATGGCTTGTTATTCTTGGGTTTGGTATAGCTACGTCATCTTTTTGGGCTGAAGTAGTTTTTCGAAAGCCAGAACTTACACAACCCATAAAGATTGCATTTGTTGGTATGGGAGCAATGTTGATGTTTTCTTTTATTCTTCATACTCTTCAGGCTCTGCAGAAGTTTTGGTCCTGGAGCATTATCCAGGCGGGAACCAACGCACTCCGTGTAATAATGGTTTTAGCACTTCTGGGGTTTGGCTATTTAAATTTGAACTCAACAATATGGCTTTATATTGCAATGCCGACATTGGGGTTTGTTATCGGCCTTTATCTAATCCCGCGGGGTTTCCTTAAAGTTCGTGGGGAAAAGAAGATTGCCCGTGAGTTTTTCCATTACAATAAATGGGTCGCGGCTTTTACATTAATGGCGGCTTTAAGTTCACGACTTGACACTTTTATATCAGCCAGACTTCTTGATGCGGCCCAAGTTGGTTTGTACTCGGCAGCCATTCAGATGGTCAAAATAGTTCCTCAGTTAGTTACAGCATTGGGAACAGTTATTGCCCCAAAGATGGCACAAATCGGTTCAATAGAGGATCTTGTTAGATATCTCAAAAAAACACAAGTATTAGTATTTTTCTTAGCAATTTTGGGTGTTATGGCAATTCCTGTAGTTTTATATCTCATTCCATTTCTCTTTGGTTCCGAATATACGGCTAGTGGACCAATCTTTGCGGTTTTACTGTTCGCAATGCTTTTCTTTCTTATTTCTGTGCCTGTACATATGTCAATTTTTTACTATTTTTCTTACCCAAAACTTTTCTTTTGGCTATCTATTGTACATCTTACTATTATTGCAGGTTTGGGGTGGGTGTTAGTTTCAAGGTACGGTGCAATAGGGGCGGCCACCTCTGTACTCGTTGCCCAAGTTGTTGGTTTTATAGTTCCGGCTTTGTGGGTTATCAGACAAATTACGCGTCGACGCTTACGAAAGGCAACCACTTAACTAGCATGCCCATTTGGACCCACTCACTGATAAAAAATGAAGAACGCTTTATCTGGTTTTCAATAATGAGTGTTATTGACTTTGTGGATAAAATGATGATTTGGGACACTGGAAGCGGAGATAAAACTGCCGATATTGTAAAGAAAATCTATGGCAAATATCCCGACAAAATCGATTTTAAAGAAGTTGGCGAAGTTAATGCTGAGAGCTATACCGGTATGCGCCAGAAAATGCTTGATGAAACAAAGTCTGATTGGCTTATGATTTTAGACGGGGATGAAGTGTGGTGGCGTGAATCAATAAAAAAAGTAGTTAGTGTAATAAAAAAGCGCGGCAACAAACTTGATACAATTGTAAGCCGTTACTATAACGTGGTTGGTGATATTTATCATCGCCAAGA
>CAYTOP010000002.1:27103-44235 GCA_964439585.1 uncultured Gammaproteobacteria bacterium
AGGCGAAAAAAAGGGACACGTTAATATCCGTTTTATTAATAGAACTATTCCAGGATTATATACGGCTAAGCCTCACGGTCAGCACGGATATTACGATAAAACCAACACTTTAATTCAAGAAAAAACACACAAGAGAAGAATTTATTTGAAAGCACCTTACATGCATTTTACGAATGTGCTTAGATCATCGTCTCACGAGACAAATAATGATGTTCCTAAAAGGAAAATGAAATTTAAATATGAAATCGGTAAGCCTTTTCCTAAGGATTTTTATTATCCAGAAGTATTTTTTTTACCAAGACCTACTATTGTAACTTCACCCTGGCACAAAATGAGTACTATTTTTAAAATAAAAAGTGCGTTTTTAACACCAGCAAAAAAATTGCGGCGACACATATTAAAAGCGAGGAGTGGTTATTAGCATGGATGTAACAAAGCACTATCAAAAATATTGGAAAGGGAAAAAAACTGATAAGTTTTTTGATTATGAGAGAAACTTATTACTGCCTTTATTGTTCAAAGATGTACACGGCAAAATCTTGGATTTAGGTTGCGGAGACGCAACTACATCAGAGTATTTTCAAAAAAAGCTTGGTTTGGATGTTGTTGGTGCAGATATATCAACCCATGCGCTTAATAAAGCAAAAAAACGTGGAATCAAAACCGTTCTTATTGATGAAGAGAAAAACTTGCCCTTTAAAGATAAGAGTTTCGATGTAGTTTTTTGGGGGGATAACGTTGAACACCTTTTCAACCCTGCAAAAACTTTGGCTGAAATTAAACGAATTCTAAAGCCTTCAGGAAGATTAATATTATCTTGCCCAAATATGGGCTATTGGCGTTATCGATTACACTTTTTTAGCACAGGGAGTTTGCCCGATACAGAGTGGACCGGTAATCCACCGTGGTTCTGGAGCCATATTCGCTTTTTCAATTATGCAATAATGAAACGATTTATCGAAAGCGGGGGGTTAAAAATTATAAGATTTGAAGGGGTTAACCGTAGGGTGCCGGACAAATATTTTGTAAAATGGCTTCCTAACATCTTCTCGATGATTATGGTAGTTGAGGCTGTTAACTGATTATGGACATTGTGGGGAAAAATACCTTGGAGGTTATGAGCACTGCAAACTGGTATAACCGGTGGGTGCTTGATTATCTTGGTAAAAAAGTTAGAGGTAACATCCTTGAGGTTGGTGCCGGGATTGGGAACTTCTCTAAGTTACTTAGAAGGCGGGGAAATGTGACAGCTATTGATATATACCCCGATTATATTCAGAAATTAACAAAACATAGTAGCATTTTAGCAGGTTATGGAAATATTGAATCCGGAAAGTATTTTTTTAATTCGAATAAGAGATTTGATACTTTAATTTGTTTCAACGTGCTCGAACATATAAAAGATGACGCTAAGGCTATAAGGAATATGTTTAAGCTTTTAGATAGTGGTTGTAGCCTAATTGTTATTGTACCAGCACACCAACTACTTTTGAGTCACTTTGATCGTGAAATTGGACATTTCAGACGCTACAATACAAAGCATTTGTCAGATATGCTAAGAAAAGCTGGATTCAGAAAAATTACAGTCAGATACATTAACTGGTGGGCAGCAATTGGTTGGTTTGTGTTTTTAAAGATTTCCAGACGAAAAAGCTTGCCCAAAAATCCCGTAGGAATTTTCGAAAAATTTGCAAAATATCTACTTTGGCCAGAGAAATTTATTAAACTACCATTCGGACTGTCTGTTTTGGCAATTGCAGAAAAGTAAAGCATGAAACTTTCAATAATAATTCCCACATATAACGAAGAAAGAACGATAAAAGAGATTATAAGTAAGGTAAAAAAAGTAAAATTGGCAAGTGTAACGAAGGAAATTTTGGTAGTTGATGATGGTTCTACAGATAGAACCTCAAAAATTCTGTCTAGTATAAGTGGAATTAAGAGATTGACACACAAAAGAAACCAGGGAAAGGGTGCCGCTCTAAGGACTGGTTTTAATAACGCAGATGGCGACATAATTTTAGTTCAAGATGCTGATTTGGAGTATGATCCAGCAGATTATGTAAGACTTGTAAAACCTATTTTAGCTGGTAGGGCGAAAGTTGTATATGGGTCGCGTTTAAAAAATTACCCCCTACATATAGCGGGTAGCAAGAAAACCCCACTTATTACACATTATATTGGCAATAAAGCACTTACTTTTATTACAAATGTTTTGTATGGTGATGGCATTACAGATATGGAGACTTGTTATAAGGTTTTTAAAAAGGATGTTTTAAAAGATATTGAAATTACATCTAATAGATTTGAATTCGAACCAGAAATTACAGCCAAAATCCTTAAAAAGGGTTATAAAATATTTGAAGTTCCGATAAAAGTCAGTCCTCGTGGATATGACGAAGGCAAGAAAATTTCGTGGAGAGACGGATTGGGGGCGCTTTGGACTTTAATTAAATATAGATTTTCAAACTGACCATAGGTGTAGCTACAATAACACCTCCAGGGTGATATAGGTATAACCTTTGGATTTAAATTAATTATTACTGTGAAAATTGCGATTTTATCACTATACTCGGGTCACTTAGATCGGGGCGTAGAAACATGGACGCGTGAAATTTCTACCAGATTGCGCAAACTTGGTAACGTTGTCTTAGTTTTGCAAGGTGGGGATGAAAGTTATGCTCCAAACTATAAAGTTCAAGTTGTTAGACTAAAAATATTGTTGGAAATACCTAGAGATAAAGGTTTTATTAGACAAGTGCTGTTTTCAGCATATCGCTTTTCTCTCAATTTATCGTTCTCTTTAAGAGCACTTTTACCCCTCATCCGTTTTAATCCAGACGTTGTGTTGCCCTCCAACGGTAATGTTCAGTCATTAATTGTTGGTATAGCAGCTAGAGTATTTAGGTGGAAAGTGGTTATGGTGGGCCATGCAGGAATTGGGGGACATGATAAATGGAATATTCTAACCAGGCCGGCAGTATTTGTTTCACCCTCAAATAGGGGGAAACGATGGTCAGAGAATCTGTTATATTCAAGGGGGGTAAAGGTTGTATCAATTCCGCATGGCGTAGATATTACAAAATTCTCAAAAAATGTAAACCCAGTCAAGCTTTCTTTAGTACATCCACGGATTTTATGTGTTTCTTCAATGGATCCATTTAAACGGATCGATTTAGCGATTCGTGCGATTAGCGAATTAGAAGAGGGCAGCTTATTGGTTATTGGCGGTAATAAAACTCAAAGCAGACTAGATGACCTTGGGAAAAGTTTGCTTGGATCGCGATATCTGAGACTTGTAGTTAAACCTGCTGATATGCCTGGTTATTATGCGGCAGCAGATGTTTTTACTTTACCTTCAACCGAAACTGAAGCGTTCGGGATAGTCTACCTAGAGGCTCTTGCATCAGGTTTGCCTGTAGTTGCAACAGATGACGATTTGCGGCATCAAATTGTTGATGGTGCTGGCTATCTGGTAGATCCGACTGATATTAAAAGCTATTCCGATGCATTGAAAAAAGCCGCAAACAAAAATTGGGGTGAAAAACCAAGGTTGCAAGCTAAGAAGTTTTCTTGGGATAAAATAATCTTACAATACGATAGACTATTTAAGGAAATTGTGGGTACTTAAGTCTAAGAATTAATTGATAATCATAGAATAATATGAAGAGTCCAAAATTAACAACAATAATAATCACACTAAATGAAGCAAAGCAATTACCCAGGTGTTTGGAATCAGTTAGTAAGTTGGCAGGCGAGATTGTTGTAGTGGATTCGGGAAGCACTGACGAGACAGTTGAGATAGCAAAAAAATTTGGTGCCAAAGTCTATACTAGAAAATTTGATAATTATGCAAATCAAAAAAATTTTGCAGTCGAGAAGGCTAATGGCGAGTGGATTTTGGCTTTAGATGCTGATGAAGAATTGGAATCCCAATTAGCTGATGAAATTAAAACTAAAATAGCTGATCACAACAATGAGGTTGTTGCCTATTCCATTCCAAGAAAAAATATTCTTTTTGGTAAAATGATCCGCTACACTCGTTGGCAACCGGAGTTGGATAGGCAAGTTTGGCTTTGGAAGAAAACTAATGGCACATGGGAAGGCGATGTACATGAAACGGTTGTAGTTGATGGCGAAGCTGGAAGGCTAGTTAATGCAAAGCTGCATTATCAATATGACACGGTTGAGGAATTTGTTGCAATGATGAATAGCTACTCAGAGTTAGATGCACAACAACGTGTGAAAAAGGGAGTGAAATTCTCTTTGGGTAAATTCCTTATCGACCCGCTGTACAACTTCATTGTCAGATATATTTATAGATTAGGTTTTTTGGATGGTTGGAGAGGATTTGTATTGTCATATTTAATGGCAATTTATCAGATGAATGTTTGGATTAAGATTCGGGAGAAGGCTTTGTAGGATTTATTATGTACCACATTTTTAGAAAGAAATGAAGATTATATCACTAGCAATAAATCGTTGTATGAGTAGTAAATATATGATTGTTTGGGTTTTAATTTTGGGATTAGTGTTGAGATTGGTTGTGATAAACCAATCGTTATGGCTTGATGAAGCAATTGGTGCTGTGGCGGTCAAAAACTATTCATATAAAGGAATTGTATCTGTTTTCTTAAAAAACGATAACCATCCACCCTTATATTATTTGACGTTAAAGTTCTGGACAGACATTTTTGGTTATTCAGAGTTGGCTATGAGGTCACTTTCGGTTATCTTTGGTGTGGGTACTATCTTTTTAACCTATAAGATAGCGCAAAAGGTGTCCACCAATAGGCTTTTTGCGCCTTTGGCAGTACTTCTAATCACAACATCACAGCTTCATATCTATTACTCACAGGAAGCTAGAATGTACTCAATGGCGGCGTTTGTTGCTGCTCTTTCTATTTATTATTTTCTCGATTTAATAAAAAATGGAAAGAGTAAACAATTTCGTACTTGGTTTATATTTTCTCTAACACAAACCGCACTTGTTTTTGTCGACTACATTCCAGTATTTTTGTTGCCTGCGTTTTGGTTGTTTGCTTTAATGATGAGAAAATCTAAAGTCTGGTGGTATAAATTTTTATTATTGTATATACCGCTTTGTATATTCGGTCTCATTTGGTTTCCAACGTTTATGGTCCAAAGTGAAGGTGGAAGATGGTTATTGAGTATACTCCCCGCTTGGAAAAATATTGCAGGTGGTGCAACAGTAAAACAAGCACTACTTGTCTGGATAAAATTTGTTCTAGGTCGAGTCAGCTTAGCAAATAAAATTGTATATGCTATTTTTATTATCGCTGCATCAATACCAATTTTGTTGACTTTTGTTAAGGCTCTAGTAAGTAGAAAGAAGATTGGCATGATTTGGCTATGGTTTATTGTTCCCTTGGTCTTGGGTTATATAACATCTTACTTTTTTCCAGCGTTTATTTATTTCAGGTTTTTGTATGTACTTCCAGCCTTCTATCTTGTGGTTGCGTGGGGAGCTATTCATATTAGAGGAAAACTTACCCAAGGTATAGTTATAGTAGCGCTAATTATCTTCAATTTAGTTTCGTGGGTTTATTATATAGTTGACAAAAAACAGCAGCGAGAAGAATGGAGGCAAGCAACATTGTATGTTGAGGAGCAGGCAACAGGGGGCGATATTGTCCTTTTTGATTATCCTGAACCAATAACTCCGTATAGATGGTACACCACCGGACAAGTTAACTCTTTTGGTGCTACTAATTCAATCTCGGCAGATCCAAAAAGTACAGAGGCTATTACCAAAGGGCTGATTGCAGATGTTCATGGAGTTTTTTACTTTGAATATTTGAGGGACTTGTCAGATCCGGGCCATGTTGTTGAAAAGACTTTGACACAGAGTGGTTTTAATGTAAAAAATGTACAAAATTTTGTTGAAGTTGGGCAGGTATTTTACTACTCACGATGAGAATTAATAACAGATATGCCATAGCGCTTTTTATTATTATTGCTGCACATATTTTAATTTTGGCAAAATTAGTTTTTTTTCCATATCCCGAGCTTTTTGTTTACTCTTATTTGACGAAAGCTGGACTTTTGCCATACAAACAGATTTTTGACCAACACTTTCCTGGCATAATGTTTTTCCCGATTAATTTGGCTTCACTTGGTATTACAACTGCCTTGACGGCAAGATATCTTCACTTCGCCGTTGTGGGGACTACCCAAGTACTACTTTTTTTAGTTGCAAAAAAGGTGTTGAAGTCTCCGGGAAAAGCGCTATTGGTGAATTTTTTATATCTACTATGGCAGCCCTTTTTTGAGGGTTACGTATTATGGATTGATACATTTATTCCACTTTTTCTTTTACCATCTTATTATTTTCTAATTAATTGGCGAGAACACAAGATTTCAAACAACGTATTTTGGTCAGGACTGTTTTTGGGTCTAGCATTACTTTTTAAACAAGTTGTGGCTCCACTTATTTTACTTATTTTGGTTTATGTTTGGTTTGTTAAAAAAAGTGTTCGAGATGCCTTGATTTATGTTTGTGGTGTGGGTTTACCCATTGTGGCTTTGCTTTATTACATATTTGCCATTGGTGTATGGGAAGATTTCATATATTGGACTGTTACTTTTAATCTCACAACTTTTGCACAAATGGGTAGAAAATATCCAGATGTTGCAGGCTTTGTTAAAGGTATGACAATCTTTGGACCTGCGCTAATCGGTATTTTTTTGTGTTATTTAAAAAAGGAACTGAAAGAATACTTGCTATCTCTTACTCTTTTTTTTATTGCCAGTTTATCTTTTGTATATGCAAGGTTTGATTTTATCCATCTTCAGCCGTCAATACCTTTTGCATTGGTGAGCATTGTTATATTTATATTTTCTAGATACAACCCAAAATTGAAGTTGTTGGTGTTTGTATTTATCGCCATTTCAGCTATTTACTTTTTACCAGGGTTTTATAGGACGAACCGTGGAAATGAGATAAAGTTCTTTGGCAACTTTGAAAACAGATTGGTCAACAAGGTTAACGGTTATGTTGATGTGGGAGATACAATTTTTGCACTTGGTACGACTCCACATATATATGAATTAACTAAGACTTTACCACCGGGAAGAGTGTTTGTTTTTCAATTTCCTTGGTTTATGAAAGCTTCTGAGAGTAAAATATTACATGGAATAAAGGAGGATCCACCAAAACTCGTCATTTTGGATTCTGAAGCATCTGTTTCTGGTATAAACCTAGTTTCTTATATGCCGAATATAAATAAATATGTTGCAGAAAATTATATCGAAGTTGATAATGTTGAACAAACAAAGTTACTTTTAAAGAAATGAAGATTGCAATTGATATTACCCAAATAGTTTACGGAACAGGAGTGTCTACCTATACCAGGAATTTGGTGACGGAGCTTCTTAGGGTCGATACAACCAATGACTATGTGTTATTTGGAGGGTATCTGCGGAGGAAAGCCGAATTGGTTAAATTTCTTAACAGTTTAGATGGAAATTTTAAACCGATTCTATTTCCGATTCCTCCACTAGCCCAAAATATTCTCTGGAATTATTTACACCTGACGAAAATTGAAACTTTTGTGGGAGAGATTGATATTTTTCATTCTTCTGATTGGGCCCAGCCGTCTTCAGCTGCTAAATCCGTAACTACTGTTCACGATTTGGTCCCCTTGCTTTTTCCTGAACTATCTACTCCTAGACTTGTTATGACTCACAAAAAACGGTTGGCAAGAGTACGTAGCGAAGTTAATAAGATTATAGTCCCATCAAAAGCAACAAAAGCTGATTTGGTTAATATTGGTTTTACAGAAAGTAGAATAGCTGTAATTCCTGAAGCATCCGATCCCATTTTTAAACCAGCGGATGAATCAGAAGTTATGAGCACTCGAAGGAAGTTTAGATTGGGCGAAAAGTACTTAATTTCAATCGGTCTAACTCCCAGAAAAAATATTAAGAATCTTCTGTCTGCCTATGAGGTAGTGAAAACTCATGTGAAATACCCTTTGAAGTTAGTTTTAATTGGTAAGCCTTTTATGAAATTAGATAATCCAAGAGGTGTCTCAATTCTGGGGCACGTTTCTCGAGACGATTTACAAAAGCTTTATTCTGGGGCAGAGGCTTTAGTTTATCCATCTCTTTATGAAGGGTTTGGGTTACCGATAGTTGAAGCATTTGCGTGTAAAACGCCAGTGGTTACCTCAAATTTTGGTAGTATGAAAGAAGTAGCTGCAGATGCAGCCTATCAAGTTGATCCAAACAATGTAGATGATATAGTAAAAGGCATATTGGCCGTGTTAGGCAATAAAGATAAATATGCAAGAATGGGTTTAAGGAGAAATAAACTTTATAGTTGGCCTAACATTGCAAAACAGACACTCAAACTTTATAACAGTATTATAGGATAATATATGATAATTGGAATAGATGGTAATGAAGCTAACGTGGAAATGAGGGTTGGGGTTCATCAATATTCTTTTGAAATCCTCTGGGCGTTATACAGACTTCAAAATAGTCAAAAATATAAACATAGATTTGTAATTTACTTAAAAAAACGACCCTCCGGCGACCTGCCTCCAGAAAAAAACTATTGGAAATATAAAATATTACCAGGTGGAAAGTTGTGGGTTTTAACTAAGCTTAATAAGGAACTATTATTTGGAGAAAAAATAGATATATTTTTTACACCAAGTCATTATTTACCGTTTTTGACAACAATGCCAAAGGTGTGTACAATTCATGATCTAGGTTATCTCAAATATTCGGCACATTTTAAAAATTATGACTTTTGGCAGTTGAAGTATTGGACTGCCATATCCATAATTGTATCAAAGTATATCATTACCTTCTCAGATTTTAGTAAGCAAGATATTGTACGACATTATCGATTTGCTTCAAATAAAATCGTAATTACGCACCATGGATACGATATACATCGATATCATCCAAAAATATCCCAGACTATTGTGCGACGAGTTAATATTAAATATGGTATTAACTCAAAATATATTCTTTTTTTGGGAACTCTCAAACCCAGCAAGAATATTGAAGGGTTGATTAATGCTTATAATGAACTAGAAGACGACACAAAACAAAACTATAAGTTAGTTATAGCAGGAAAACGAGGTTGGTTATATAAAACCATCTTTGAAAAAGTAAAAAAGCTTATGTTGGAGGATAAAGTAGTCTTTACCGATTTTGTATCAGAAGAAGATAAACCTGCTTTATATGCTGGCAGTAGCCTTTTCGTAAATGCTTCTTTTTGGGAAGGGTTTGGTATGCAAGTTTTAGAGGCAATGGCATGTGGTAAACCTGTGGTTGTAAGTAATATTGCAAGTTTGCCCGAAGTTGCTGGAAATGCTGGTACATATGTTAACCCTAAAAAACCTCGTGAAATTGCAAAAGGAATTAATAAGGTTTTAACTCTTTCTAAAGTAGATTATAATAAGTTGTCAAGGGAAAGTCTTTCGCAGGCTCAAAAATTCTCATGGGTGAATTCCGCAAAAGGTGTTTTGTCAGTTTTTGAAAAGATTAAGCTATGATGTATTCTGAAAATGTTCACATGTCAACAAAAGGCGTGGTTTTTACCGATAAGCATGGGAAAAAGTTAACAACAACCAAGGTAATCCGCAAAATCTTGGGTCGGTTCTATAATTGGTGGATTGATTTTAAATTGTTTTTGATACATTTAGTGAGCCTACACGTTCCCCTTTTTATGGTAAGAAGGTGGGTTTTTGTTTCGTCTGGAGTTAAAATTGGTAAGGATTCTACAATACATATGGGGTGCAAATTTTTTGAGCCTTCAGGGGTAACCATAGGTGAAGATACTAAGGTTGGTGAAAACGCTTTCCTGGACGGTCGAGACAAAATCATTATAGGTAATCATGTTGATATCGCCAGTAACGTGCTGATTTATAATTCTGAGCACGATATTAATAACGTGGCATTTGAAGCTACAAACGAGCCTGTAGATATTGGAGATTATGTTTTTATAGGTCCTAGATCAATTATTCTTCCAGGGGTTAAAATAGGTATGGGTGCCATCATAGCGGCTGGTGCCGTGGTTACCAAAGATGTCCAGGATTTTTCAATTGTTGGAGGAGTTCCAGCAAAGGTAATTGGTGAGCGTAAGCTCAAAGAGTTACACTATCGTTTGGGGCGCGCTAGACTCTTCCAATAAACATGAAAACGTCCGTGAAATTATATCATATTAATAATTTTGATAAAATCGTAGCTTTAGTATTTTTTATATTTTGCATAGTTTTTCTTTTTTATCTTGCACTTCCGAATCCAGAGTACCCTTCAAAAGTTACAGATTCACTTCAATCTAATGAACCGGCAGATGTTGAGACTGTGGTCAGAAAAGGATTTTATACAAACAGTTTGCGACAAGAAACGATTAACCATTACGAAGGTGAGTTCTCGTTTATCAAAAACATAGCAGTTCCGACCTATAGATTAAATTATCCTCCGGAGGAATCACAAACAATAATCAGAGATCAAACACGTAGTACCTATTTGGAAGAAATAGTTCACCCATTTAGAGAAACTTTGTTTGTTAATGGTTTCGAGCCAAAGCTGGCTAAGGATGAAATTAACATCGATGGCGTACACTGGAACTCTAAAGTCATTGTGGTATATGTTCCTAGCACTCTATCCATAAGGTTTGCAATTGGTTTAACTTCAATATTTGTTATGATAGTCTTGTATCTTGAATATCGAAAATTTATTATTGAACTAATCACACTTTCTAAATCTATTAGAATAGTGCACTTCAATAGAACGAATTTATGAAACGTAAGTCACAACTATCGATAATAATAATTAGTTATAATACAAAAACTTTGCTTAAAAGATGTATTGATAGTTTGTATAGATTTAATAAGGATATAACTTTTGAATTAATCATAGTCGACAATAATTCAACAGATGGGAGCGTGAAATATTTAAAGCATCTAATTTCAAAACAGAATATACATGCTATTTTTAATACTGAAAATCTAGGTTTCAGTAAAGCAAACAATGTCGGAGTCGCTAAAGCAACGAGCAAATATGTTTTGCTTTTGAATTCAGACACAGAGTTTCATAGTTCAATATTGAAAGATATGCTAGATTGGATGGAACAAAACAAAAAAGTAGGCATTGCTACTTGTGCACTTAAAAATAAAAATGGAACTATTCAAGGAACAGGAGGTTATTTCCCAAATCTTCTGCGAGTTTTTTCTTGGATGATCATTCAAGATTTACCATTTATAGATAAGTTAATTAAGCCTTTCCACCCGATGAAAGAAAAGTCATTTATTAAAGGCGATAGTTTCTATAAAGACAAAAAGGAGGTTGACTGGGTAACGGGAGCTTTTCTTCTTGCTAGAAAGATCGTGTTTGAGCAAGCTGGTGATTTTGATGAGGATTATTTTATGTACACAGAGGAGACCGACTTGTGCTATAGAGTTAAAATGTTAGGTTGGCAAGTTTGGTACCTTCCCAAATGGAGTATAGTTCACCTCGGTGGGGCCAGTGGAACAAAAGAAAACGCTGTTTTAAACGAGATTAAAGGTGTTAAGCTTTTTTACAAAAAACACTATCCGCCTTGGCAATATCCGGTTTTACGGTTAATTCTAAAAATTGGTTTCCTTGGCAGGTCGGCAATATTTGGAATCCTTGAAGGAAGAGATTCTGCAAAAACCTATGCAAAAGCTTTCTACGCTGCTTAGTCAGAAACTTAAATATTTAACAGCAGTTATTTTAATTGCTGTGCCTTTGTATCCGAAATTTCCATTAATTAATGTTCCTAATACCTATGTTTCGATAAGACTCGAAGATTTTGTGCTTTTGCTGTCAGCGCTAATCTTGTTTTTTATAATGCTTCCAAAGGTTGTAAACCTTTTCCAAACTGATTTAATCAGAGCTATTTTAATTTATCTCGTAGTTGGCTTGGTTTCGCTTGTTTCAGCGATATTATTAACTAAAACTGTTATCCCAGCCATCGGTTTTTTGAATTGGTTAAGGCGGTTGGAGTATTTTGTCCCATTCTTCTTGGGATTGTTTGCGATGGGCGCGGATAGAAAAAATTTGGAGTTTTATGTAAAGATAATAATCTTTGTAGTAATAGTTGCTTTTATTTATGGTTTTGGCCAAAAGTATTTTTCTTTTCCAGTAATAATTACTCAAAATGAGGAATATTCAAAAGGTGTTGCTCTTAGGTGGATTCCAGGGAGTCATATCAACTCGACATTTGCTGGGCATTATGATTTGGCATCTTTTATCGTGTTGACCCTTCCGTTTTTAATTTCTGCATTCTTTTTACTCAAGGGAAAACTAACAAAATTTGTACTTGCCATTACAGTCGCCTCAGGTTTGTGGCTATTGGTCAACGCCGCTTCAAGAATTTCTTTAGTTTCTTATCTCATTTCTGCATGTTTGGCTCTTATATTTATAAAAAAATACAAAGCAATGATAGTTGTTATGGCAATTAGTGTCCTATTTATATTTACATCTACAAATTTACTAAATCGATATGAAAGAATTATTGAAGTTACTCGAGAAAGACTTAAAATCAACTTTCGCGTAGAACTTGTTACCGAAACTTATGCAGCCCAAGAAGAGAGCACCCTTCCAGTAAGACGAAATAACATACTGCCCACATCCACCCCACCTCCTGTGTTTGAAGATAGATCTACTTCGATAAGGCTAAATGTCGAATGGCCAAGGGCAGTAAGAGCACTTGCTAAAAACCCGCTTTTGGGTACAGGGTATTCATCTATTACTCTTGCTACGGACAATGATTTCTTAAGAGCTTTAGGTGAGACTGGACTTCTTGGGTTGCTGTCGTTTTTATTAATATTTTTGAGATTGGTTAAGATGTTTTTTGCGAAGTTTCCAATTTGGAAGAGTTTTAAAGGACTTGAACTAGCTTTCTTTTCGGGTGTTTTTGCTAGCTTGCCCGGGTTGTTTGTTAACGCATTCTTTATTGATATTTTTGAAGCTTCTAAATTCGCGATTATATTTTGGCTATTTATGGGTATTATGGTATCTTTGGCAAATGATGAAAAATATAATTACTCATTATAGATCATTTAGACATACCGAGTATATTTTTTTAGCAGTGCTATTTATTATTGCGGTATTATTGCGTTTATACAAAATTAATAATCCAATCGCTGATTGGCATTCTTTTAGACAAGCTGATACAGCATCGGTTACAAGACTGTATGTGGAAAATGGCATAGACCTGTTGTATCCCAAATATCACGACGTATCAAGAGTACAAAGCGGCCTTTTTAATCCTCAAGGATACAGATTTGTCGAGTTTCCAATTTATAATGCTTTGGTAGCTTACATTTCCATTTTAGGTGGTCGCTTATCACTTGAAGTTTGGAGCAGACTTGTGTCGATTGCGCTTGCAATCTCGACTGGCTTATACATTTATCTGATTGGCAAAACTATTTATACAAAATGGTTTGGTTTAATAGCAGCTTCATTTTATTTGCTCATTCCGTTTAACATTTACTTTACACGAGTAATATTACCTGAGCCTATGGCCGTATTTTTGGGTGTTTCTGGTTTGTATTATTTTTTGCTATATACAAAAAGAGAAAAACTTGACTATCTGATAGTATTTTCTATTCTTTTTGCTTTGGGTATTTTGGTCAAGCCATATATCGCATTTTATGGCCTAGTTCCATTTTTATACTTATATGGTAAATACGGATTTGGATTTATCAGGCAAAAGAAAATTTTAATAGCTACACTTATAATTTTTTCACCCTTCTTATTTTGGAGGTTTTGGATGTCGCAATTTCCTGAAGGTATTCCTTTTTGGAAATGGACGTTTAACGGCGATGGGATTAGATTCCATCCTGCCTTTTTTAGGTGGATTTTCGGTGAAAGAATCGGGTATTTAATTTTGGGCGTTTGGGGAATTATCCCGTTTTTCTTTGGTTTGATTAGCCTTAAAAAGAAAGATTGGTTTCTGTCTTACTTATTACTGGGTAGCTTGTTGTATGTTAGCGTAATAGCAACCGCCAATGTTCGGCACGATTATTATCAAACACTCATTATTCCAGCAGTAGCACTAGCGAGTAGTTTGGGAGTTGTGAGAATGTTTGCAATTAACTTCGTGCGTATGTGGAAAATGGGCTTCGTGCTAGTAGTAATTTTGGGACTCTCATTTATCGAGGGGTGGTCGCAAGTTCGTGAGTACTACAAGATAGACCACCCTGAAATAATTGCAGCGGGTGAAGCTGTTGATAGGTTAGTCCCCAAAGACTCGCTAGTGATTGCTTCATATAATGGTGATACAGCGTTTTTATATCAAACTAAAAGGCGAGGCTGGCCCGTTGTCGAACTGCCGATTAACGAACTAATTGATGAAGGTGCAAAGTATTACACTTCAGTAGATTTAAATAATAAGCAAACGCAAGAATTTGAGACCAAATTCAAAACATTAGAAAAGACGAGTAGTTACGTTGTTCTAGACTTAACGAATCCACAATGAAAATATTAATGCTTGTGCCATATTTACCGACGATTACCATGAGCGGTGGTCAGACTCGGTGGTATAACATAATCAAATATCTCGCCAAAAAACACGAAATAACCCTCTTTTCACTAATAAAAGACGATAGTGAAAAGAAATTTATTCCCGAATTAACTAAATATTGTAAAAAGGTAAAGGTTTTTACTAGGCCTAAAAAGCCATGGACAATTCGGAACATTGTCTTGTCCGTTTTTGGGCCATTTCCCCTGCTGGTTATGCGTAATCAGTCACTAGAGGAGCGTAGAGCAATAGCAGAAGAGCTGCGGAATAGTAAATACGATCTTATACATGCTGAAACGTTTTATGTTATGCCACACTTGGGAAAGACAAACGTTCCGACAATATTGGTTGAACAAACTATTTGGCATGATGTATATAAGCATTATGTTTTAAAAGAAGTGTCGTGGCTTTTTAGGCCATTTTTTCTGCAAGACGTTTTAAAGATAATGTTTTGGGAAAAATATTACTGGGGAAAGGCTGATAGATTATTTGCAGTGTCTGAAGAAGACAAAAAAGCTATGGTTAAATTAGTGCCGAAAAAGAAAGTGGGAATAATACCAAATGGAGTTGATTATGACTATTTCGCAAACAAAAAGGTTGGAAAAAAGAAGCCGCCAAGGGTGCTTTATGGTGTAACGAATTTTGAATGGTTACAAAACCAAGAAGCAACAGAAATTCTTGTTAGAGAAGTGTGGCCAAGAATTCATACTAAAATTGCGAGTGCGAAACTTTGGGTTGTTGGCAGAAGAATTCCTAAATGGCTAATTGATAAGGCGCGCCGTGACGAGTCGGTTGAAATTACTGAAAATATTCCCGACGCGCGAGACGCGTATTTGGCTTCTACAATTATGGTTGCTCCGATTAGAGGCTCTGGTGGTACAAGGCTTAAAATTCTTGAAGCCATGGCTTCCGGCCTACCTGTTGTTTCTACAAAAGTCGGAGTTGCAGGTTTAAATTTAACAAATGGTGTGAATGTTATGGTAAATGATAGCAACGAAGGTTTGGCCAAAGAAGCTGTAAAGCTTTTGCGAAATGGTGAATTAGCGCAAAAGATTGGTTTGGCTGGTCAAAAGCACGTTAAGAAATATTTTGATTGGAAATCGGTTGTTAAACTGCATGATCCTGTTTATGAGAAGCTAGCTGGAAGCAAATGAAAAAGCCGAAACTCTCAATAATTATTCTTAGTTATAACACTAAAGATTTCCTAAGTGATTGCCTACGTTCTTTAGAAAAGGTTCGCAGGGAACTGAGTTTTGAAGTAATAGTTCCTGATAACGGCTCGGTTGATGGTTCAGTCGAGATGGTGAAAAGTGATTATTCCTGGGTTAAAAAGGTGATAGAAATTGATAATAACTTGGGTTTTGCCGCGGGGAATAATAAGGCTAAAGATTATTGTACGGGTAAGTATGTTTTATTTTTGAATTCTGACACTGTCGTTCACAAAAATACATTAAAAGAAACCGTTAGCTACTTAGATAAGCATTCTCGTGTGGGTGCTGTTACTTGCAAGATATTATTGCCTAATGGCGAACTTGATAAAGATGCGAGAAGGTCGTTTATTACTCCATGGATTGGTTTAACGCATTTGTATCTTAAACTTGATAAATTATTTCCCAAATCCAGACTTTTTGGTAGATATTGGTACGGTTATTTAACAGCCGATACCGTTCATGAAGTTGATGTAATTCAAGGAGCGTTTTTTCTTACTCGTAAGAAAGTATTAGATAAAGTTGGTTGGTTTGACGAAGATTATTTTTTGGATGGTGAAGACATCGATCTTTGCTGGAGGATTAAAGACGCTAATTGGAAAATTGTATATTATCCAAAAGTTTCAATCCTTCACATCAAAGGTGCATCTAAGGGTAAAAATAAATGGACGATGAATAATGTGCCATTTGCTGAGAAACTTAAATATCGTATGGCTGGCGTAAACTCTATGGAGCTATTTGTAAAAAAGAGGTTATGGCACAAGTACCCATTTGCGTTTAATGTATTTGTTCTTTTGGGTATAAAGATTATGAAAGCAATTCGATTTGCTAAACTACTTTTATTGGGATGAAAATTGTTATCGATGGGCGATTTTATGGTTTGGAGCACGCAGGGATTGGTAGGTATACTATCAATCTTATAAACCACTTGCAGGTTCTGGACTCAATAAATCGATATTCGGTTTTGTTGAGAAAAAAATATTATGATCAATTAAATTGGCCAGAAAATTGGAAAAAAGTTTTGGCAGATTTTAAGCATTATGGCATTAACGAACAATTGAAGCTACCCAATGTGATTTCAAGTCTTAAGCCTGACTTAACACATTTTCTGCATCTGAATGTTCCGCTTTTTTATAATGGCAAGTTTGTTGTTACCATACATGACCTAACAATGCAGAAGCAGGGTGTGTCAGCAACCACCCTGTCTTTACCGTTTTACTATGTAAAGCGATTTCCATTTAAGGTTGTAGCTGAGCACGCAGCCAAAAAATCAGTCAAGATAATTTCGCCTACTAATGCAACAAAGGAAGAATTAGTAAAGTATTATTCGATTAATCCTGATAAAGTAGCGGTTTCTTATTTGGGTGTAGATCAGACATTTACAAAAAAGCTTG
>CAYTOP010000003.1:0-20815 GCA_964439585.1 uncultured Gammaproteobacteria bacterium
GAGACGCTATAAGGTAATATAAAAATGAAGCAGTTAAATTACATGGGCGTTTGTGGAACAAGGTTTCGTGTTCGGGGGCACGAAGGTGCCTTGGGTGTTGTCGGACCAGCTCGTCAAAGTTATCAAACAGTAGTACCTATTTTAAAATATTTTAGACACCTCATGGAAGAAATTGCAGAAATATGAAAAAGACAAAAGCTAAGGAGAAGTTTAGTGAAAAAGAATTTGGACAAATTAGGGACCAATTGGTGAGAGCCTTAGCTGATTATGATAATCTAAGAAAGCGGGTTGAAAAGGAAAAAGAGCAGTTCAAGTATTTAGCAAGTTTGTCGGTCATTGAAAAGCTTTTGCCGGTTTTTGATATGCTAGAAGAAGCGCAAAAGCACTTGCAAGATTCCGGACTTGCTATCACAATAAATGAGTTTTTGACAGTTTTAAAAGAAGAAGGTATCGAAAAAATTGATGCCAGAAAGGGCACAAAATTTGACGAAGAGTTACATGAAGCTGTAGAAGTTGTAAGTAGTCCCGGAAAAGATGGCGAAATTGTAGAAGAGGTCTTAACGGGTTGGAAGTTTTCTGAGGGCCCAGTTATCCGACCTGCAAAAGTAAAAGTTATTAAGAAAGGCTAAATTATGGGAAAAATAATCGGAATAGATTTAGGAACAACAAACTCGGTGGTTGCCGTAATGGAGGGTGGACATCCCAAAGTTATTCCGGCTGCCGATACTGGCAGGAATATTACCCCCTCCGTTGTTGAACCGGTCAAAAATTTGGTAGGTGATGTTGCCAAAAGGCAAATGATATTAAATCCCAAAAATACTATTTATTCAATCAAGCGCTTGATGGGTAGACGAATTAGTGACGCCGAGGTTGAAAAGACCAAAAAGATGGTTCCATACGAAGTTAAGTCCGGTAAAGACAACACGGCTGCAGTTGAGGTGGACGGTAAAACTTATACTCCACAAGAGATTTCTTCACGAATTCTCATGAAGCTTAAAAAAGATGCGGAATCTTATCTGAGTGAGTCGGTTGACCAGGCTGTTATTACTGTTCCTGCTTATTTTGACGATTCGCAAAGGCAGGCAACCAAGCAGGCAGGTGAAATTGCAGGCCTTAAAGTTGAAAGAATTATAAACGAACCCACTGCTGCAGCCCTTGCTTACGGTCTTGACAAAAAGAAAGCTGAAAAGATTGCAGTTTATGACCTTGGTGGTGGAACATTTGACATCTCAATTCTTGAGCTGGGCGAAGGAGTTTTTGAAGTCAAAGCAACTAATGGTGATACCCACCTAGGTGGAGATGATTTTGACGAAGTCATTGTTGATTGGATTGCTTCGGAATTCAAAAAAGAAAACAGTGTTGATTTAAGAGAAGACAAGCAAGCTTTGCAAAGAATAAGAGATGCTGCAGAAAAAGCAAAAATTGAACTTTCTGCTGCAGCTGAGGTCGAGCTCAATCAGCCATACATTACTCAAAAGGACAGTCAACCACTTCACCTAACGATGAAATTAACCCGCGCAAAGCTGGAAAGTTTGGTGGGAGACCTAATCGAAAAGACAATGAAGCCAGTTGAGGCTTGTTTGAAAGACGCCAAACTTGATCCACATGATATTGATGAGGTTATTTTGGTGGGTGGCATGACTAGAATGCCAAAAGTTGTTGAAACTGTCAAAGAATATTTTGGTAAAGAACCAAACAAGAGTGTTAATCCAGATGAAGTTGTGGCAGTAGGAGCTGCTATTCAGGGAGGTGTATTGGGTGGCGAGGTCAAAGATATACTGCTTCTTGATGTGACTCCTTTGACTTTGGCTATCGAAACGCTCGGTGGTGTTGCAACACCAATGATTCCTAGAAACACTACGGTTCCTACAAGCAAGACCGAGGTATTCTCAACAGCTGCAGATAATCAAACCCAAGTTGAGATAGTTGTTACCCAAGGTGAACGGCCAATGAGCGCCGATAACAAAAGCTTGGGCCGTTTTGTTTTAGATGGTATTCCCCCAGCACCTCGTGGAGTTCCGCAAGTTGAAGTTACTTTTGATATGGATGCAAGTGGTATTTTGACAGTTACTGCCAAGGATAAAGCTACAGGTAAAAGCACTAACATTAAAATCACTGGCGCAGTAGGGCTTTCTGATGATGAGGTCAAGAGAATGCAGGATGAAGCTGAAAAACATAAAGAAGAAGATACCAAGAAAGCCGAAGCAATTGAGATCAAAAACAAAGGTGAAGCAATGGTCAATGTAGCTGAAAAAGCCCTCAAAGATGCTGGCGACAAGGCCCCAAAAGATGAAAAAGAAAAAGTTGAGGAAAAGGTCAAAGCGCTTAAAGATGTCTTGGCCAAAGATGATGCCAAGAAAGAAGAAATTGAAGAAAAGACCAAGGATCTTTCCGACACTCTAAGTCAAATCGGCCAGGCGATGTATGCCGGAGGTGCCGATAAAGGCACAGCAGGTCCCGAGCCTGCTGAGGGAGACGAACAAGGTGCTTCTAATGATTCTTCTGATTCTTCGAAATCCGACGATTCCAAAAAATCAGATAAGAAAACGGATGACAAAAAAGACGGTGAAGTTGAAGAAGGAGAAGTTGTCGATTAATTTTTAAGCTATACCTCTTAATTCCCCTATTAATTCTTCTTTCGAATTTATCTTTCTGTAGGCGATGCCGTATTTTTTAATGCTTTCAAGTTTATCTTCGCTGTCATCGGTCAAAATGCAATCTTGAGGTTTAATGCTGGGGTTATCTTGAAAGAATTTATCGAAGAATAGACTTTTCTTACCTGTAAAATCTCCCTTTAAAGCGTTTAACTCCCACGAGCTTAAAACACCGTCAAATAAAGAATTAAGTTTCAAACTGGGGACTGTCCAACGGGTTAGAGTGTCCATATTATCGGTGGCGATTATAACCAGTAGTCCGTTGTTTTTTATTTTCTTAATAAGTTTTGGAATTTCAGGAGAGGAGAACTCCATATTGCTGGCGCTTTTGATCAGTTCGTCATAAATATACTTCTCGTTTATTCCCGTATCTTTGGAGACGATTTTAGCAATGGCTTCCGAAGTGTATTTTCCTCTCATCCAAGGATTTATTAAGTGGTTGTTCATATTAAAACAAGAGGTTACAATTGCATCATGTTTTTCTTTATCAGAAATTTTGTCCCAAAAAAGAGAGTTGCTTAAGGTTTTGAACCAGTCAAGAAATACTACTTTCATACTTAGCATCGTATAGAGTTAAACATATTTTTCCACCTTCACAATTCTTGCTTGCGTATTTATAATTAGCACTTAAGACATATGGCTGCTAAATCAGACTATTATGACATACTTGGTGTAGCTAAATCTGCTTCGGCCGATGAAATCAAGAAAGCCTACAGGAAGCAGGCTTTGGAGTGGCATCCAGACAGGCACAAGGATGACAAAGAAGCAGCGGAAAAGCGCTTCAAGGAAATTAATGAGGCTTATCAGGTTTTGTCCGATCAGCAAAAAAGAGCTGCATACGATCAGTATGGTCATGCGGCTTTTTCCCCTGGCGGGGCTGCATCGGGCTTTGGCGGACAAAACCCGTTTGCTGGTGGTCAAGCGGGTGGCCAATGGGGACCATTTACGTATACATACACGACTCGCGGTGGTGATGGCAGCTCGCCTTTTTCTGGTTTTGATTTTAGTGACCCATTCGAGATATTTGAAAGTTTTTTTGGAGGCGGTTCACCTTTTGGCAGGGCTCGCTCAATGCCTCGCTATTCGTTAACAATTGATTTTATGGAGGCAATACATGGGGTCGAAAAAGAGGTTTCCATAGAAGGCAAAAAGCACAAAATTAAAATACCAGCGGGAGTAAATGAGGGCCAAAGTATTAGATTTGATAATTTCATCCTGTCGGTCAATATTAAACCCCACGATGTGTTTGAGCGAGACGGGGCCGATATCTTTGTAACAGTTGAGATTCCATTCTCTTTGGCCACAATTGGGGGCGAAATTAAGGTTCCTACAGTGGATGGCGAGGTTAAAATAAAAGTTCGTTCAGGGACCCAACCGGCAACTATGGTGAGACTGCGTGGTAAAGGTGCTCCCAAAATTCATAGTAGAGGAAAGGGAGATGCATATGTAAAGCTTATGGTGGCAGTTCCAGAGAGATTAACTCGCGAGCAAAAAGAGTTGATGAAACAAATGCGAGAAGAAGGACTTTAATTGACTCCAAGTTTCCTTTGAGGTAAACTACAAAAAGAATCAAGGAAGAGGAGAAGTGGTGGGAGAAATGCCCGCCATTTTTTTTACTGAAGAAGAGTTGTTTTTCTTTGCCAACTTTCTTACGACTAAAGCTTTAGCTTGAAGAGTAAGCGGTAAGCCAAGCGAGAGCTTGCTATAAAAAAGTTAGAGACATTTATGCAAACACCTAGAACCGAATTTGCCCAAGCACTTCGAGCAATCGCTACTGAGCGAAACCTTGATGCTGAAGTAATTATGGATACCATCAAGCAGGCAATTGTTGCCGCTTTCAAAAGAGACGCAAGAGAGCGTGGTGAGGATTATGAAGAGTGGGAATTTGAAGTTGAGATGGATCCAACCTCAGGTGAAGCAAAGCTTTTTGCTTGGCCAGCAGATAAACCAGAAGAGAAAAAAGATGTAACCCCACCTGGATTTGGCAGAATTGCAGCACAAACGGCAAAGCAAGTTATTCACCAAAAAATTCGTGAAGCAGAAAAGGGCGCAATTATGGGTGAATTTGAAGGTCGAGTTGGCTCTTTGATTTCCGGAATGATATTACGCTTTGATGGCCCGGACGTACGGGTCGACTTGGGAAGAACTGAGGGGCTTATGCCAGCTAGCGAAAGGGTCCCTAATGAGAGGTTGAACCCCAATCAGCGACTAACATTTCTTATGAAAGCAATAAATGAAACCCTCAAAGGCAAGCAGATTCTTTTATCTCGAGCTGATCCTAGTTTTGTTTCGAAATTATTTGAACGTGAAGTGCCTGAAATTTCCTCCGGCTCAGTTGAGGTTAAAGGCATCTCACGCGAAGCTGGTCTAAGAACAAAGATAGCCGTATTTTCAAACCAGTCAGGAGTTGATCCGGTAGGTTCATGTGTCGGCCAAAAAGGAGTTAGAGTCCAAGCTGTTACCAACGAGCTTGGTGGAGAGAGAGTCGATATTATTCCCTGGAGCAATGACACTGCCGAAATGATTAAGGCCGCATTAGCCCCGGCTGAAGATTTGGCGGTTTCGCTTAATGAAAAAGAAAAAATAGCAACTGTTAAAGCACCTGAAGATCAGCTTTCACTTGCAATTGGAAAAGATGGGCAGAATGCAAGATTGGCTGCAAAATTAACCGGGTGGAAAATTGAGATTAAGGAGCTTGACGGTGCTAAAAAGGAAAAGAAAGAGCAGGCTGAGCCTGCTCAAGAAAAGCAAGCTAAGGCTGATAAACCAGTTGACGAAACTGAGAAAGTAGAGAAAAAAGATGCAGCCACAAAAGATGTGCCAGCATCAGATAATCAACAGAAAGTCTCTGACGACTCCGGTGATAGTAATCCTGATGAAAAGCAAGCTGAAGAAGAAACAAAAATAAAAGAGGAAAAAGAAGAAGTCGAAAATTCAAAATGAAAACTTGTGCTTTTTTCGAAAGAGAAATTAATTTATGGGAAATGAAAAGTCCTCAAATACTGGTTTACGAGCACCGATTGTTACGGTTTTAGGTCATGTTGACCACGGCAAAACAACTCTTCTTGACGCTTTTCGCGAAACAAGTGTTCAATTAAAAGAAGCTGGGGGTATAACTCAAGGTATAGGAGCTTCTGTTTTAACTACAAAAGATGGTAGTAGGATTACCTTTGTAGATACTCCGGGCCATGCTGCGTTTGCCAACATGAGATCTAGGGGGGCTCGAATAGCAGATATCGCTATCTTGGTTGTTGCTGCCGATGATGGTGTGAAACCACAAACGAAGGAAGCACTTAGTTATATTTTAGAAGCGAAAATTCCGTACATTGTTGCAGCCACTAAAATGGACTTACCTTCAGCATCATCATTAATAGTCAAAAGTCAGTTAGAAAAAGAAAGTGTTTTGTTTGAAGGGGGTGGCGGAGATGTACCCTTGGTGGAGATTTCAGCTAAAACTAAAAAAGGATTAAATGAGCTTTTAGAGATGATAACTCTCATTGCAGAACTAAATGGTATCAAGGGAGACAAATCAGCAAATCTCGAAGCCGTAATAATAGAAACTGTTAAAGATAAAAGGGGACCATTGGCATCTGCGGTTGTTCGTAATGGAGCCTTAAAAATTGCTGATAATATTGTAACTGAGACAGTAGCGGCAAAAGTCCGTGGACTTTTTGATTATTTAGGCAAATCAGTACGCGAAGTTGGCCCAGGAGAACCAGTTCAGATAATGGGATTTAGCGTTTTGCCAGAGGTGGGATCAAAGGTTTGGAAAAAAGGTGAGAAAGAAATTTTACCTCAAAAACTTTATCAAAGGAAAAAGATCGTCGAAGTATCCTCGGGAGAAATTCCGGTTACTATTAAAGCCGACAATGCAGGAGCCCTCGAGGCCATAATTGCAAATATTCCAGAGGGCATCCAGGTAGTAGAGTTTGGAGTGGGGGAAGTCAATGAAACAGACGTTTTTATGGCAAAATCATCGGGTGCTTCCCATATACTTGCATTTGAAACTAAAGCAGCAGGATCTGTTGCTAAGCTCGCAGAAACCGAAGGTGTGGCAGTCGAGAGCTTTGAAATTATTTATAAACTTTTTGAAAGATTAGAAGAATTAGTTGCTCAAAGCAAAGATGAGATTTTGGGACAAGCCAAGATTTTAACATCATTTCCTTTTAATAATAACAAAGTTGCTGGTTGTAAAGTGCTCGCAGGGGTAATTGGCAGAAATGATAAATTGGTATTAACAAGGGAGGAAGAAAAAGTTGGAGAAATCAAAGCAGTATCTTTAAAACGTGAGAAACAGAA
Organism: uncultured Gammaproteobacteria bacterium; assembly: GCA_964439585.1. GTDB lineage: Bacteria > Patescibacteriota > Microgenomatia > UBA8517 > UBA8517 > CAYTOP01. The sequence goes on from CAYTOP010000003.1 coordinate 6,954, forward strand.
TATCGATAGAGCCAAAGCTGGTGAGGAGTTTGGTATACTGTTTACCCCTCAACTTGATTTTAGGGTGGGAGATGTGATATCATCCGTGCGTAGGAAATAAATTATAGGGTGATATGGAAAATTCGCTAAAAAATATTCTTGACCAATCCAACTCAGTTTTGGTTATGCTACCTACCAAGCCGTTTTTTGATCAGGCAGCTGCGGGTCTTTCTTTGTATCTAACTCTTCGCCAATCGAAAGAGGTCCAGGTATTTTGCCCAACTCCAGTTACTGTTGAATTAAACCGACTTATTGGGATTAATAAAATTACCCAAGAAATGGGAAGTAAAAATCTAATAATTAGGTTTATTGACTACAAAGCAAGTGACATTGAAAGAGTTAGTTACGATATAGAGGATGGCCAGTTTAGGTTGACAGTTATTCCTAAACAGCAAATTAATCCCCCCGGTAAAGATCAGGTTGACTTAGCCTACTCTGGAGTATCAGCAGATACAGTTATCTTAATTGGTGGTACAAATGAGCAACATTTTCCAGCACTATCTCTGAAGGAACTCGCCAATTCGAGAATAATCCACATTGGAACTAAAGATATCTCAATAAATCCATCAAAGAAAGTAATATCTCTTGCAAGGCCAGCGTCAAGTGTTTCGGAGGTAATGACTGCATTGCTTAAAGAGAGTGGTTTGCAGATCGATGGTGATATTGCCACAGATCTTCTTATGGGCATTGAAAGTGCAACTAACGATTTTTCTGATATGAATGTAACAGCAGATACCTTTGCAGCGGTCGCTGAACTAATGAGGGCTGGTGGGCGAAGAAATGCAGGTGCGGGAGTTAGTGGTGGAAATTTCCCCCCAGGTTCAATTCCAGGGACAAATACGCCGGCCGTACAACAAAATGTTCAATCCCAACCCATGGATCAAACAAATCAGGCAAACAAAACGAACGATGACGAAAACGCGCCAAAGGACTGGTTGGAGCCAAAAATCTACAAAGGAACTTCGGTTTAGATTTAGTTGATAAATTCTCTGGTGCGTGATATTATACGGCTGATGTATAACCAGGTTTAAGGACCGCCAATCCTTTACTTAGTTAAACACGACTTTTTAAAATGGCATTATCAAAGGACGACAAGCAAAAGGTAATTACTAAGTTTGCACGAGAGAAAAGTGACACTGGATCTCCGGAAGTACAAATTGCGCTACTTTCTGCACAAATTGACAAACTTGCAGGTCATTTAAAAGAACACAAAAAAGACGTGCACTCAAGGCGTGGTCTTTTATCGATGGTTGCAAAAAGGCGCAGATTGATGAATTATTTAAGAGGACGAGACGAAGAAAGATTTAAGAATTTGGTTAAAGAACTTGGTTTAGAAAAGTAGCTTCACGGAAGTTTACTCTTCTTTAAGGTAATATAACGAATAAAGAAAAGAGATTTTGTAAATGAAAAAAATTGAAGAAACCCTCGAGATTGGAGGAAAGAAACTAACCCTCACAGCGGGAAATTTTGCACAACAAGCCAGTGGAGCAGTTATGGCCAAATATGGTGAAACGGTTGTTATGGCGACAATCGTAGCAGCTCCATTGAAGGGAGACCTGGATTACTTTCCTCTGTCAGTTGAATATCAAGAAAAGCTTTATGCAGGCGGCCGTATTAAGGGCAGTAAGTGGATAAAGAGAGAAGGTAGACCAACTGACGAAGAAATTTTAGTAGGTAGACTGATTGATAGATCAGTTAGACCGCTTTTCCCTAAGGAATATAAGATGGACGTTCAATTGGTATTGATGGTTATATCTGTTGACATGGAAAACCCACCTGAAGCTGTAGCTGGTATTGCGGCTTCTGCCGCAATTGCAATTTCTCCCATACCGTGGCATGGCCCTGTTGGCTTAATTCGTGTTGGTTTGAAGGAAGCTAAATTTATTACTAACCCCACAACTCTTGAACTTGAGGAGTCTGATTTGGATATGTACGTTTCATCTACCAAAGACGCGATAGTAATGGTCGAAGCTGGTAGTAATCAAGTATCAGAAGAAATTATTGCCAAGGGAATTTCCTATGCGCAAAAAGAGGCTTTAGGTGTAATTGACTTTGTAGCTAAGTTTGCAAAGAAAGCTGGAAAGACTAAAGAAGTGGTGAAAGAGGTTGGGGAAGATAAGGGAATTCAAAAAAAGGTTAAAGACTTATCAAAAGATGCAATTGCCGGTCTTATAGCCAAAATGTCAGACAAAGAAGCGGGTTATACAGAATTCGATGAAGCCAAAGCGGCGATCGTAGACGAATTTGAAGCCGAGGAGAAAGCACAAGCAGCTTCATATTTTGAAAAGCTTTTTAAATATGAGCTTCGTGAGCTTATACTTTCTGGTAAAAGACCGGATGGTAGGAAAGTTGATCAAATAAGGCCATTGTCTGCTGAGATTGGAGTTTTACCAAGAACTCACGGATCGGCCCTTTTTAGTCGGGGTGCGACACAGGCTCTGAGTATAACAACACTTGGTGCGCCTTCGTTTGAACTTTTAATCGAGACCGCAACTGGTGAGGAAAGCAAACATTATATCCACCATTATTCAATGCCTCCTTATTCAACTGGGGAAACTGGTAGGATTGGTTCGCCAAATAGGCGAGAAATCGGCCACGGTGCATTAGCCGAAAGAGCGCTTTTGCCAGTTATTCCATCTCAGGAAGAATTTCCATACACAATTCGTGTTGTGTCCGAGATTTTAAGTTCGAACGGTTCGACCAGTATGGCCTCAACTTGTGGTTCAACATTAAGCCTAATGGATGCTGGTGTACCCATAAAAACACCTATTGCAGGTATTGCTATGGGGTTAATTGTTGAGGACGAGAATAAATTTACTGTTTTAACTGATATTGTTGGGCTGGAAGATGGCAATGGAGACATGGATTTTAAAGTTGCGGGAAGCAAAACCGGCATTACTGCACTTCAATTGGATGTCAAAACTTTAAAGCTCACAGTACCTGTTTTAGAAAAAGCGTTGGTTCAGGCTAAAAAAGCCAGACTTGAAATTTTAGATGTTATAACCTCTGCCATTAAAGAGCCAAAGAGTACAGTGTCACAATATGCTCCGAAAATTAAGGTAACATCAATTCCCAAAGATAAAATTGGCGAGCTTGTTGGACCGGGTGGCAAAACGATAAAAAGGCTAATCAGAGAAACTGGAACTGAAATTGACGTTGATGATGATGGGACAGTGACTGTTGCAGGAATAAACGACGAAGGGGTAGCTTCCGCATTGACTCAAATTGAAGCTATAACAAGAGATCCTAAAGCTGGTGAAATTTATGAAGGGGTTGTAAAACGACTTCAACCGTTTGGAGCATTTATCGAAATTCTGCCGGGCAAGGATGGTATGGTTCACGTTTCGGATATGTCTAAAGATTATGTAAAAGACCCCGCAGATGTTGTCAGTATAGGTGATAAAGTAACCGTTCGAGTCAAAGAAATTGACGACAGAGGAAGAGTTAATTTGACCATGCTCCTTGATAAATTTGACGAAGAAGAAAAAGATAGGGAACGTGGAAGAGCAAGAGCTAGTAGGCCCCACGGTAGAATGGGGGGAGGAAGGTTTGATAGAAGTGACAGAAGGCCCCAGATGCGAGATAATAGAGACAGGTCAAGGAGTTCTGGGCCTCATTTCCCAACCAGCAGGTATCTTCAGGATAGCAAAGATAAGTATAAGAGGTAATATTTTTCGATTTGTTCCCATCTTTTTTCCCAAATCTCTTCATGCTAAAGTTAGATATAGAATGATGTTCAACTATGGCAATTACCAGTGATCAGATTAAACAGCTCGAAGAGACCGTCAAAAAGGCCGACATGCCAGATGGTTTGCGTCAGAAAGTTATGCTGAGGCTCGGCCAGCTTACATATTTAACAGACTCCCCTACATTTTTGCCTGAATTTGACCGACTTAGTAGCTATATAGATTGGGTTATAAACATTCCTTGGAGCAAAAGGACACAAGATATTTTGGATCTTGAATATGCTAGACAGGTTTTGGATAAGAACCATTTTGGATTAGATGAAATTAAAAGTCGCATATTGGAATACCTTTCGGTAATGCGCCTTAAGCATGACAAGGGGGAGGGTGAAGATGTAATGCGTGCCCCGATTCTTTGCTTTGTTGGACTAGTTGGAACCGGCAAGACGTCAATTTCGTTTTCAATCGCCGAGGCAATGGGCAGGAAGTTCGCTCGTATTCCTTTTGGAGGTATGGGGGACCCATTGGATCTTCGTGGCCAATCAAGAGTTCATCCTGAAGCTGAACCCGGTAAGATCATCAAAGCTCTAAGGGCAACTCAAGCCAAAAACCCTGTAATATTACTTGATGAAATTGATAGAGTAACAGAGGAAGGCAGAGCTTCTATTATGGGTGTTTTGGTTGAACTTCTTGATCCGCAGCAAAATTACGCTTTTGTTGATCATTACATTGATTATCCAGTTGATCTTTCGGAGACGTTGTTTATTGCAACTGCCAATAATACTACTCATATTTCAACAGCAGTATTGGACAGATTGGAGCCTATTAGCATGCCAAGTTATTCTGATAAAGAAAAAATTGCAATAGGGCAAAAATATATGTTGCCAAAAGTATTGGAAAGCGCAGGCTTGAATGACGGGAGTTTGGTTATCGACGATGATGTTTGGGCTAATATCGTAAGGCCTCTGGGTTACGATGCGGGTATTAGAACACTTGAGCGAACAATTGAAGGAGTTGCTAGAAAAGTTGCAAAGATGATCGTCGAAGGTAAAGGTCAGTCATATCATATAACTAAAGATAACGTTCGCGATTTCCTGCCACAATGATGTATTTTTCCTCCAAGCAAACTTATGAGTAAAGAGAAAAAACAAAAACTTCTTGCTGGATTAAGAGTCGCTATGCAAAAAGATGAGTCTTTACCACTTAGAGAGGGTGCGACTAATCTTGTGTTTGGTGATGGAAACCCAGACGCCGATATCATGTTTATCGGTGAGGGGCCAGGATTTTGGGAGGATAAAAAAGGCATCCCTTTTGTGGGTAATGCCGGAGCGCTGCTCAACCAATTTTTACTTGCTGTAAAAATTCCCAGAGAAGAAGTTTTTATTACCAACGTTGTCCATTTTAGGCCACCGGAAAATAGAGATCCTACGCCTTCTGAGCTTGATGCATTTAAACAATATTTAGATAAAATGATAGCTATTATCAAACCGAAAATTATTGTAACCTTAGGCAGGTTTTCGATGGCAAAATTTATGCCAGGTGTGTTAATCAGTAATGTTCATGGCAAGTCAAAAACCGTTAACTGGCATGGGCGAGATATAATAATACTTCCTATGTATCATCCTGCAGCTGCTTTAAGAAGCACTGAAATTAAAGAAAAAGCAAAAAGAGATTTCCAGACATTACCTTTCCTTTTGGAAAAGTCAGATAAGACGATGGAGGAAGAAAAAACTGAAAAACAATCTGAGCAAATGAATCTTATATAACAATTAGCCGTATGGCATTAAAATTTATCGCTCTATCGGGCACAACAGAAGTAACGGAAAACCTATATGTTTACGAGTATGGGAACGATATGATAGTGGTTGATTGCGGAGTTGCGTTTCCAGAAGCTGGTATGTATGGGGTTGATTTGGTAATTCCCGACTTTACATATATTCGCGAAAACAAGCATAAACTTCGAGGAATTGTCATTTCCCATGGTCACGAAGACCACTTGGGAGCAGTTCCATTTTTACTTAAAGAGATAAAAGCACCGGTTTATTCTACTCGGCTTGTGGCCGGCTTTATTGAAGACAAACTTGAGGATTATGGCATGAAGGGCATTAGGGTGAACGTTTTTAGTCCAGAGAATGACGTACTTGCCTTTGGCAATTTCAAACTGACTCCGTTTAGAATTTCCCACTCAGTACCCGACGCTGTGGGTTTTGCAATTGATACCCCAGAGGGTAGGATATTTCATGTACCCGATTACAAATTTGACTGGATGCCGGTTGATGGCAGACCGTTCGATATCGGTAAAGCCGCACGACTTGCATCAGAAGGTGTTTTGGCAGTAGCCTCCGATTGTTTGGGTGCAACTACTCCAGGATATACCGAAAGTGAACATAAAATTGAAGAGCGGATTGAAAATGTTGTAAGAGATGCCAAAAAGACGGTCTTTTTTACAACGATTTCTTCTAATATTTCAAGGATTCAACAAGCCCTAAATGTTGCACATAGAACTGGCCGGAAAGTCGCTTTTGTGGGCAGATCAATCGATAGAAAAAGTGAAATTGCACGAAAGCTGGGCTATCTCAAGTACCCGCAGGGGATTGTGATGTCTCGGAAAAAGATTGGCAAATTGCCCCGCGAAAAGATTATGTATATTATCTCGGGAAGCTATGGTCAGCCCGGGAGTTCACTTTACCGAATTTCCTTGGGTGAACATGATTTTATTAACGTTGCCGAAAGCGATGTGGTTATTTTCTCTGGTGACCCAGCACCACCCGGAACTAAAGTCAACGTTGATTATTTAGTCGATAGACTCATTGAGCGAAATGCTGAGGTTCACTACTATGATATGCAAGAGGATTTGCATGTCTCAGGTCACGGTAGTCAGGAAGATATCAAAACACTTTTTGCGCTTCTTAAACCAAAGTTTTTTATCCCAATCGGAGGCACTGTCCGACATATGCATGCTTACAAAGAATTGGCGGTTTTAATGGGTGCAAAAGAGGCGAATGTTTTTTCTTTGATGCCTGGAGAAATTGTTGAATTTAAAAACAGCAATGCACGCAAAGCCGGGAAAGTGCAGTCTAAAAGCGTTTTGGTCGATGGCTTGGGAATTGGGGATGTCGGCAGAGTTGTTTTGCGCGACAGAAAAGTATTAGCTGAGGAGGGAATTGCAATTGCATTGATCAGGTTGGGAAAGGATGACAAAAAACTTGTCGGTAAACCAGAAATCATAAGCCGCGGATTTGTTTTTCAAGAAAAGAAAAGTAACCTCCTTGAACATGCTGGCAGTGAGCTTGTCCGCTCACTTACGAAATATCAAAACCTGGACACTCAGTCCGTTTGCGATTTATCGATAGACTTTTTGGAAAAATACTTCTTCCACGAAACCGGCCGCCGGCCGATGATACTTCCAGTTGTTGTAGAAATTTAATACAAATATCCCCAGCCAATCCTGTATTATTTAAGTGTACTTACATTTGCATGGAGGAAGACCTAAATAATCAGGAAACTCGGTCGCAAAAAACCGAATACGAAAAGGCAGTTGATAGACTTAATATACTTCATTCTAGTCTTCCAGAAGCTTACAAACACTGGGCAATACATGGAGAAACGGAGTTGGTCGTCGGACAACTGAAAGCCGCTACGGATTACACATTTCCAGAAGACACCTGGTCTGAAGATGAATTTAATCAGTTTAAAAAGTCTTTTGAAAGCATTGGTCTTCGAGTTTCTCAGCCCGAAATTGTACCTTCCGTTGACGCTACGCCAAGAAGGTATGGCTATATTTATAATCCTGATAAGTTAAAAGAAGAGACCTCTAATTCAGATCTTGTACCTCCCTACGATGGATTAATGGACATCAATAATTATGTAAAGATGGCTGAAGATGCAGGTTACCCTATTGGTGCAATTCTTGGAAAACTATATTCCTTTCCAGAGAGTGCCATAAGAGATTATTTGTCTCGTAAAGGAAAGTCTCCTCAAGAAGCAAGACCTGGTGTGAAAATAACAACCGACAGCTTGGGTGATGAATATTATTGGTATTATGGGGATCCAAAAGCTGATGTTCAAAACAGGATGAGACTAAAGAGAGAATATTTGAAGTATCTTGGTAGTTCTAGCAGATATCAAAAAATTAGGAGAGATAATGATATTGAAGCTTCATGGGATAAATGGCACGACAGACTTCCTGAGTCTTGGAAAAGCGAGGAAAATATGCAAACCAGGCTGAAAAACTGGACAAAGGAAAGAAAAGACAGGAATGAAAGAAGGGCAAGGAAGAAAATTGCAAAGGCGGTAGAGCGGGATCTAATAAAGCTTGACTCTGGAGGCCAGGCCACTCCTGAAGATGTTTTGACAAAAACCAGAAGAGCAAGAAACGCTACAGAAAAAGCTCTTGAAGATAAAAATAAAATCACACTAAGACGAAAAGACAGTATTACGGATGAGTCTTTTACAGCAACTCTAAGACGTGGACCTGACGGCACATTAGTTGCCGAGGAAAAGATGGATGGCAGAGTAATAACCAAGGCAAAAATTACCGCTGCCGGCAAAACTGAATTAACTTTAAATAGAAATGAACCAAGATATCGAGAGCGGAAAGCAAACCCGGGTATCCGCGGAAATGAATATTATCCGGAAGGGGCAGCAGAAACCTTCAATCTTTTGACTAGCAGCATTCTAAAAGAATATCATAAGAGTGAAATGGATGAATCAGGCCAAGAAGGTGCAAAACCAGCACTAGAAATTAAAATTACTTCAACATCAGTAGAACAGGCTACGGATATGATAATTGAAAATGCAATGAAGCCCGATGGCGGTGAGGAAGGGTTAAGGATGATAGCCGATGCCTACAAGAACAGTTTAGAAGATCCTAATAGTAATTTAGGTAGTGTGGCTGAAACATACCAAAGAACCAGGAGGTCAGCGCAGCAAATAGATGTTCCAGCGGAGGCTAATAAAGTTGCAGCGGGGTTAGACTCTCTTCGTGAAATGGGTAAGCGTACTAAAGCGCCTGAGGTCCATGTTGCTGCAGGTGCATCGCCCGAGGAGCGGCAACAAGCCATCAGACAAAGTTTGGGTGCCGAGTTTTCGCAGATAGGTGATGAACTTGCAGGTAATTTTTTGGAAGATGCAGCAAAGGCGCGAGGTGAACATACAATTGAAGAAAATAAGGCTAGAGAAACTTTCAGCAAGGAAAATTTTTCTCGAAATGAAATTAGGCGTACTGCTTATCGCTTGCAACGCCTAAGGAGTGGGTTTTTGGACCAGGCAACGGAAGATGCCCGAAGGATTGGCGGCCGTGAATTGGCTGAGCAGGTTGAAAAAAAATATGAGGACCGATGGAAATTTGAGGAAGAACGGCCGAATTTTCAGGCTACCAATCTTGTAGATCTTGATACTGATCAGGGTGGAGAAGAAAAATCTCGAAGGATTGCCCAGAGTGTTGATAAATATAAGGAAGAGTTGGGATTTGATCCAGGTAAAAACAAAAGCAAGATAGACTCTCTAAATAGTCTTGGTGAGGATACAAAAAACAGAATTTTCGAACCCGTTGCTGCAATTGAAAGACAAATTCAAAACCGAAGGGAGAATCTGCAAAATGCCGTAAATGCAAAACCCGAAGTTGCTTGCAGGTTTGCATCCGAAATAAAAGAACTTCAACTTAAAAGAAAACAGGAGCTGGGTAATGTGAGAGTTACTTTAGCCGAACAGAGGGTTAAGCTTGCCGATGCGAAATGGAAAGAACAAAGAGAAAATTGGGGCAAAAATGTAATGGGCAGGAAGTCGTCAGTTAAAGCAACTGTTGAGACAATTACTGCTGCGAAAGAGAAAATAGCCTCAAGACTTAATCTAGTAAAAGAAAGAATAAGTAGTCGGTTATCCCCAGTTGTTGATCAAGCAAAGGATACCCTGGATAAGGCAAAAGAATTTAGTGCTGACGTGGCTTCACAAATGACTCAACCTTTTGTTGATTCAATCGGAGGTACTATTAAAGATGGCATTAGGGATATTAAGGTTCTCAAAGAAAGCCATCACAATGATGTTGAGGCAGTAAAAGCTAAGTTTGAGATGGGAAGAATAGCTGAACATAAAAGTGTTTTAGAACAAAGACATGCTTTAGAGATGTGGTGGAACAGGAGTAAGCAGAGACTTGCGGATGAAGCAAACATTCTTTATCTGAAGGGAAGAACAAAGGCGGGTGAGATTGTTGGTGGAGCGGGTGTCAAAGCTGAAGCTGCTGAGAAGATGAAGAAATTAGAAAACGCACGTAAAAAACTTGTAGGTCTACATAATGCTGACTTTGACAAACGCAGGGAAAATAATCCCCACTTCGCAGTTTTTGCAAAGGATTTGGAAAGCAGATTTACAATTAAAGAAGACCTTCGTGATAAAACTCCGGAGGAGGTACGAAAAGATGCTAAAGGATATCAGATGGTCAAACTCGGTGAGGATAATTTCTTAATATGGTGGGATGGCAAAAGAATATATTATGAAGACACAGATAGTAAAGCAGAAAAAGTTACACCAAAAAACGAGTTAAAGTTTAATGAATATTTTGATGAAGAATCGAGAACTGAAATAATAAAAAGAGTTATTGATGGCTATGAGAAGGACCACCCAGATGAAGTTGTGGAGAGAGATATTAAGTTAACCACAACAGAGCCTTTAAAGAAGCAGGAGCAAGCTAGTGCTGAAAAAGCCGCTCAGCAAGCAACAGAAGAAGAGCAGCCTAAACCATACAAAGAATGGAGTAGAGGAATGAGAACGCATGATGTGGTGGTTGCAGAAATGCCAAACGGTGAAAAACGGTATTTTGCATTTTGGTGGAAAGAAAGGGATAAAAAGGCTGGGTGGAGTGAAGTAACTGCAGAAGGGGCTTTAATACAGGCCTATACTAGCGATAATGTAGATGCCAAAACATCTGACGAGTTTTGGGCTTTCGCGAACAAAAGAAGAAACGAAAAGATTGAGGATTGGAAAAAACAAAAAATTAGCGCGACAGGTGGGTACAGATTATTGAGAGGCGATAATAATGAGGTTAAAGTAGTTCCCCGAAACGAATGGTTGGATGCCATTAAAAAAAGGAAAGAGGCTAAAAAAGCCGAAAGTAATAAACCCCAAGCTAATGCAGTAACTCCCGCTACAAAACCTGCTACTGCGGAAACAGGAACTCCGGAAGTAATACCACTTCCCGCTAACATGCCTGTTGCTGAGGAAAAAAAGTCCGAAGAAACTCCACCACAAACAAGTGAAAAAAAGGCAGAAACTAGCATGACAGAAAAACAGCTTGAACACTTAAGGTATCTTGAATTTTTTCAACCTGAGGGCAATATAAGTCCTGGCGAGAATGTTTCAAAATTTAAGCAGGTTGCAGTAGATGCTAAAAGTGCGGGTGTAAAGGTTAGTACTGAAACGGATTCTGAAGGAAACCTCGTAATGGTATACATTAACGCAAATGGGAGCCTTGTCAGTAAACAGATGGAATCAGATTCGGTGGGTTTAAGTACTGGTGTATGGGGTAAAGCCGAACTTTATCTCCCTTCAGTTATTACGGATATCAAGGAAAAAATGAATATGGGGGAAACTGTAATAAGTTTTGATAAACCGGAGCTGGCACTAAAGGCTCTAGAAGGTTTGCAATCACAAGTCGAGAACCCAGGCCAGATTGCTGCTGATGCAGCTGGACAAACAAAAACGGCCCCTGAGCCAACACAACCTCCTGCAAATACGACGGCCAATGAGGTTCTGGAGCAACAACCGGAATTATCTAAAAAGCAGCTTACAGCAACAGAGTATTATGAAGCACATGTTAGACCTGCTCGGGAAAAGTTGGATGCTAGCTCTTCTACTGAAGCTTTGGGTGAATGGCAACGCGAACTTGCTAATTATAGGGAGCTACTTAAGAAGGAACAGGGGACAAAATAAATTATGGATGAGAAAAGACAAAAATTACTAAATCTATTAGAAAAATTGAAGTTTCCAATGCTTCCTAAAGAGGCGGAGGAGACTATTTCAAAAATGTCTGATGATGATGTTGACTATCTTATTGAGGCGTATTCAGATGTGGATAACTATGAGAATGTATTAGATGATTATGTGCGTTCAGTTGACCCCGAAGGGTACGATAAGCTAAGTAAGGAATATAGACAAAAGCTTGCAAAAATTAAGGAAGACAATGACTATAAAATGGAAAAAATCCAAGAAGAAGAGGATGTAGAACTAGACGCACTTGAGTCTAAAGCAGAGCGCGAAATGGAAGAGAAGGTTAGTGAGCAAGAAAAAGATGTTGATGAAGTTGTGCAACTCGGTGATGATTTGTACTCAACTTTAAGTGAAAGTTCGGGTGAGGGAAGTGCCCCTCCTTCTGAGTGATATCACTCTCCTTGTTTCAATTTATTTAATCTGTTGGGTATAATGGATTTATGGCTAAGAAAAGGAAAAGAAGGTCGAAGTCCAAGAAGTCGTTTAAACTGAAACTTAAGCCGGCGACAATGTATTCCATTGTCCAGATTACGTTTTTTTCCCTTGCTGGGCTTGTTATCGTTTCATTTTCTCGGCAAGGACTCATATTGGTGCGGCTTAACGATTTTTTGGTTCGCCTTTTTTCTTGGGCAACAATATTTTTGCCGTTTATTTTTTTAACCTTCGGCCTTTTGGTTTCTAAATTCAGAATTCCCCTATCGCAGCCCAATGTAATTATTGGCTCACTTCTTTTCTTTGTTTCTGTGACAGCATTGACGCGGGCAGGTAGCGTTGGTAAAGCCTCATGGGATGGCATTGCAGCTCTCGTTACAGGTGTAGGTGCGTTTATCATCTTTTTGGGTACTTCTGTTGTTGGGCTTATCATTATGTTTAATACGTCACTAGATCAGGTCGCCATGATATTTGCCAAATTGTTCCGCCAATATGGAGTGCGAGGTAATAATACAAAAGGTCTTGGTGTTGGGCGAAAAGAACTAAGGGTTATTGGTGGCCAAAGCTCTTCTGTCTCCGACTCTTCCTCTCAATCAAAAGATGTAAAACCAAGCGACAATAAGGCGACTTCAACATCAAACGAACCTTTGGAACAAAAATTGGTTAGCAATGTTCCAGGCGAGGAAAAAGTTTGGAAATATCCATCCTTAGATCTTATTTCCGATAGCGCAACCGGCAAAGCAGACCGGGGTGATATTAAGGGAAATGCTGCCAATATCGAGCAAACCTTGGAATCTTTTGGGATTACGGCCCGAGTCGTAGAGGTAAATTTGGGACCCGCTGTAACCCAATACGCCATTGAAGTCGCACTCGGGACAAAACTGTCCAAGATTACGGCATTAGAACGCGACTTGGCACTTTCCCTTGCCGCTCCGACTGGAACTATCCGAATTGAAGCTCCAATTCCTGGGAGAAGTTTGGTTGGGATTGAACTGCCGAATAGGGCACCAGAATTCGTATCGCTCAAAAAGATGATGGAGAGCGATGTAATGAAATCTGCAAAAAGCAAGCTTGCGGTCTCTTTGGGGCTTGATGTATCAGGCAAGCCGATTGTTGCTAATATCGACAAAATGCCACACGTACTTATTGCCGGTCAAACGGGTTCGGGTAAAAGCGTGTGTATTAATACTTTTTTGTCAACACTTCTTCTGCGTGCATCCCCGTCCGAAGTGAAGCTTATACTTGTTGATCCTAAAAGAGTTGAGCTTACCGGCTACAATAATATTCCCCATCTATTGGCACCTGTAATTGTGGAACCTGAAAAAGTTATTTCAGCACTTCGCTGGGTTCTAGCAGAAATGGACAGGCGTTATAAGCTGTTTGCCCAGGCGGGGGTTAGAAATATCGATGGTTATAACGAGATGTCTGGGTTTCAGGCACTGCCCTTTATAGTTTTGTTTATTGACGAGCTTGCTGACATTATGCTTTTTTCGCCTGTTGAAGTTGAAGACTCGATAACCCGTATTGCGCAAATGAGTAGGGCGACGGGAATTCATCTGGTTTTGTCAACGCAAAGGCCCTCTGTTGATGTGATTACAGGACTTATCAAGGCTAATATTCCGTGTAGAATCGCTTTTGCGGTGGCTTCTCAGGTTGATTCCAGGGTTATCCTTGATGGTCAAGGCGCGGAGAAACTGTTGGGTAAGGGAGACATGTTATATCTTC
>CAYTOP010000003.1:20825-33857 GCA_964439585.1 uncultured Gammaproteobacteria bacterium
AAGCCGGTGAGAATTCAAGGAGCGTATGTTTCCGACCGTGATATTAATTCACTGGTTTCCTTTTTGAAAAATCAGGGAATTCAACCCCAATATACAGAGGAAGTTACATCTATGCCTAAGCCTGGTTCAACTTCTGTTGCTGGTTTGGACGAAGAAGTTGACGATCTTTTCAAAGATGCCGTGAGTGTTGTTTGTCAATACGACAGAGCTTCTGCTTCACTTCTTCAGCGAAGGCTCTCAATTGGCTATGCTAGGGCGGCAAGGCTTATAGATCAGCTTGAAGGTACGGGTGTTGTGGGACCTGCAGATGGGTCTAAACCACGTGATGTACTTATACAAAGCCCGGAAGATTTTTTTGCAAAAGCGTCTGCTTCACAAGGACATTAAGCTTACAAGCTTTACAGTTTATTAAAACAAATGAAGACAATAGGTGAATTAATTAAACAGGCGCGTCTTAAGTCTAAATACTCAAGATCTCATCTCGAAAAGCTTACCAAAATTAAGCGGGATTTTATTAAAGCAATTGAAAAGGAGAACTGGAATGACTTACCCGAATACCCAGTTGTCGTCGGTTTTATAAAAAATTTAGCAGGTGCTCTTGATATTAATCCAAAAACAGCTGTAGCAGTCCTTCGTCGGGATTATCCGCCAAAGAATTTACCAATTAATCCGAAACCGGATGTTGGCGATAAACGGTTATGGAGCCCCCGATTGACATTTTCGTTAGGAGTTGTTTTGGTTACTTTGGGTATTATCGGGTATTTAGTATTTCAGTACATTAACTTTATAAAACCACCAGTTCTTGTGGTCAATACCCCCAAAGATGGTCAGATTGTAACTGATACAATCATCGAAGTTTCAGGTAAAACTAACCCAGAGGCAACAATTGTAATTAACAAACAACCTGTACTTGTTGATGACGATGGTAATTTTAAAACACAACTCGAGGTTTTTGAAGGTACAAAAGATATTAGTATTAGAGCAGTGTCCAGGTCTGGTAAGGTAACTGAAATATATCGTAAAATAATACCAGAACTAGGTAGTAGTTATTAGATACTAGAAGTTTTTGCATTTATCTATTGCCTACTAACTCTTGTCTGTTGCCTAAACCTATGGATGGAATACAAAAACTCTTAGCTATTGTAGTTGTGTCTTTGACTACTCTTCTTGTGATTGTTGGAATTCAGGTAATTCTAATAATTGCAGATTTGCGGCGTGCAATAAAGAGACTTAATAGTATTTTGGAGGATTCGATTATGGGAGGGGGTTTAATCCGGCCGGACAAATTAACAGGAGTATTGGAGCTTTTTGGAAGGGGTAAGAGAGTCAAGGAACGAGGTAGCATGAGTACTGGTAATTTTTCTTCTGACGCAAAAGATAATAGTTAATCTTCTTGTAGGCTGGATATCAAATGTTATTGTAGGTATAATTGAGGCCATGACTGGCCAAGAGGTTCGCGAAAAATATTTGAAGTTTTTTAAAGGCTCTCCAAGGAACCATAAGGAAATAAAGCCCGCACCATTGGTTTTAGAGGACGATCCCACAACTCTTTTTACGTCTGCTGGCATGCAACCACTTGTACCTTACCTTTTGGGGAGGAAACATCCAAAAGGAAAAAGACTTACTGATTCACAGCCGGCTGTAAGACTTGGAGATATTGAAGAGGTTGGCGATAACCGTCACAATACCTTTTTTGAAATGTTGGGCAACTGGAGTTTGGGAGATTATTTCAAAGAAGAACAGCTTCCTTGGGTGTGGGATTACTTTACGACAGAGTTGAAGCTAAATCCTAAAAGATTATATGTGACTGTTTATAAAGGCGAAGAGGAGTTTGGTGTTGCTAGAGACGGAGAATCGGTAACTATTTGGAAAGAAATTTTCAAAAAAGCAGGTATTGATGCTAAAGATGTAAATAATGTTGAGGAGAATGGTATGCAAGGAGGAAGGATTTTTTATTACAGTGATAACTGGTGGTCAATGACTGGAAGTCCAAAACAGATGAATGTTGGACACATTGGCGGACCGGACTCCGAAGTTTTTTATGAATTTGTCGATGTTAAACATGAACCAAAATACGGTAAGGTGTGTCACCCAAATGACGATTGTGGACGTTTTTTGGAGATTGGAAACTCGGTCTTCATCCAATATAAAAAAGTATCTGACAAAAAACTTGAAGAGCTTCCACAAAAGAATGTTGACTTTGGCGGTGGACTAGAAAGAATTACGGCTGCAGTAAATAACGATCCGGACATTTTCAAGACAGATTTCTTTGAAGGAATAATCAAAGAAGTGGAGGAAAAATATGATGTTACTTTTGGAAAGTCGGAGGACACAGATAGAAGTCTTAGGATTATTGCTGATCATTCACGGGCAGCTACAGCTCTGATAAGTTCGGGTATAGTGCCAAGTAATAAATTACATGGGTATATATTAAGAAGGCTTATAAGAAGGTTATTGCTTCATCTTTATTCTGTTTCTCCTAACAAATCTATTAGCGTACCCATTGTTGATTTAGGCAAATTTGGTGTCCCGATGGATTTGAAAACTGTAAAAGAAGTTGAGCTGATATTAACTGGGGAAACCGAAAAATTTGCTAGAGTAATGAAGAGGGGTGTCAAAATTTTAGAGTCTATAGCAAAAAGTGAAAAGGAAGTGACTGGAGAAGTGGCTTTCAATTTATATCAATCGTATGGCTTTCCATTGGAATTAACACTAGAATTTTTAGAGAGAAACGGTTTGAAGTTTACTCAGCAGGATAGAAAAGATTTTGAAAAGGAATTCGAAAAACATAAAGATCTTTCAAGAACTACATCAGCTGGGGTTTTCAAAGGTGGATTGGCAGATCATTCTCCTGAGGTTGTGAGACTCCACACAGCAACACATCTTCTTTTAGCATCGTTGAGGAAAGTTTTGGGCGAGCATGTTGTTCAAAAAGGTCAGAATATTACTAAGGATCGTAGTAGATTTGATTTTCCAAATCCCGAAAAGTTGACTGATGCGCAATTTAAAAATGTCGAGAATATGATAAACGATATAATTAGAAAAGATTTGCCGGTTAATTTTAAAGTAATGTCGAAAGATGATGCATTAAAAACCGGCGCAATTCATGCGTTTAACGAAAAGTATGCGGATACTGTGAAAGTTTATTATGTGGGAGAGGATTTCAATAGCGCGTTCAGTAAAGAGTTTTGCGGTGGGCCACATGTGTCTTCAACTTCCCTGATCGGGCGTGTTAGAATAAAAAAGCAGGAGAAGATAGGAGCGGGACTAGTCAGGATTTATTTAGCTATCGCGTAATTAGCGTTATTATATGGACCTCAAAAAATT
Organism: uncultured Gammaproteobacteria bacterium; assembly: GCA_964439585.1. Lineage (GTDB taxonomy): Bacteria > Patescibacteriota > Microgenomatia > UBA8517 > UBA8517 > CAYTOP01. The sequence goes on from CAYTOP010000003.1 coordinate 24,153, forward strand.
TCTGCCCAACCAAGATAAAAGAGCTGATGTTGAACATTTCTGGGCGTTGTCTATCGAACCAGGATGGGTTCAGGCCGCTGTTTGGCGGATAGTCGATGACCAGGCACATGTTTTGTACGCAAGCCCAGTTTCTGCATGGGAAGAGGATGAAGAATTAATTTCAGCATCAGACGCCGCTTTATCATCTGCTGTCCAGAATTTTCCGGAAGATGTAAAAGAACCTTCAAAGACAGTATTTGGTGTTGTCTCGTCGTGGGTGGCTGACGGAGAAATAAAAGAAGAGTATTTGGAGAAAATAAAAAAATTGTGTGGAGAGCTTTCTCTGATACCTGTTGGTTTCGTGGTTTTGTCCGAGGCGATAGCACATTATTACAAGGCAAAAGAAGGTGCTTCGCTCAACGCTGTCGTTTTGGGACTTTATGAGGAATTTGTTGAGGTTTCCGTATTTAACATGGGCAACCTCACTGGTTCTACGAAGGTGGCAAGAAGTGTATCTTTGGTTGACGATGTTTCTGAGGGGCTATCAAGGGTTTTGAGTGGGAATTCAGTGCCTTCAAGATTTATTCTGTATGATGGGAAGGAAAGCGAGTTGGAGACAGCCAGACAAGATCTTATTAAGGTTAACTGGGATGACTTTCCCAATTTCAAATTTCTTCATACGCCAAAAGTTGAAATTGTTGACCCTGAGGAGAAGGTCAATGCAATTGCATTAGCTGGGGCATCGGAAATGGCGAATGTTTCAAAGATTAAAGCGCCCGTCAAGATAGAAACAGCAGAAGAGTTGAACGATTTAGAAGAAAAACCCATTGAGGAAGATAATTTTACTTCAAAAGTTACGTCCAAAGATTTGGGATTTGTAGTTGATGAAGACATTGAAAAAGTTAGAAGGAACGAAGATGAACAAGTTGAACCTAATGAGCCAGAGCTGCGCATAAATGACGAAACTTCCAACAACATGCCAGTTAACGCTGTCAAACAAGACATGCCGGTTGACGAAATTAAGCCGGAAAAACCACCAAAAATAGGCTTATTAACTAACACTATTTCCAGACTGAAACCGAGACTTAAATTTCCTTCTCCGTTTAAAAAATTTGGTTCGGTTGCCAATAGGGCTGTGATTTTCGCAGTGTTATTTTTTGTTCTTATTCTGGCAGGTATTTTTGCGGCGTGGTGGTTTGCTCCGCGAGCTACGATAACTATTTATGTTGCACCTAAGAAATTGGAAGAAAAAGTTGATATAGTGGTTGATCCAAATGCTCAGGAAGCTGATATTGCCAATCGCATAATCCCTGGTGAAATTTTGAAAGCTTCAGTTGAAGGAGACAAAACAAAATCCACAACGGGAACGAAAACCGTTGGAGAAAAAGCAAAAGGGGAGGTTACGATCTATAGAACTGGTCCACAAATAAACCTTACTGCTGGAACTGTGTTACACGGACCAGAAAGCTTAAAGTTTACCCTTGACAACGACACTCAAGTTTCAAGCGGTAGCGCTAGTTCTATTGGTCAGACCAAAGCTTCTGTAACGGCAGAGGATATTGGTGCTCAATACAATCTTGCCTCTGGGACGTCTTTTAGCATTGGTAATTATTCCGCCAGCGATATCGAGGCCAAAAACGAAAGTTCGTTTTCTGGTGGAAGTAGCAGAGAGATAACAGCAGTTTCCAAGGAAGATCAAACAGAACTTACGAGTGATTTAATCGATGAACTTAAAAGCAAAGCCAAAAATGACCTGCTTGACAACCTTTCGGATAATAGAATATTTATCGATGAGTCCGTAGTTGCAACTGCATCATCAACAACTTTTAGCTCAAAGGTGGGAGACGAAGCTTCGACTCTGAAACTGACTATGGATATGGATATTCAGGCCTTGGCTGTTGATAAGGATAAGTTGGTTAGCCTTGCTCAAGACATACTAAAAGATAAGGTCCCTTCGGGCTTTTTATTGCGCGGTGAACAAATTACGCCCAACTTCCAATTTGAAAAACAGGAGAAAGGTATATATAAAATGACTACGACTTTTGACGCAAACCTACTTCCTCAGGTCGATCCATTGGAAATAGCAAAAAAGATTGCAGGAAAATATCCAACTCTCGCTGAAGATTATCTGGTAAAAGAAATTTCTGGCTTTAGTCGAGCGGAGATAAAAATTAAGCCGAATTTTCCCGGTCGACTGGGAACTCTTCCACATCTTTCCAAAAACATTGACGTTATAATATCTGCAGAAAAGTGATAAGAGTTGTTGAAGTAGAACAAGAAGTTCGCAAAAAGCGTGTCAAGTTGATAGCCTTCTTTATGGCATTCTCGGGGATTTTGATTATTGGAGCAACACTTTATCCTATCGTTTCTTACGAATGGATGGCTCGCTATAAATATCCCTTGTTGGTAAGTCCGGTTTCTGATAACGACAAGGCTGATTATTACAATAAAGGGGTTGATTATACTCGTGCAAGCAATTGGTTTGCGAGGGAGGCTAACTACCAGGCGTCTAAATCCCCTGCCGTTGAGTTTTATACTTTGTCAATTCCGAAGCTTAAAATTGATAGTGCAATAGTTGCAACCAACTCTGATGATTTAAGCCAGCACTTAGCACAATATCCAGGTACGGCTGAGCCCGGCATGGTGGGTAATACTGTCATCTTTGGCCATTCCGTGCTGCCGATTTTCTTTAATCCAAAAAATTATATTTCCATCTTCTCAACCTTATATAAATTAGACATTGGGGATGAGATAACGGTTTCTTACGATGGCATAAACTATACTTATAAGGTGCAGGACATGTTTGAGGTGAGGCCAGTTGACGTTCAGGTTTTGGATCAGGCAGCCGACACTTCTTATCTTGAACTTATTACCTGCACTCCGCCAGGCGATCCCAGGAAGCCGAAAAGATTGGTTGTTCGCGCAAAAATAGTTCCCGTTCAAAAGGAAAGTAAAAATGAGATACTTGGGTATTGATTACGGCAAAAAAAAGATTGGGCTAGCGGTGGCTGCGACAACCATCTCCGAGGTGTATGGGACACTTATGGTAAGTTCTGACACTGATGCCCTTAAGAAAATTGGTGAAGTAATTAAAAAGGAAAATATCTCGGAGATTGTTGTAGGTATATCTGAAGGTCAAATGGCAAAAGATTCAAAATATTTTATCGAAAAACTCAAAGATAAATTTAAACTACCGGTTCACATGCAGGATGAAACACTTACCAGTAAGGCTGCTCAGTTTCTATCAATTCAAGCTGGGATTAAAAGAAAGAAACGGAAAAGGTTAGAAGATGCATATTCTGCTTCCCTTATTTTACAAAATTATCTAGACGAAAAAGCGTGACTCCCATTTCTAGTATGGTATACTCTAGTCAATGCTAAAAAATGCCATAGCCCCAATTCAAGCTTGGCTCCTCTCTCAGGGTAGGTGTGTTGGTTGTGGAAAACCATTAGCTGATAAAAAGCGAGCAAGTTGGAAAAACGAAACCGAAAAGTTTACTTGTGATTGTGGTAGAATTTACGTTTATAATTTGAAATCCAAAAAATATAGGAGAGCTCTACTTGAAGAGGTTTAGAAATTTCCATTTCCACAAATATAAAAGTTTTAATTGATTAATGAAACGCCGCGTTTTTCTTCCCATAGTTAGTGGTTTTTTGATAATTGTTTTTTTACTTTGCTATCTTTGGTGGAGGCAAAATACACAACCTGCAATTGTCGGACAAAGTGAACCAGTAAATTTTATAATTAACTCAGGAAGCTCAGCGACTCAAGTGGGCAAGAGATTAGCAGAAGAAGGGCTTATAAGAAGCCCGCTTGCTTTCAAAATATATGTTCAGACAAACAACTTGTCTGAGAAAATACCCACCGGCGAGTTCACATTATCCCCCAACTTGAGTTTGGAAGAGGTTGTTGCCAAACTTCTCAAAGGACCGGATGAATTTTGGTTAACTATCCCCGAAGGTTTAAGACGCGAGGAAGTTGCACTAATGACAATTGCTGCACTTGGTGTTCCCGATCCAGAAGGATTTTACAACGCATTTTTGCAAGATTCTCAAGGAAAGGAGGGTATGCTTTTTCCTGACACGTATCTTTTTCCAAAAGATGTTACTGCTTCACAAGTTGTTAATAAATTGAACTCAACATTTGATGGTAAGTTTGACGAGCGCATGAAGACACAAATTGCAAAATCAAAATATAGCCTTGAAGAAATAATTACCATAGCATCGCTTATCGAAAGAGAAACAAAGACAGAATCTGAAAGGCCAGTTGTTGCTGGCATTTTGTGGAAAAGGTTGGAAACACAGGGTTGGTCTTTGCAAGTTGATGCGTCGGTCCAGTATGTAATAGCGATAAAAAGTTGCTCATCTGTCTCTCTCTTGACAATATGTACATATTCTAAGGCTAAAAGTTTAAAGTGGTGGCCTGAACTTTCAAAAACCGATTTAGCTATTAATTCTAATTATAATACTTATGAATATTCAGGATTGCCCCCTACACCAATTGCCAATCCGGGCTTATCTTCCATAAAGGCAGCAATTTACCCGGAAGATTCTCCATACTGGTTTTATATTCACGATATGCAGGGAACCATTCACTTCTCCAAAACCATTGAGGAACATAACGCGAACATTAAAAAGTATTTGGAAAACTAAACTCAAGCCTTGACAGATTTATTTTTTGTAATATAATCCCCTTTAGGCGTACGTTGATACGCTTGCATTTTTTTGTCCCAAGGAAAACTTGGGTTTTTTTCACAAAAAATAAAACAACCAATGGTCCAAAAACAAACACGACTCAATTTTGGAAAAATAGAAAAAAATCTACCTGAACTTAATTTGACTCTCGTGCAGAAAGAGTCATGGAAATGGTTCTTAGAAGAGGGCGTATCCGAAGAACTTGCAGAAATATCTCCAGTTGATGACTTTACCGGAAAAAATTGGCAAATACTTTTAGAAAATCCTGTTTTGGGTGAACCAAAAGTGACTTCCCGCGTATGTCAGGAAAAGGGACTTACATATTCAGCACCTCTTAAAATATCAGCTACGTTAATTAACAAGAAAACCGGCGAGAGAAGAACACAAGATGTGTTTTTGGGAGACCTTCCCCAAATGACACCAAGAGGCACTTTTATTATTAATGGAGTTGAGAGAGTTGTTATCAATCAAATAGTAAGAAGCCCGGGTGCATATTTCTCTGGAGAGCTTGATGCTTCATCTGGAAGGATGCTATATCAGGCAGAAATTCGACCACTTAGAGGCTCATGGCTTGAATTTGAAGTGGACAGAAACGACGTCATTTCTGCGAGAATTGACAGAAGAAGAAAGGTGGTTGCAACAACTCTTCTTCGAGGCTTGGGAGTTGAATCTGATCAGGAACTTTTAAACCTTTTTAAGGATATTGATGCAGATGCTCAACACAAATACGTTCAAGCGACAGTTGAAAAAGACAGTACTTCCACGAGAGAGGATGCGCTTCTTGAGATATATAGGAAAATGAGACCTGGAGAACCAGCCTTAATCGACAATGCCGAATCATTGTTTGAAAGCCTTTTCTTCGATCCCAAAAGATACGATCTTGGCAGGGTTGGAAGATTTAAAATAAATAAAAGATTAGGACAAAATCTTGCGAATGAGAAAGAAAATTGGGTACTTACCAAAGGAGACTTGGTTTCAACACTCACTTATCTAATAGGATTACAAAATGGCAAAGGCAGAGTTGATGATATTGATCATCTTTCAAATCGAAGATTAAGAAGAGTTGGGGAACTGGTCGCGGTTAATGCTTTTAGAATTGGTCTTTTGAGATTGGAAAGGTCCATCAAAGAAAAAATGAGTTTGATTTCCCCCGACGATAAACCAATTCCAGCTAATCTTATAAACGCGAGGCCTCTAATTGCGTCTTTAAATGAATTTTTCAGATCGAATCAATTATCTACCATCCTTGATGATACGAATCCACTTTCTGAAATTGACAATTTAAGAAGGGTTTCAGTTCTTGGTCCAGGGGGCATTAATCGAGAGCGAGCATCCTTCTCTATTCGTGACGTTAATTCCTCGCAGTATGGCAGAATTGATCCCGTTAGAACACCCGAAGGACCAAATATTGGTTTGGTATCTTACCTGGCACTTTATGCCAAGATAAACGAATTCGGTTTTATTGAAACACCATATTACAGAGTTGAGAAAGTCAAAGACGGAAGAAAAACCAAGGTTAAAGTGACAACTGACTATGAATATCTCACGGCTGATGATGAAGAAGATTATCACATTACCCATTCTTCAATTGACATTGATAGGTGGGGCTATATTACAAACGAAAGAGTCCCTTTTAGGTATAAAGGAGTCGTTTCTGAGGGACCTGTTGATCTTATAGATTATGTTGATGTAACTCCGAGGCAGGTTATTGGTGCATCAGCTTCACTTATTCCCTTTTTGTCACATGACGAAGGTAATCGTGCTTTGATGGGTTCAAACATGCAATGCCAGGCAGTTCCATTGATTAATCCTGAGTCCCCGACGGTGGGTACAGGAATGGAAGGAAAGATTGCATTGGGTATGGAAAGATTTGTTCGCGCCAGGCATAGCGGAACTGTAACTTACGCGGACGGAGAAAAAATAGAAGTGTTGCTTGATAAAAAGCTTGAAGACAGGGTTTCAGAAGAAGAGATTGAAATAACCTCTGATGGTAAGAAAGAAGTTTATACACTAATTAAGTTTAAAAGAACTGCAAATTCAACTTGTTACAACCAACGAGCAAGGGTGTCTGCGGGTCAAAAGGTGAAGGCTGGTGATCTTTTGGCTGACGGTCCTGCAATTGACGATGGTGAAATCTCTCTAGGAAGAAATTTGGTTTTGGCATATATGTCTTTTGAAGGATATGGTTTTGAAGATGCTATTTTAATTTCTGATAGGCTGGTCAAGGAGGATTTGTTGACCTCAATTCACATTGAGGAATATGAGGCAGATGTTGTAGACACCAAGCTTGGTCCAGAAGAGCTCACTCGCGATATTCCAAATGTCGCCGAAGCAGATCTTGCAAACTTGGCAGAGGACGGAATTGTTGTTATTGGTGCCGAAGTAGATCCTGGAGATATTTTGGTTGGAAAAATTGCTCCAAAAGGTGAAACTGAGTTGACTGCAGAGGAAAGACTTTTAAGAGCAATTTTCGGTGAAAAAGCCCGAGAGGTTCGCGATACATCACTGCGAGTTCCACATGGTGAGCGCGGAACAATTGTTGACGTTTCGATTCTTGATAGAGACAAGGGAGATGAATTAGGGCCTGGCGTTCTTAAAAGAGTAATAGTAAAGGTTGCCCAGATGAGGAAAATTACGGTAGGTGATAAGGTTGCTGGAAGACATGGCAATAAGGGTGTGATTGCAAGAATACTTCCTGCTGCAGACATGCCTTACCTTACCGATGGAACACCAGTGGATATTATTATTTCACCTTTGTCTGTCCTTGCTCGTATGAATTTGGGTCAACTTTTGGAAACTCATCTTGGTTGGGCTATGTCGAAATTGGGCCAAAAAGCGGCGCTTCCGGTATTTGATCAAATAAGTGAAGAAGTAATTATAGATCAGCTTAAAAAAGCAGGTTTGCCAGCTAACGGCAAGGATCGACTAATTGATGGCCGAACAGGTGAACAGTTTAATGAGGATACGGTAATAGGTATCGGGTACATCCTCAAGCTCAAACATATGGTTGAAGACAAAACCCATGCCAGGTCAACCGGTCCTTATTCTTTGGTTACTCAACAACCTCTTGGTGGAAAAGCACAAATGGGTGGACAAAGACTTGGAGAGATGGAAGTTTGGGGTTTGGAAGCACACAGAGCTGCTTATGTATTGCAGGAAATGTTGACTATAAAATCAGATGACATCTTGGGTCGTGCACGGGCTTTTGAGGCAATAGTCAAAGGTACCGATATTCCTGCTGCTACCGTCCCAGAAAGCTTTAGAGTTTTGGTTCGGGAATTGAATTCACTTGGACTTTCTATTGATGCTACTGGCGGCGTTTATGTCGATGAAGATGAGGATGTAAAAAAAGAGGGCGAAGAACTTGCCGAGGTATCTGGAAGTGAACTGGTTGCAACGGAAGAGCTTACGAAAGATAATAGCAACATGGAAATTGAGGAGGTAGTGGGTTAAATTCTAATTTCTAAATTTGAACATATGGAACCATTAGCAGGATTAAAAAATTTAACAGATTTTAAGAGTCTAATTATAAGGCTGGCATCACCTGAGGATATCAGGAAATGGTCGCGTGGTGAGGTAACCAAACCAGAAACGATTAATTATCGAACTCTAAAACCGGAAAAGGATGGACTTTTTGACGAGAGAATATTTGGTCCAACAAAAGATTGGGAATGTTATTGCGGTAAATACAAAAGAATCAGATACAAAGGAGTGGTTTGTGACAAATGTGGAGTGGAAGTCACTCAATCAAGAGTGAGACGCGAGAGAATGGGACATATCACACTTGCCTCTCCAGTTATCCATGTTTGGTTTTTCAAAGGAGCTCCCTCTAAAGTATCTCTGATACTTAACGTTCCTCCGCGTGCTATTGAGCAGGTTATATATTTTGCGAGATATTTAGTTTTGGAAGTTGAAGAGAAAAAAAGGAAGGATGCCATTAAAAGGATAGATGCAGTAAGAGATGAGCGTCTAAAAGAAACAAATGCCCTTTATGAAGAACGTAGAGAGGTGCAAAAGACCAAAAGTGAGGCGGAAAAAGTAAAAGCTGGTAATAAGATTAAGGACAAAGAGCAATTAGCTTTGGCAATATCAGAAATTGAGCTTGATTTAAGAAAAAAGGAAACTGCTCTACAGGAGGAAGAAAAGAATACTCTTCAAAAGACGGGAGAATTGTTCGAAAGTCTTTCAGCACTTGTCCGTGGATTAAAAGTTAACTCTATACTTTCTGAGGAAGAGTTTGATGAGCTAGTTAGTCATAATGCATCAGACTTCTTTACGGCCAGGATGGGAGCAGAAGCAGCTCTGTCTGCTATTGAGAAAATCAACCTCGAAAAGTTAACTGCTTCGTTAAGAGAGGAATTGGAAGAAGTAAAAGGCTCAAGTGCAAAATATGTAAAACTTACTAAAAGATTAAAGGTGGTCGATGGAATGAGAAGAGCGAAGATTAACCCGTCTTGGGTTATTTTGAAAGTCTTGCCAGTTTTGCCTCCAGACCTTCGTCCTATGGTTCAACTTTCGGGTGGAAGATTTGCAACAAGTGATTTAAATGATCTTTACAGAAGGGTTATTAACAGAAACAACAGACTAAAACATTTAATTGAACTTGGCGCTCCAGAAATAATCCTAAGAAACGAAAAAAGGATGCTTCAAGAGTCTGTTGATTCGCTTATTGATGCGTCTCAAAGGAAGGCAACTCGAAGGGGTCGTGGAAGACAGCCTTTGAGGTCACTTTCTGATATGTTAAAGGGTAAACAGGGTAGATTTCGACAAAACCTTCTGGGTAAGCGTGTAGATTATTCAGGAAGATCTGTAATCATAGTTGGACCTGATTTGAAATTGAACCAATGTGGACTTCCGAAAGATATGGCCTTGGAAATCTTTAAACCGTTTGTCTTACGGGAAATGATAGCCCGCGGTATAGCTCCCAATGTTAAGTCTGCCAAAAATATGCTGGATAGGCGACCTCCGGAAATTTTTGACATATTGGATGAGATTACTAAAAATCATCCGGTGTTATTAAATCGTGCACCG
>CAYTOP010000003.1:33948-42068 GCA_964439585.1 uncultured Gammaproteobacteria bacterium
CTGCGAGCAAAGAAATGGCATTGGGAGTTTATTATCTAACTGATATAGATCCAAGAATTGAAGAATCTAAAACTATTTTTGCAGACAAAAACGAAGCCATTTTGGCCTATCAAACGGGTAAAATTAAGTTACGACAAAAAATTACAGTTAGACTAAATAACACCAACATTGAAACCGGCGTTGGACGGATAATCTTTAATGAAGTTTTGCCTGAATCTTTTGATTTTATCAATGAATCAGTAACTTCAACAACAATAAAGATGCTTTTCACCAAAGCGTTTAATGAGGTTGAGAGGGAAAGAGTAGTCCTGATGATCGATGCTATTAAGGACCTGGGTTTTATGGGAGGAACCTTGTCTGGTTTGTCATTTGGTGTTTTTGATTCTAAAGTTTATCCGGGAAAGGGTAAAATTCTTAAAGCTGCTGACGAAAAAGTTGCAGAAATAGAGAAAAATTTCGCGCAAGGACTTATAACTGCAGAAGAAAAGCGAAGACTAAGTCAAGAAATTTGGATAGAAACAACCGAAGAGCTAGCTGATAAGACCTGGGATCTTTTAGACGCAACTAGTCCGATAAGAACAGTTATTGATGCTAAGGTCGGACGTGCCTCAAGAGATCAAGTTAAACAGCTTGCTGCAATTCGTGGATTGGTTGTTGATCCATTGGGTAAAATTGTGGAATTACCAATTAAGTCAAACTTTAGAGAAGGGCTGTCAGTTTTCGAATACGTTACATCTTCACGAGGCTCTAGGAAAGGACTTACTGATACCGCACTTAAAACAGCGGACGCAGGTTATTTGACCAGACGGCTGGTAGATGTTGCCCACGATGTGATTGTCCGGCTTGATGATTGTGGTACCAAGGAAGGGCTAATAATCAAAAAGAGCACTAGGCCGAAAGTATTTGCTGCAAGGATAATCGGTAGATACGCAGCAGAAGACATTAAATCAGGTAAGGGAAAATCCGAAAAGATTTTGATTGCAAAAGGTGATCTGATTGGCGAGGCCGGGGCTGATGCGGTTAACGAAGATCAAAATATACAGGAAGTTCTTGTTCGTTCGCCATTGGCTTGTGAGGCAAGATATGGTATGTGCACGAAGTGTTACGGGCTGGATCTAGGCAACAAGAAGGTGGTTGAAATGGGAATGCCGGTTGGGGTTGTGGCAGCTCAGTCAATTGGTGAGCCTGGAACACAATTGACACTTAAAACTAAACACGCTGCAGGAATAGTTGGTATCGACGTTACGCAGGGGCTTCCAAGGGTGGAGGAACTTATTGAGGCAAGAACTCCAAAAATTCTGGCTCCACTTTCAGAAATACCAGGCAAGGTAAGAATTGCCGATACCGAGGAAGGGTGGAAAGTTACAGTTGTTTCTACCAAATCAAAGCCGAGAGAAGAACGAGAATACATTATTCCCAAGACGATAGAATTGGCAGTCGTGGATGGTCAATTGGTGGATTCCGGAACGCCTTTGGCAACCGGAGCTTTGGACATTCGAGAAATTCTGTCAATTAGGGGTCTTCGAGCAGCTCAAGAATACCTTGTAAATGAAGTTCAAAAAGTTTACGAAAGCCAGGGAATACCAATAAATGATAGACATTTTGAAGTTATTGTTCGCAAGATGAGTGACGAAGTTCGAATTGTGACACCGGGGGACACTCCCCTTTTGCCTGGCGAGATAGTAGATAAGGCCACTTTTGAGGAAGAGAATGAGAAAGTTTTGGCTGCCGGCGGAGAGCCCGCATCTGCACAGCAGGTTATTTTGGGAATTACCAGACGAGCGCTATTTACCGAATCTTGGCTTTCAGCTGCTTCGTTCCAGCAAACGACCGACATTCTTACTAACGCCGCCTTGGCTGGGAAGGAAGATTTTCTTCATGGCTTAAAGGAGAATGTTATTATCGGGAGGCTAATTCCTGTTACGCCTGATAGAGCTGCCTTGCTTCAGGATACGCGAATATAGTAAAATCCCTCTGTATTATAAAAGTATATGCCAACAGTATCACAATTAGTTAGAAAAGGCCGAAAGCAAATAGTCAAAAAGACTAAAAAGGCTGCGCTGAGGCGTTGGTTTAATGCCAAAGACCGAAAATATGGGGAAAACATTTCCCCTTTCAAGCGTGGTGTGGTTTTACAAGTGCGTACGATGACTCCAAGGAAACCGAACTCGGCGCTTCGAAAGGTTGCAAGAGTAAGGCTTTCCAACAAGCAGGAAGTTACTGCATATATTCCTGGAGAGGGCCATGATTTAGCTGAGCACGCTATAGTTTTAATTCGCGGCGGCCGTGTAAAAGATTTGGCTGGAGTCAAATACCATATTGTTCGTGGAAAATTTGACACAAAAGGGGTAGTTGGTAGAAAAACTTCAAAAAGTAAATATGGGACGAAGAAAGGAGAACGTGCGCAGTCAGCTGAGGCTGCTGCACCAGCTGCTGAAGCACCAGCTACAGCTTAAAATTTATGCCAAGAAGACGTGGAGTAAAACCAAGGCCAGTTGAACCAGATCTAATATACAAAAACCGGATGGTGACAAAACTTATCAATCGGAGTATGTTAGCTGGCAAAAAAAGTGTAGCGCAAAAACAAATTTATGGAGCCTTTGATGTTATTAAGGAAAAGACTAAAGAAGAACCGATGAAGGTTTTTACTCGGGCACTTGATAATATTCGACCAACATTAGAAGTGCGACCCAGGAGAGTTGGAGGTGCTGCCTATCAAGTCCCAATGCCTGTTAGGGGTGAGAGGCGCGATTCACTGGCAATCCGCTGGCTTATTGCTGCTGCCAGAACTAAGTCAAATTCTGAATTCCACACTTACTCCGAAAAACTGGCCTCAGAGATCATAGATGCCGCAGAAGGCGCTGGTGGAGCTGTCAAGAAACGAACCGATGTGGAAAGGATGGCTGAAGCTAACCGAGCCTTCGCTCACTTCAGATGGTAACTTCATGTTCGAAAGACGGTATCGTGTAGTTGTTGGTGGTGTTACAGACAACTTAACTGGCTCGGATCACATCTCTTTTCAGGCAAGTCAAGCTCGTATTATGGGTTTAAAAAATAATTCTGGATTTTCTGTTGCAACTAAACCAGACATGCCTGGGTGGAGAGATCCTGAAAGACTTGCAAAAGTTAGACTTGGTTCGAAGCAAAAACCCCACGGCAAACCTGGAGAGAATACTCCGGGCGGTGTGAGTTATTGGCCACAAAAACAGTTAGACAAACTTTATCATCGAGATGTGACGCAGAGGATAATTGCCGCAGAGTTTGAGTTTTAACACAAAATTTCGTACGAATAATTTGCAAAAGAAACGGTATTTATTAGTTTGCTAATTTGTGAAGTGATCTTTAAGCACGTCAACAGTATTCTTCATGTCTTTTTTGTCGAACTATAAAAGATATTTCTGTAAAGGTTGAAACTATTTCAATTAAGTTGTGCGCTTGCTTGCTAAAGCTGAAATGAAGAAAAAAATTAAACCTAAAATAATCGAAGAGGTCGGGTTTGATTTCCATTGGGCAGAAGAGAAGGTTTGGAAACTTAATGTGCCCGTCGAAGGAATGGATATTGGGAAGCTTGCGTGGCATTTTGATATCCCATTTTGGTGGACAGAAAATGGCTATTACGACTTCAAACCGATATGGGTAATAAATGAACCTGATAAGTATCCCGAGAGAGTAAAAAGAGTTATGAGTTCAAATTTAAAATATCCTTTAGATATAATGTATTGGAAGGATAGATGGCTTTTGTTGGATGTTTTACATCGGTTGGTGAAAGCTAAAATGCTTGGTTTTAAAAAAGTTAAAGTCAGAAAAATTCCTCGTAAATTTATCCCTCTTATCGAGAAATAAAATGATACTGATTAACACATGTTGACTTAGTTCTTGACCGTTCCGCTTTTGCATTTTAATAAACTTTTGGTATAGCATAGAATATGCGTAAAATCTTGTTGGTAATAGTCTTTTTGTTTACCCTTTTCTTCTTTTTCGGTACCCATCAGCTTGCTGCACAAGGCAATATCTATTATGTTGCGACTAATGGATCTGATAGTAATCCCGGAACGTCTTTAACCACACCTTTTGCGAGTTTGCAGAAAGGTATGAATGTAGCCTCATCTGGCGATACGGTTTATGTTCGTGGAGGAACTTATCATCTTAATGCATCGGTTAGTATAAGCGGAAAAGACGGTACTTCCCAAAGTCCGATTCAGGTTTTTGCTTATCAAAATGAAAAACCAGTTTTAGATGGTACTAATGCCAACGACGGCAAGTGGGCTTTAGTTAGCATAAAAGACGCAAGCTATTGGCATTTCAAGGGGCTTGTTATTAAAAATACGAAGGGGGTTCTGGCGACAAACAACACCAAGCGTGGAATGCAATTTGTTGGAGATAGTTCATGGAATGTTATTGAAAATATGGAATTTTCCTACAATGAAGGAACTGGACTGCATTTCGAAGATTATGCAAGTAATAATAAGATAATTGATTCAATATCTCATCATAATTTTGATCAAGTAAGTGGTGGTACCAACTCTGATGGCTTTGCCGTAAAAAATGAAGTGACCGCGGCAAACAATGAATTCATCTCCTGTCAGGCTTATTTTAATTCTGATGATGGTTGGGATTTATGGAACGGCGGACCGACAACAATACGCAAAAGTATAAGTTACAGAAATGGCTTTAACGACTTACTTCAAAGTTTAGGAGACGGAAATGGTTTTAAACTTGGTTTAGGTCAGGGTGGTCATACTTTAATTCAGGACGTTGCTTGGGGAAATAAATATCGAGGTTTTGATCATAACAATGCGGGGAAGCCAGTTTTTGTTTACAACAATACTGCATATGGCAACGCCGTGGACTATAATTTCGAAGTAACCAATACCGGCATTGCGGTTGCACATCAACTTAAAAATAATATAGGTTTTGGATCAGGAACTAAGATGAACCCAAATGTTGTTCAGGCTAAAAACTCTTGGAACTATTCCTGGGAAGCGAACCCTGGATTTGTTAGTACTGATAGTTTGTCAGTTAATTTCCTTTCTCTTTCTTCCGTAAGCCCGGCGCTGAACGCGGGAGTTAACCTCAATTTAGAGGGTTTTGCCAATCCCCCCGATGTTGGGGCATTGCAGGAAGGTCAGAAACTTTCAGATTTACTGATTGGCGCTACGGCTACCCCTACACCTGCCAATAATCCCACTGCCATCCCAACTGTTGCCGATATACCAGGAGATGCGGATAGAAATGGCAAAGTTGATGGTGTTGATTATGTCATTTGGCTTAATCATTACAACCAAGCTGTTTTGGGACCAGCAAGCGGCGATTTTGATTATAGCAACAAAGTTGATGGTGTTGATTATGTCATTTGGCTTAATAACTACGGAAAGCAATTATAAATATTGCTGCAGTGTCTCCGTGCATGAAATAGAATATAAAAATATTGGAAACCAACCTTTCGGCATTATTGACACCATCTTCCTCCGAAAATGCATGCAAGATTTTAAGTTTTGTAAAATACAGCTTGTTTGTGTGTACGTTTGATTTGTATTGTTTTAGTTGATACAATTCTATACTGTCCGCCAAAGTGGCGGGCGGTTTTTGTGAATGAGCGGTGGTGTTTTCCTTATATTCTCCTGCTCTTTTACTCTTATACTCTAATAATATGGCGCAGCAAGCAAAGAAAAAGGCTAGCCTTGTAGTCACCAAAACGGAAGATCGCGATCTTCCTATGGAAAACATCCGGAATATCGGCATTATTGCCCATATTGATGCAGGTAAAACCACCACAACCGAACGCATTCTGTTTGAAACAGGTAAAACTTACAAGCTCGGCTCTGTCGATGATGGAACCACGGCAACTGACTGGATGGAACAGGAAAGAGAACGAGGTATTACAATTGTTTCCGCAGCAATTACCACTTTCTGGGATCTGCAAACCGGTTCAAATATACCAAACGGCCATTACAGGATTAACATCATTGACACTCCGGGGCACATTGATTTCACCGCAGAAGTTGAGAGATCGTTGCGTGTTTTGGACGGAGCAGTTATGGTTTTTGACGGCAGAACCGGAGTCGAAAGTCAGTCAGAAACTGTTTGGCGCCAAGCGGATAGATATAATGTTCCAAGAATTTGTATCCTCAACAAACTCAACTTGATTGGCGCCGACTTTGAAGGAAGCATCAAATCTATTCATGAACGACTTGGAGCAAATGCGGCTCCTATCCAAATTCCAATTGGCCTTGAACACGAGCTTCATGGGGTGGTGGATATTGTAAAGATGAAAGCTTATACCTATCAAGGAATTGAAGATAACAAGCTCAAAGAAGAAGAAATTCCGGCTGATCTTGTTGATACAGCGAAAAAATATCGAGAAGAGTTGGTTGAAAAAGTTGCTGAATATGATGACGAGGTTTTAGCAAAATACCTGGAAGGTCAGGAACTAACCGAATCTGATATCAAAAAAGCAATGCGAGCTGGAGTCATTGCCGTTAAATTTTTCCCTATTCTGGGTGGAGATAATAGGACCGCGACAACACAGCTTTTGATGGATGCTGTGGTTGAATATTTGCCGTCCCCTTTGGATTTGCCGCCAGTTGAAGGAGAAAATCCAAAAACCGGTGAAAAAGAGAAAAGAGAACCAAAAAACACAGAACCGTTTTCCGCATTAGCTTTTAAAGTTGTGACTGATCCGCACGTCGGGCGGTTGGTCTACCTTAGAATTTATTCAGGAACTCTGAAAGCAGGTCAACCGATTTACAATGTCAGTAAACAAAACAACGAGCGTGTCGGGAAACTGGTTTTACTTCATGCAGATCAAAGAGAGCTAGTCGAAGAAGCATATGCGGGAGAAATTGTTGCTGCAGTGGGAATTCGAGAGACTACAACAGGCAATTCTTTGGCCGAACCTGGTCACCCAATACTTTTAGAGTCAATTTCATTCCCGGAACCCGTCATATCGCTTGCTATTGAACCCGCTACCAAGTCGGACCAAGAAAAAATGAGTTTAGCTTTACAAAAACTATCTGACGAGGATCCAACATTTAGGATTAAAAGCAACCCAGAAACCGGCCAAACAATCATTTCAGGAATGGGCGAGTTGCAACTTGAAATTTTGGTTGACCGCATGAAGAGAGAATTTAATGTTGACGCCAAAACAGGAGCCCCACAAGTTGCTTACAAAGAGACGATTAAAAAGATTGCAGAGGGTGAAGGCAAGTATATCAGACAAACCGGCGGCCGTGGCCAATATGGCCATTGTTTCTTGAGAATCGAGCCGTTAGGACGCGGCGAAGGTTACGTTTGGAAATCTGAGATCAAAGGTGGAGCAATTCCTTCTGAGTTTGTTCCGGCGATAGAAAAAGGAGTACATGAGAAATTGGAAAACGGTATTTTAGCCGGTTTTCCAATGACTGATATGCGAGTTGTCGTTTACGACGGAACTTATCATGACGTTGACTCATCTGAAATTGCTTTTAAGATTGCAGGGTCGCTAGCTTTGGAAGTAGCTGCCAAGAAAGCCGATATGGTGCTTCTTGAACCGATTATGAAGGTGGAGGTAACGACACCGGATGAGCATATGGGCGACGTCATTGGAGATCTTTCCAGCAAGCGCGCTCAAATTCAAGGAACCGACAAAAAGGGTCTAATGACCGTAATCAACGCAATGGCACCTTTGGCTGAGCTTTCCGGTTATGCCACAAAATTACGCTCAATTTCCCAAGGACGAGCGAGTTTTTATATGGAACCAAGTCATTACGAAGAAGTGCCATCTAACGTTGCAGCAAACTTGATAGCATCGCGTGGCAAGGGTGGGGAAAATTAATACTGATCGCCACATTTACTTGAGGCAAATGAATTTTACAATGGTTTAAATACCTCCACGTCTAAAGCCTTGGATTCCTTGAAGTTGATGTTGAAATTGAAAGGTTGGTACTTGACAAGCTAAATTAGCCTTGGATATAATACTGACATTCCACGCTTGAGCGTGGTTTAATTTGTCCCTCGACTTTTCTCGGGATAAATCATAAAATACAACCATCGGGGATTTACCCTGAATGACTAGAATAAATCAAAAACATGGCAGGTGATGCTAAGCAAAAATTTGAAAGAAACAAAACACACTTGAATGT
>CAYTOP010000004.1:0-10685 GCA_964439585.1 uncultured Gammaproteobacteria bacterium
TTAATTTTTGTATTTGGAGCAACTATTGCAGGGATACTAAATTCACGAGCTAGAATTGCTCCATGAGATGTCATTGCCCCGTTTAAAAAAATAATTCCCCTGCATTTTAAAAACTGCACCGTGTATTTTGTTCCAGATGTTGGAAAAATTCCTATACAATTTTTAGGGATAATTTGTTTCACTGAATAAATGTTTAATACTTTGCCTTTCACTGCTCCTTTTGATATTCCAAAATTTTTGACTGTTTTTACTAATTGTTCTTCTTTGTTGTATTTTTTATTTAACTCTAATCTAATTTTTCTTAATTCAATTAGAGCATTTGCAATTTTGTTGTTTGATTTAATTTGTTTGTCAACTTTTTCATACAATTTAATTATTTCCCCATTGGTTTTAGCAAACTCTAAGTATTTGGAAAAGAAAGCATCTAAATATCCAACTGTTTTGATATTTGATTTTTCACTTCTCGCTAAATCTATGGCCTTCTGAGGGTTTAATATCCATGAAACATGACTAAAAATATTTTTTAACATATTTCCAAGTGTTTTTCTCATATATTTTTATAGCTCATTTCAAAACCGATGCTATAAGTGAGGTTTTGATATAGCTTCTATGATACACCCAGATATCAAATGGAAATATTACTACAGCCCATTTCAAAACCCATCTTTTAAAGATGGGCTGGAGGCGAATGACTTCGTCAAACTTGATTTCAAAAGCTTGCAAGGTTTTGAAATAGCCTCTAGTAATTAATAGTAATTTTCTCACCTTTATCAATTCTTTTACCATTAACCGGAATTTTTAGTGCCCAGCCTAAAGTTTCTGCCACCGTTACACCCACTCTCAAACCAGTATATGAACCTTTGTGCGTAACGACTGTTATCTCAGAAATAGCATTAGCGGTTTTCCCATTTTTCCTAAGAATTTCATCAAGAAACGGTAGAAGTTTTTGCGATTTTTGTTTAGTAGCCAAAGTCTCAAACCGCTCGTCATCTAAACCAATAACAATAGTATCTCTATTGGAGGTATCAATATATAGAAGCATTATCCTTCCCAACCTTTCGGGTGTTTTGTGTACCATTTGATCAAAGACTTGACCGAGTTTTCAATTGACCTTTCTGGACTCCAATCCAAAACCCTCTTTGCTTTTTTAATGTCAGCAATCAGCTTTGATGGCTCACCTTTCCTTGGGTCAGATCTACGTGCTTTAAATTTAACATTGGTGATTTTTTGCACTTTATCAACGATTTCCAAGACTGAATTGCCATCACCTGTACCCAAATTTATAATTTCGTTTTTTCCACCACCTAAAAGGTATTCCAAAGCTTTGATATGGGCTTCATTTAAATCAACAACATTTATATAATCCCTAATCGGTGTCCCGTCGGGAGTGCCGACTTCACGATAAGTCAAAAAGAACGGTTCTATTCCCAATGCTCCCTTAACTGCATTTTGAACTAACAAAACCGATGGCTTTTTAGAATCGCCGATCTCGCCATCGTCACTCGCACCACAAACATTGAAGTATCTAAAAATAACATAATTTAAAAGTTTTAGATCACCATATGTACGGACAATTCGCTCTACAATGCTTTTTGAAATACCATACGGTGTTACAGAGTTGCTCGGATGTTCTTCATCTACAGGAACATACTGGACCTCTCCGTAAGTTTCGCAAGTGGAAGAAAAAACAATGTTCTTCACATTATATTTAAGAAGTGTTGTTAAAAGGTTCTGTGTTCCACAAACGTTATTTGAAAAATATTTTTGCGGGTTTTCCATTGATTCATTAACCATACACGAGGCTGCATAATGCAAAACAGCATCAATTCCGCTTTCTTCTTTAAAAATAAAATCAAGCGACTTTCGCAAATCTGTTTCGTAATATCTAAATTTTTTCTTTCCGAACTTATTTTCAAAAAAAAGTAGTGGTTCTTTATGACCTGTCGATAAATTATCAACCACCACAACTTCAAAATCTTTTTGGAGTAATAAGTATGTTGCAACAGAACCGATGTATCCCGCGCCACCTGTAACCAATATTTTCTTCATAATATAACTTTCTTATTATTAATTATTATTTTTCTTGTGTCGAAATCGATATAAGAAAAATCGACTGTCCACGCATTTTCAGGCAACATTTCTATTGCCTTTTCCGCCCACTCGATTATAACCAAATTTCCCTTAGTGTTCCAAACTTCGTTTATACCAAGATTCACAATTTCATCATTAATATCACCTTCTAATCTATAAAGATCAAGATGGTACAAATTAGAAAACTCAGGGTTTTTTAGGGTTATTAGAGGATATTTCCTAAGAAGCATAAAGGTAGGTGATATTATTCTACTTTTCAAGTCAAATCCTTGTGCAAGGCCTTGCACAAAAGTCGTTTTGCCAGCACCCAAGGTTCCAATTAGTCCAACTACTACCGGAGACTTTCCGTTTTTGATTAAATAATGTGCAACTCCTCCGCCCAAATTTTTAGTTTCTTCGGAGCTTTTGGTAACAACTTCCATATAATAAATATCCCGATAATACCTCCAGCGGTGTCTATTGTAACATCCCGAATAGTGGGTTCGCGAGTGGGTGTAAATGCCTGATGAAATTCATCAGTTGCGCCATATGCAAGACAAATAAAAATGGCATATAAACCCGCCATTTTCTTGTCTATTCCAGATTCCTTCAGAGCACGGTACCAAAGGGTGGCAAAAATCGCATATTCAATTAAATGGGCGAATTTTTTAACTATAAAATCTTGCCAGTGAGTTACTGATGCTTGAACCGCTGGATGTGCAGAAAAATTGAAAATGATAAGTGCCCAAATCACAATCGGTAACCACAGATTTAATAAACTTTTTAGTTTAGGATTCATGGCGTTTGCCCTTGCGTAAATTATATCGCTTTTTATGAGATAGAAAAAAGCTAAAACCTGAAAAGCCTAAAAATCCAACTCCCAAGGTCATTAATCCGTACGGAACTAAACTTCCAAACTTCATTTTGTCCGCCGAGGTGGTAGAAGTGGGACTGACCTCTAAATTTTTTCTAAGTCCTAAAATATTGCTGTCTACATCATTATTTTCAGCATCGCTCGTCGTATCATATACGCTTGGGAGTAAAGTGG
Source organism: uncultured Gammaproteobacteria bacterium (assembly GCA_964439585.1). GTDB lineage: Bacteria > Patescibacteriota > Microgenomatia > UBA8517 > UBA8517 > CAYTOP01. Next base: position 3,119 of record CAYTOP010000004.1, read on the forward strand.
GTTTTGTCGTTAGCTTGATAGAAGGTTTTGGAGTTAAAGTAGCAGTTGGAGGTGTTGTGGGAGTAGAAGTGGGAACAGGAGTTGCTGTTGGTTTGCCAGTCGGTGTTGCCGTGGGAACTTGGATTGAGGAATTGGCCATGCCTAAAGTAACGGAGGATAGAATACCTTTGTTGTCACTTCCATCAGGACTTCTCCCAACTGTAAAACCCTCTTTAGGAGCGACAGTAACTGCATTAGAAGAATTACCGTAAGAAAAAATGTCTGAATATGACACACAACCCAGCTGGACTTCATCTCCGGCATTATTCAGCCAAGTTCCATCCCATGATATAACCTTATATTTTTCTATAAAATCATCATCAGAAAAAGTAAGCTTTTGGCTGTTCGCTGAATCATCCATATAAAGCGTGCAATCTGAAAGAGGCGAAGGATTGCTAGATATATTATAAAGTTCAACCCATTCTGCACCACCTTCATCACCAATTGGATTAGGAAATATCTCATTTATCACCACTTGCGCAAAAATTGGTGTTTTAGTAGTAACAAGAAAAGTGATAAAAAAGATAGCCGCAAGTGCGAATGAAGAAACTAATTTAGAGATTTTATCCACATTTTCAATATTATTAAAAAAAAACTTAAATTATCTTAAACCCCGCCATTTACCAAAGGTGTAGATACACTTTCACCTCTAAGGTGATATAAGCTCACACCTTAATAAAGACAAAAACAAGTTGGTGTTAATTAAAACTAACCAGCCTAAGAGTTGTAATGTCTCCCACATTATATTTGTCAGTCAAGTGTCGTTCACTCCCATTTTCCAAAAACGGATCGTTCATTATATAGTTATCGCCTTCCTTTCTGAGTATAACAATAAAATGATCCGGGCCTGAAAAAAGACCGGCAATAACCGGCTTCCCGGATGCAAGTTGCGAATCCAATTGGGTCTTCGAAACGCTTGTAATCGAAACCGATATACCATTCACACTAAAAGAGTGATATAAATAGCCTGTTCCGGGAACAAATGCACTTGAGTTGACTGCAATGTCTCCCGGATTAACTGTTTTTCCGTAATGAGTTGCAACCATAGCAACCGAACTAACTAAACAGCCGTATTCAGCAGCAGAATACAATGAACCCCCTAAACCAATATTGCCCCATTGAGCATCTCTTTGATTGTAATAGCAACCCCAAGCATTGCATTTTGTTTGACCTGTAAGAATAGTTGCGCCACCTTGGGAAGTTACGAACCTTCTTAACGCCGCAAGTTGTGACTTAGCCTGTGCTAACAATTGCTGATACTTTTTCTCATTACTTTTGGTCTCATCGAGTAGATTTGCTTTAGCAGTTTTTTGGGAAGCAAGCATAGCCTGCTGTGCTTTCAGTTTTGTTTCCAGTACCTCCTGTTCTTCCTTTTGAGACTGATAGTCTATTTGAGTTACTTGTAGCTTAATTAACAAATCTCTGTCTGCTTCCTGGATACGTTTCAAATAATGCAGACTTGACACTGCATCATTTAAATTAGGAGAAAGCAAGAAGGCAAGTACAGGCTCGTTAAGCCTAGTCATTTTATACGTTTGAACAACCCTTGATACATATGCATTGTTTAAAACTTGTAGGGATGCTTCCAGCTGATCTATCCTTCCGCCCAAAAGCATAATTTCTTCTTGCGTCTGTAGAATCTTTAAACTTGTTAGATTAATCTGGGCATCATACTGTGCAATTTGATTTGATAAGGTACTTGCTTGACTTGCCAACCTGCCTAACTCCTGTTCATATTCTTGAATTTGTTTATTCAATTCTTGCAGTTTCTGTTCCTGTGTTTGTGCAAAAACTTTGGGTATGGCATCAGCATAATCTCTAAACAAAACTAACAAAGCAATGGAAAATATTAAAAGAAGATATTTATATATTTTATTTCGCATCGGGGAAGTTTTATATCAGTGTGTTTTTCTGACTCTAGATACTGCAATAAAACTTCCGATCATAGCAAGTAACAGTCCAGCAACGAGTTCTCCTCCCAGTATCGCTCCGAAAAGCGTCAAAATTCCAACTGTATCTCTTGGCAGTATTGGAATTTCACCAAAATATGCTATTAGTGACGGAGTTGAGTATAAAGTAAGAACTAAGGCAAAAGTCCAGCCGACGACTACACCAAAAATAGCATAGAAAACTGCCTCTAATATAACTGGACTTCGGACAAATCTTGTCGTAGCACCGATAAGATCTAGAATTTCCATCTCACCCCGCCTGGTAGTTAAGCGCATTCCGATAATTATCATAAGAACCAAGAATGAGGTTCCAGCCAAAAGACTGGCAAAAATAAGGCCGCTCAATCTAACGTAAAAGGTGACTGTTTTTAACCTAGAAATTACATCGGTTAAATTTTCTTCACCCCCCAAACTTGCGGTAAAGCCAACCTGATCAACTACTTTCTCGTCTTTTAATTCGTTGATAAGGTCTTGGGCATAACTAATATCAGTTACCGACACTTCGATGCTAGCCGGAAAGATGGAAGGATTTATAAGTTGAGTTAACAGTGGATTATCTGATGTCGCATTTTTATATATTTCCAAAGCTTGTTCTTTTGATACATAGTTAACAGTTTTTACCCGTTCATCTTTCAAAACTTTTCCCTGAAGATCAGTAATTTCAGTAGATGTTGCATCGTCCTGCAAAAACGCGATTATTTGAGGTCTGGTTTCGAAATAATTAACTAGCTGACTCGAAGAATAAAAAACAATTGATAAAATCGTAGCCACGAAGAAGGTCGCACTCAAAACAAAGGTTGCAGCAAGAGCCTGAAAAGGCGAGCGGCGAATTCTACCCCAAGCACTTTTTATATGAACGTTTGCCATATTATTTTATTCCTCCTCCTTTGTATCGCTTTTTGTATCGTTTTCTTCCTTTTTTGTCTTTGTATATTTTTCCTTCTTGGCATGGGCTTCACCCGTTAGCTTCCCATCTTGTATATTAATTGTTCTTTTTTTCAACTTATCAATAATTACTTTGTGATGAGTTGCCATGACAATCGTTTTCCCTTCTTTATTAATTTTTTCAAACAAATCCACAATCTTGTCAGCTGTTTCCCAATCCAAATTGCCCGTAGGTTCATCTGCCAAAATAACTTTAGGGTTGACAACCAAAGCACGAGCTAAAGAAACTCTTTGCAGCTCCCCACCAGAAAGCTGTGAAGGGAAAAGTTCCGATCTTTCAAATAAACCTACCAAGTCCAGCACATGATTCACTCTCGATTGCCAGTCTTTTTGCGACAAACCTTTAACCGCCAATGCTACTTCCACATTTTCCCTTACCGTTTGTTCTTGAAGAATTTTAAAATCTTGAAAAACAACCCCGATTTGTTGCCTTAATTGAGGAATCTCCTTATTTTTAATCTTTGTAATGTCCTTATCAGCCAAAAAAATTTCTCCAGAATCTGGCTGAAATTCGCGCAAAATTAGCCTAAGAATGGTAGTTTTACCAGCCCCAGAAGGACCAGTCAGGAAGACGAATTCACCCTCGTCCACACTAAAACTGACATCATCCAACGCCTTAATATCTCCAAAAGTTTTAGTAATGTGTTCTAATCTGAGCATGGCAGGCATAGCAACTTAACTCCTCTTAGATTACCAAATTATACCAAGCTAAACAATCTCAAAAACATAGAAGTGACATCTTACATAACCTAAAAGGCTATGGCTTTCTTGAAATCATGCTATGGAGATAATTACTTAACTACTTGAAGTTTGCCTACATCCATTAACCAACCGGCGTGTTTACCGGATACGGTTTGACCCCAAACGTGGACCTTCTTACCTGCAAAGCTTTGCAGGTCAATAACGGTTGAAGTCAAATAGACGTATTTTTCGGGTCCAAGGTCACGGTCTAGATGATGTGTTCCTTCACCCTCAATTCCACCCTCAACTAAAGTACCTTCAGCCTCATCGGGAAACTCGGAGGTATCTGAAATCCCAGCTTCATTGGGTGTATTGGTTACATTACCCACCTTTGGTTCTGTGGTCGAATTTTGGGTAGCCAAAGTCCTACCAGATAGTAACCAGCCGGTTAAAACTCCCGCAACAACCACAACAAGCGAAAGAGTAAGCATTTTTAGGTTATACTTCTTAGATTTACTATTAGAAAATTCCTTCATAACCTTCAGTTCCACTTTCTGAGTCGGATCTTTAAGAGGATTCACCACATCTTTCTCATCCATATCAACTAATGTATCACACTTACCTTCAAATACTCAAGTGTTTAGTGGTTTTTTTGCTAAGGAAGAAAAGGTGAAGTTGTTACCTACTCTATCAAACGAGCCTTAACAATTTTAGTAAGATTTTCATTATATCTACTTAAGGCTTCAAAATTATCTGCTGTGGTTTGACCTGCAACTAAACCAGTTCCATTTGTATAGTCTTTTGCACGATCTGTTTCAACCAATTCAAAAGTAACTCCTTTAGTTAAATCGGCTGCCAACTCTCTTAACGTTGCTTCATAGGGACTCATCGTATGAGCAAAAACTAAAGGCATTTGAGATTTGCCTTCTTCCTTTGCCATGGCAATTATTAATCAGGATCCCCCAACACCTGACTCACCTTCCTCGCATATGCTTGAAGTGCCTCAGAAGATTCAGCTGTAGTCTCTCCAATAACTCTATCACCATCTCCGTCGTTTGGTGGCAATAACCCAAATTCGACACCATCAGTAACCTTTGCTGCTCCATTTCTCACCAGAGCTTCCTCCCAATCCATAGAGTGTGTAAAACGTTTTTTATCTTCAACCGTCATGGTCTATATTATAAGATACATTGTGCTCAAAGTAAATTAGAAATTACATGACTTTGAATCTCGATAGATTCGAGAACCTCTTGCTTATCTTCATTCCCAATTTGGAAAGGAGTGGAATAATCGATTGGTAAAACTACCTCTCCGTGAAAGCTTGTGGTTTCGTATGAGTATACATCGCCAGAACTGGAAACTGATGTTACCTCAACCGGAAATATTCCTTCTTGTCTATTCTTAACATTATTTCTAGCCTCATTTACATCAGTTTGATGAATCGTCCCACGTTCCTGAAGCATAGTTGCCACTTCTTCAACTTCATTGCTTTTGCTAATCAGAATGCTGCGTGCGGCCGACATTACGCTACCAGGATCAACTCCCAAGTAATTTTGCGTTACAAAAAGGTCCCAGCCAGTGCCAACGTGCCCATCAGCTGCTGGTGCAACAGCCGATATTGCAGTCATTTTAACCGGCCTTACACTACCTAGGACCGATCCATTTGGAATTATAGTTGCATCAATTATATTTTCAGCGGTCACTACGTGTTTCGCTTCGTGCCAAGCAGTGTCCCCGGGGGTTAAATGAGTCGCAATAACAGGTTTGGCTAGAACTTTTGTTCCGTTTTCGAAGATTTTAGTTACTGGAGTTGATGGATTTACTTTTAGTCGTTCCATCTTTTATTTTAGCAGAACAACTCAAAAAGTGCCAGTTTTATGATTGAAGAAGTTCAGCTTCGATAAACTCATCAAGATCGCCATCCAAAACAGCATCTGTATTAGAAGTCTCGACATCTGTTCTTAAGTCTTTGACCATTTTATATGGATGCAACACATAACTTCTAATTTGGTTTCCCCACGAAGCAGGTTTAAATTCACCTTTAATTTCTTTTTTCTCCTCAGCTTCTTTCGCTTGTTCTAATGCCCAAAGCTTGACACGCAGTAGGTCCATCGCGATTTTTCTGTTTTGCACCTGAAACCTCTCGGTCTGTGCAGTAACTGTAACTCCAGTTGGTTTGTGTTTAAGCCTAACCGCAGTCGAAACTTTTTGAACGTTTTGCCCTCCTTGAGTAGAGGCACGGAAAAACTGCCATTCCAAATCTTCATCTTTAATTTTTATGTCAGGCAAATCAAGCTCCGCAAGCTCAGGTAAAACCTCCACTAAGGCAAATGAGGTTTGTCTTAATTTGTCTGCATTAAAAGGCGATTGGCGAACCAGTCTGTGAGTACCCGCTTCTCCTTTTAAATAACCATACGCATATGTACCTTCAACCTTCAGTGTTACACTTTTTATGCCAGCTTCCTCACCCGCGGATAAATCCAAAACCTCAGTTGTCCACTTATTTCTCTCACAATATCGCAAGTACATGCGATACAACATACTTGTCCAATCCATTGCTTCTGTTCCTCCTTGGCCAGCGTGGATGGTGAGAATGGCATTTTTGGTATCGTATTTCCCCGAAAGAAAAGATGTTTTATTTAGCTTATCGAGTCTAGTTTCAAGAGCTTCAACTTCTTTCGTAAAATCCTTCGACATCTCGCCTACCTTAACCAGTCCTACAAGTGTTGAGATATCTTCTTCAAGACCATTCACTTCATATATTTCATCCTGCACAGCGCTTAATTTACTCATAACACTTCTCGCATTCTCTGGATTTGACCATAAATCAGAATCCATCGATTCCGCTTCTAATGCGGAAAATTCTTTTTTCTTCTCGTCAAGCTTGAAGTTTTTCTTAATTTCTCCAAACTTTTCCGAGAGTGTCTTTATTCTGTCCTTTAAATCTTGCATACAAAATTGAGTATATCAGGCAGGTTTATTTTAAGAAAGCTATATCCCATTTCAAAACCTTTCAAATTGGGATGCTGCAAGCCCCCGAAGGATTTTCAAACCCGAGTTTTAAGCGATGTTCTGAAGTAGCTTCTATGGGGAGCAAATTATTTCCTTTAATTTTGCTGCCTCTGTTGTCGATAAACTCTGATAATCTTCATAAACGGTTGAATAAGTCGGCTGGCTCTTTGCGTCGCTAACCGGAATCTGAGTATTTACACCAAGAACCTGAATCATCTTATTTCTGCCCATATCTAAAGCTGTACTTATAGGTTTAGGCGCATTATTCCATCCAAAAATCTCGATAAGAAGTGTTTTGCCACCAATTATAGTAAAACCTTCCAAAATTAGGGCCAACATAAAGCCGATAAAAATCATTGACCAGTTCGTTTTAAATGACCAATGTACATACATATGCCGAAGTCTGGCAAGAGTAAAAACCAACAAGAAAAGCAAAATTACAATTGCAAATGCTTCCCAATAAGTAGGCTCGATATTCATCTTCCCTACGTTGAGACTGAAGGTCTTGAAAAGAAATTTGGGAAGGCCTGATGTGCTGCCCAACTGAAAAGATTTCATTAGTTAAATAATATCACAAAGCAAACTGAAATCTGAGGCTAGTTATTTGCTTTTTTCTGCTTTAAGAAGTTCTACCTCAAAAATTAATGTAGAATTCGGAGGTATGGCATCACCAGCTCCCTGTGCGCCATAACCCAAGCTTGAAGGAATTGTTAATCTTCTTTTGCCACCCTCTTTCATACCTACAACACCCAAATCCCAACCCTGTATAACTTCACCTTTGCCCAGGTTGAAAGTGAAAGGTTGATTTCTGTCGTAGGAGCTATCGAACTTTGCACCATCGATCAAAGTTCCTACATAGTTCACGGTGACAATATCTCCAGGTTCAGCTTCTGCCCCATTTCCTTCTATCGACTCTATTAAAAGATCGGCAAATACTTCAT
>CAYTOP010000004.1:10695-15083 GCA_964439585.1 uncultured Gammaproteobacteria bacterium
TCTTCACTTGTGTTGTTCATTGATGTATTAACATTAACATTTGGTTTGTCTTTTGAAAACCACAAGATAGCAACGAGACCGGTAAGCACAACAAGAACTAACATAACTACAACAGAGATATTCTTCCAATTAAAAACCACCTTCATTTCTTGTTCATTTTCTAGGACGTTTTCTTTTGCCATAAAGTCTATATTGCTACAATAAGCGATTTATTTCAAGTAAGCACCTAATCAGCCTATTTATATCCACCCCTGCTTTAATAAACTAAAGTTGTTATTTTTGATACTTGCCCTGATAAGTTTCATTAAAGTAGTGATAAAAAATACATTATGAATCGTTGCAAGTCGTAAACCTAATATTTCATTGCTCAAAAAGAGATGGTTTAAATATGCCCGCGAATAATTTTTACAGCAATAACACGAGCAGTTTTTACTAATCGGTTTTTTGTCGGCTTTGTAAGCAGATTTCTTAATCGTCAATCGGAATTTATTTTTTCGATTACCGCCATCTTCGGGAGCAATAAACAAAAGGCCTGTTCTAGCCATGCGTGTTACTGAAGAATTGTCAAACATGTCTACTCCTCGCTCAACAGCCTTAAATATACCTTCTGGGCCACCGCCAAGCCCAAGCGCGTGCAAAGGTTTATCGTCCGGTAATCTATCAACAATTGTATCTAGAGATTTTGCAGTAATATCAGGATCTGAACCAATAGTTTCATCACCAATAGCAATCCCGGGAAAGCCTGTTGAGAGGATAAAATCCAAAAATTGTCTTCTCATGGTTTTATCTAATCCACCCTGTATTATCCCAAACAATGCTTGATACGAACCTGTTTTTCGTTTGCTTTCTAAACCACTCCATACTTTAAACGACTCTTCCTCCCACTTAAAAGTTCGCGAAAAGGCCTCTTTATTCTTCTCTTCAGTAAACCTTGGGCTCATAGGCTGATCAAATGCCATTATTATATCTGCCGCCAAAACGTGTTGAATCTCCATTGATTTTTTGGGGGTAAGAATATGTTTGGAACCGTCGATGTGTGATCTGAAGTACATACCATAATCGGTTATATGAACGCTGCTTTCCTTCACACTTAACGGTTGCCACATAAAAGAGACTTGATATCCTCCACTGTCAGTTATAGTTGGACCTTGCCATTTCATAAACGGTGCAAAACCACTAAATTTTTCGATTATTTTTATTCCCGGTTGCAAATAAAGATGGTAAGTATTTCCCAAAACTACCTGAGTTCCACACTCCTCTAGTTCGTCAGGTGTTAGAGTTTTTACACTCGCTTTTGTACCCACTGGCGAAAACGCCGGAGTTTCTATCTTGCCGTGTGGCGTGGATATAACTCCACACCTCGCATGAGACTTTTTGTCTTTCTTTTTAACCTTAAATGAAAAATCCATTGTTTGGTATTATATCTCAGAAGCGCTTTCGGCTATTAAGAATTTACACTATCGAGGTATATTAATGATCCAATGAGTCCGGCTTGATCACCCAATTTGGATTTTTTCACTTCGGGGATCCCTGGAAAGTTTTGCATAATCATCTTAAGGTACGACTTAACCTTATCAATCGAAATAACCTCCTCATTGACCAACCCACCACCAAGCACGACCATATTGGGCGACCAGTAGCAAACCGTATTGTTAACTCCGTAGGCAAGTAATCTTGCAATCTGTTCCCATATCTTTTCATCTTTAAGGTTTTTGGGGGCAGTGCCAAACCGCCTTGTAATACCCGCACCAGAAACGAGCCCTTCCAAGTCGGTAAATCTTCCGGTTGCGGAGCTATCCATATCTATAACTTGATGGCCCGGCTCAAATCCAAAAGTCTTTGAGTCAATTTTGCCGTCTACTATTCGTACACCACCCACGCCAGTTCCAATGGTCAGATAGGCAATAATATTTTGACCTAACCCAGCACCGTAAATTGCCTCGCCCAGACCTGCCATGGCTGCATCATTTTCTAAATACACCTTAGTTCCAGAAATCTCTTCAAGCCTTTTTTTCAAAGGTTTTCCAACCCAACCAGGCATGTTCGGAGAATATAAGAGTTTTCTTTTATTCTTATCAAAAACCCCAGCGATTCCACCGCCAAATGCCTTTGCTCTCTCCTTTCCAGCAATGTCTTTATAATTTTCTGCAATAAGATCCATGGCCGACTTAAACTTTGACGGAGTCGATAAGACCTTTTCCTTCACAAGTTTCTTGCCGTCATGTGAAGCGGCAATTCGCATTTTAGTTCCACCAATATCAAATACTACATACATATTATTCACTCAACAGGGTAACACGCTTTACAAATTCCGAGTTCTTCTAATTTTCCAAGATACTGCGTAATGGTTAAAACATATTCAGCATGACTCCAGGTAAGCGGCGCCGCTGATAGATGCTCTCCATTATACGGATTTAGTTGTTCTGGCAAAACACCCGCTTTGTTTGCATATTTTGTCACCCAATTTATCCAGTCTTTAGCAGGTTCAAATGAGGCTTCAGAACTCGCGATGGCAATATAATACTGGGCGAGCCACAAAGATGTAATTATCCAAGGATTCCCGGGGTAATTTCCGCCCATATGGTGGTAAGTATCACCTTCAAATCTGGCAATACCACCGCTATCTGTTTTTACTGACAATCTTTCAATAGTATTTTCAACTGCCTTTTTTACAATCGTGTCCTCCGGCTTCAGCACCCCAAACTTATAAATACCGTAAATGCTTGAAATATCAACCGTCCTTTCTATTTCAGGTCTTTTCGCAGTCGTATCTATCAATTTATAAAATACACCTGCTTCTTTATCATAAAGATACTTAAAAATACTTTTTTTAATAGTCTCAGCAGCATCAAAATACTTTTCCACACTCGCTTGTTTTCCAAGCAGTTTTGCGAAATTCGCCGAAGCTATTAAGGCTCCATAAACACTACTTGAAGTAAATGTACTAATACCATATTCCCTTTCCCAAAGATCATAACTTTCACCAGGGAGACTTGTCTTAGAATCTTTATATGAAAGCATAAATTCACCGGCTTTTCTTATTATGCTATTGTAAATTGTCTCGACAAACTCTAAATCTCTGGAGTATCTGTAATATTCCCAAAGAGCATAAACCACAAGTGCCGTTTCATCCTCTTGAATTGGAAATTGTTTCCTACCGTTTTCTACCCATGGGTGCCAAGATGCACCAAGTGATTTATCTGGATGGTATTTATGCATAAAATAGCCCTCGTCCGTAATAATATCTTCACAATATTTAAAAAATCGACGACTTGCTGCGTAATCACCAGCAGATGCCAGTGCTATCGCCGTATTAGCACCGTCTCTTGGCCAAACATATTCATAATAATCTCTACCAAATTGAAGCATTTCAGAGTCACCAGAGGCAATAATTGCACCATTTTTCGCTGTGTGCGTGCGCATATTAAATAATGATTGTTTAAAAAGCTCGACAGACTCGTCCTTCAAACCATAAAAGCTAAAGTTCCTGACATTCGCCCAGGCACTCCAATAATCCTTGGTAGTTTTTAAAATATCCTGGGGAAGTCGTGCACGTACGTAAGCATCTAATTTTTTAACACTCGCGATAGACTTGGCAACACACACCCAATAATACATGGTTTTTTCTTTTTTTGGCTGCACTTCAAAAGAAATTCCAATAACCGAATCAACCTTGCCATGTTCAATGCCATTTCCAGACAATTTACCATCTTCTGCATCTTTGAACGTCCCTGTTTTACCTTCGATGCCCATAAGACCTGTGCTATATTCATCGAATCCCATATTGTCCAAAGTTGCATTTACAAGAAACACTCGCCGACCTTTGTAATGAATTATCACTCGCTCTCTTGGGTCATAATAAGCAGTTTCACCTCGGCTTGTTTGTGAAATGTTAAACTGCTGATTGAAAAAAAGTTTAATCGTCCGAAGTCTATCAAAAAGATTTTTTATCTTTATTTCCCTTATAAAAATATCTTTTTCGTTATAAACAACATCATTAAAATGAAGCTCAATACCAAGTTCTGAATTCCTTGCAACCATATCTGAAGCCATGGTGCCTTTTATGCTCCCGACTTCGACACTCCAAGAAGCTTCATCAATCCAGGTAAATCTATTGTCTAAAAACATACCAATCTTGTGGGTTAAATTTTCGCTTACATGATTTTCTAAACCTGGATAATGAAAGTAAAAATCCTTGACTTGGCCGAACTTATCAAGGCCGACAAGTATATATCCATTACCGAGCATTATCGACTTAGCCACTTTTTCTACCTCCAGTTTTTTTCATCCGAAGAGCAAGATCATTTGCGGCGTTCATATAGGTAATAAAGGCATCGTATGGGGATTCATAAGGATTAAAATATTTATGAACGTCGCCATCCCCAAAC
>CAYTOP010000004.1:15093-37289 GCA_964439585.1 uncultured Gammaproteobacteria bacterium
ATCACCGTCCGCCCAAAACTTGGTACACATATAATAGAAATGGTCCGAAGTCTGCAGCCGACGCCAATCATTTATAACCTTTTTATTTTTTGATTTCAAAACTCTCGGTTCTAATTGATAAATAAAATCAATAGCTGAGGCTTGAATAGCATTTCCCGTCCACGCAGAAAGATCTCTTTCCATGTCTGCCCAGGTCACTACATAAGGCGCGTCTATCGCATCCATCGCAGGATATTTAGTAACAGCCTCCGTTGGTGTAATAAAATCATTGTCTGGATTTTTCAAAATATTGCTTGGGAGTTCGCTTAGGAAATGAAAAATGCCCGTATCTTCCCACTGATGCTCGCCGAACGTTTCATAATCCATAAACAAGTTAATCACCTGACCGTTACCGTTTATCGCAGAAACCCACTGCGCAAATTTTTCTGCAGTTAGTGGCCATTCGCTCCATGTTTTTTCGGAAAACCTAAAGGCAATATCATCAGACAATTTATAATTTTTTAGAAGGAGCTTTATTTTATTAGTCCCTTTAGGCTCGTATACGAAATTTGGGCTCCGCCAACCAAGTATAGAGTCCCATCCCTCGGCCAGAATTGCTTTATATCCCTTCTTGTCTGCCCATTCGGCTAATTCATTATTGTATGCCAATTCGGTATTCCGAAATACTTTTGGTTTTGCGCCAAATAATTTATAAATCTTATCTTTATGAAGCTTAACTTGCTTTTCAAATTCACGCCGGGAATAAAAAAATGCTAGCGAATGATAATAGGTTTCAGACAAGATCTCCATGCGGCCTGTTTCATAAATTTTTTTAAACGATTTAAGGACTTTTGGAGAAAATTTTTCCAATTGTTCCAGGAAAATACCAGAAAATGAATAACTAACCTTAAATTCCGGATGACGATTTAGCAGTCCCAATATTGTTTTATTAGCAGGCAGGTATGATTTCTCCGCAACTTTCTTGACAATTTTCTCATTATTTAAGTTAGTATCACCCGTTGCATTAAAATAGTGATGGTCATTGCCAACATCAAAAACCCTATACCTTTTAACTCTCAAAGGCTGGTGTACCTGAAAATACAAACATACAGAAGGCATAATAAAAATTAGATTAACTGGTTATAAACTCCGATGCATTTTTCAGCAGACTTCTCCCAAGTTACGTTTGGCAGTTCTTTACTCGATTCTTTTTTCAGATCTAGCTTTAAGGATGAATATTTAAGAACAGCAATAATTTTGTTCGCCATCTCCTCTGTATCCCAAAAGTCCACTTTTAAAGCATTTCGTAATACTTCGGAAACTCCTGACTGTTTTGAAACCAAAACTGGGGTTCCATTTACAACTGCCTCAAGGGGAGTTATGCCAAAAGGTTCAGAAACCGAAGGCATAACATATAGGTCAGCTGTTTGATATATTTGATCCCGCTCCTCACCTCTCAAAAAACCAGTAAACACCATTTTATCCAACAAGCCTTCATACGCTGCTTCATTCATCATTTGCTCTTGCATATCTCCGGAACCAGTAACTACAAATATAACTTTATCTTCGTAATCTGTAACTCTTTTGGCAGCCCGCACAAAATACTCAGGTCCTTTTTGAAGAGTAATACGACCCAAATATAGGACCACTTTATAGCCCATCTCTTTCATTGCAGAAAGGGCGGGCGGAAAATGTTTTTTGCTGATCTCCTCAATGCCATTGTGAACGACAGAAATTTTTCCAGGATTAATATTGTAGTTATTGATAACAATATTTTTGGTGAATTGGCTCACTGAAATTACTCTGTCTGCATATTCCATACCACGCTTTTCTATTGAATAGACAATCGGATTCGGATAATGGCCACCAGTCCTGTCAAATTCAGTTGCATGTACATGAGCAACTAGTGGCTTTTTAATAACTTCCTTTGCAACCATACCAGCTGGATACGTAAGCCAATCATGGGTGTGAATAATATCCGCATTTAACTTTGATGCAATATCCCTCACTCGCTCTGCATACTTTAATGCTCCGGATACGTAGTCAGCAGGAACGCTGTCAATTTTTTCACCTAGGTTTTTAAGCCATTCTTGATAAGTTAAATAGGCTGCTTGAATTTGTTCTTGAGTTTGACTGATGTTTGCAAACACAATATCCATAAAATCATAAGAAATGTCAACTTTCTGAGGCAAAACAAAGGTTACATGTATGCCCTTTTTTGAAAGAGCTTTTGACAACCCCAAGCAAGCCTCACCAAGACCTCCGCTATTGTACGGTGGTAATTCCCAACCAAGCATCAATACGTTCATTTGAGATATTTCCTAAAAAACAATGTACCGTTAAGTAATAATTTGCTTATGATTTTGAGTCTCTTACCTTTCCTTGTATGTACACCTTATTAATGATAACTCTATTTTTACTAAATTATCAAAGGTAAAATGTGCCAAAATTAAATATAAGCCTGGTAGTTTTTAAAAATATAATATTAACGGTACATATTGCCAATTTTCCTCACCTATTTCTCAGAAGGAGTCTGAGAATTTATGTAGCCGCTAAGCATGTCCCTAAGCCTTGTTGAGTCTTGAGGTACAAATATTTTTATCGGGTAATTAATATCGTTCAAAATTAATGTGAGGTTTGCTTCATAAATCGGATCACCTTTGTTATTTGCAACAGTCTTTACATTTATTTGAAATTTCCGAATAAAGAAATCCTTTTTTCCTATCCATAAAGCACCAATGCCAAAATCAAGTTTGTTAATATTGCCTTTTATACTTTCAAGTCTGGCCGCTTTTGTTTCGTCATCAAATTCACTTAGACTTAGTGCCTCAGCATACGCTCTCACAAGATTGGTTTTATCTATTTTGAACTTATATTGATAACTTTCTACACCCGCAATTTTTTCGTTGTGCAACCTTCCCACAAAAACAATTGGAGGGTTTATTTCTATAAATTTCTGAAGAGTAAGCTCGTCCTCATAAGATAATGACAAAATATTTGGTGATTTCACACTTATGCCGTATATATTGTTTAACTCCTGAGGATCAATTTGTATCCATTTGTCCTTAAAATTCTCTAAACCGATTATTCCCAAATCTGCCATCTGTTCAATTTTTAGATAAATAGTTTTCCCAACAACCGCGTAATCCGCTTGAAGAACTGGCAACTGCTTTACTGCAATATCCAAATGCCCGTTAAGCATTTTGTTATTTTTGTTCGTAAAATCCGCGCTTCCAGTAAAACCAAGTGTGTACTCCTGAGACAACAACCCTTCCAACAGTGAATCATCTTGCTGGCTATTATTAGAAGTGTTTGCCTTAAATTTTAATTGTCCCAAATAGGAAAATGTCCTCATCATTCCCAGTCTACTAAGCGATTTTGATAGGGTGCGCGCCGGCGACAAAAAAAACTTATATGCCACATAAACGCAAACCAAAAAGCCCGTAATAATTATCAAAACAGGTAACCAATATTTCCAATATTTTCCTTGCAAATTGGAATGAATCTGTTTAACCTTTCTTAACACACTTTAAGTTCCTTTCTCATGCTAGCTAATCCTTTGAAAGATTTTTAGTCGATTCTGCAACACCGTAATTCATATATTTTATCATCAGTTCAAGATAACCACGGCTTTGGTTGTAAATGTCTCCAACCCTGAAGTGTCACTGACTCAGAGAGAATTGAACAAAATAATATGTCCAAACGCATTAGTAATAATAACGATATGGTACCACGGTATAAGCCGTTGGAATCTATGTTAGTTTTTGAAGTTAAGATATTTTTACTACCTCGTATTGATTCTTCCCCTGTTGCGGAACAATTTCAAATTTATCACCCTCTACCAATTGTTTACTCAAAAGTGCCTTACCTATTAAGTCACCCAAGTCTATATTCACTATTCGCCGCATTGGCCTTGCCCCAAAAGCAGGGTCATAGCCATCCTGAGCAAGTTTCCTGGCAGCCCCATCAGTTACGGTAAGATATAAATTTTTCTTTTCCAATTCATGAGCCAGATCTTTTAATATCAAATCTGCGATCTTTATCAAATCCGCTTCATTAAGTGGCTCATAAACAACTACTCCATCAAACCTATTCAAAAATTCTGGAGAAAATATTTGTTTTTCCAATACATAATTTACAACCTCCTCCTGCATTTTCTCTTTCGACTCCCCTTTATTTACAAACTGTCTAATGAATTCTGATCCCGCATTTGAAGTACCAATTACAAATAAGTTTCTGCAGTTAATTTTCTTTCCAAATGCATCGTTAATATAGCCCTCATCCAAAAGCGTCAAGAATAGGTTATAGATTTCTCTGGTAGCTTTTTCAAATTCGTCGAGAAGTAAAATACTTGCGGGGTGATTTTTGATAGCAGTAGTCATCTCACCAGGCAAATTTTTATTTACAGAACCGATAAGTCTTTCTAAGCCCTCAGTGCCAGCAAACTCTGCCATATCAAAACGTAGTATATGAGACTCATTTCCGTAATACACCTTTGCAAGAACCTTTGCCGTTTCAGTCTTTCCCACACCAGTCGGGCCAAGAAACAAAAATGAACCAACTGGTCGATCCGCATTAGAAACACCCACAGATCTTGACCTTAAAATTTTTGCAATTAACTTTATCGCCACTTCTTGATCAACTAACCGTTTATGAATAATTTCTTCAAGATTTGTAAGTTTAGTTTTCTCATCCTCAGTAAGTCTTGTAAAAGAAATACCAGTTTTTTCTTCCAAAACGGCGTTAACCGAATCAACATTTACAGTACTTGTCCCCGCCTGCTGAATGTAAGTTACAACTGCATCAAGCAGTTCAAGCGCTTTTTCGGGAAAAGGGGTTTCTGTAATATATTTATCTGACTCGTCCAATATTTTTCTTAACGCGGGCATTTGGATAACAATTGGTGCCTTTATTTCCCAATCCTTGGCTGCTTCAATTAAAATTTGTTTAGCCTCTTCCATTGTAGGCTGTGTCACTTCTACTTTCTCCAGATATTTCCTGAGTCTAAGGTTTGGAGCGATAAATCTCTCGTACTCGTCCGGAGTAGAAATTGCGATTATTTTCAACTCACGATTGGCTAGATGACTTTCAAAAACATCAGTAAAATCATAGCCTTCAACCGACATGTTTGTTAGTCTTTGAATGTCACGAACCATAAGAATGATATTTCCAGCAGCTGCAGTCTCATTCAATACTTGCGCGAGTTGGGTTTTCTTCATATTAAGGTCGGTTGACCCAGAAAGGAGTGCATTATAATCAAATTCCAAAACTCTACGATACGCCATTTCACCGCCTAATTTTCCACCAGCTGCCCTGTGCGCAAGCTCCAAAACCACCGTCTTCTTACCAACTCCAGGCTCACCTACTAAGGATACGCTCGTTCCAGCCTTTAAAATCCTTTCCATTCTTAAAACAACATTCTCTCGACCAATAAGGTGATGCGAAAATGACTGCGGAGTACTAAGGTCAACAGAATATTGATTAAGCGTTGGCGTATAACCAAAAAGAAGCTCTAGTGCCAATCCAGGCCTACCAAGGTCATATCCACCAAGTCTATTTTCATCAGCTGTTTTTAAGTCCCACCAATTCGCCGCTAGTATCAGGTCCTCCGGCTCGATTTCTTTCCTGTGTAAAAATTCTTTAGTCCAAACCTTGTTAGCTAACAGATAGTTAACTAGTTCGCCATAAGAACCGGGATTAAAGTTGGTAAATTGAACACCTTCCCGATTTGCATTATTGACCAGATCAGCCAAAGATAAACCCACTCTTTCAAGCATAAATTGACCAGCAGAAGAGTTTAAGATGGTTTGTAGTGGATCTTGGTTTAAAGATTTTATGCTAAACAGCAAGTTTTTAACATAGTTTGCTGGTTGGTGTTTATATTTTGAGTAAATCCCCAAGCTTAAAAAAGGCAGTGCTACCCATAAAAATAATCCAACAACTCCTCCCAAAAAAGCAAATATAATAAAAAAAATTCCTATCCAAAAAAGGGAAAATCGAACAGCAGCACCAATTCCCCTTGAGACCAGGTTAAAAGTCAATGCCTCAAAATATTTCGAAGGGTTAAATCCTGGTGATTTATCTTCAGTAACTAACCTTTTCCAGGGTGAAAATAACGTCTTTAACAGGAGAGGTAAAGAAAAATAATGGTTTATCCAGTCAAAAGTTGAAGACCAGCTTTTAATATAATATTCAAAACCGTAACTATAGTGCCAAGTAAGAAATTCCATGATGGCAAATATCTCCTATACTCAAATGAGAGGAGTATATTTCATATTAGCACAAAGCTATTTGCTAATTGACACCATGTTAAAACTCGCTGGGTAAAAGAAGAAAACAAATCCAGCTCAACGTTTACTTCGAACAATGAACGTTTCAACCTTAGGTAGATGTTTAAACATGCTAAGCATATTATCGACATCTTTAAATTGAGATTTATGAGCCTTTAACGCATCCACCTTTTGTTGCCAGGTCTCTGTAATATCTTCAAATAAATCAATATCGGCTTTATCGTAACCCTCTGGAACATATATAAAATAGTCGCCCCTCATCAACTTTCTTTGCTCAATGGTAATACAGGTATACATTAAATTTCTGACGAATGCTGTTTTTTCAAAAACATAGGTAGCAACCATCGACACAAATATGTGATCAATATGGCCGGATATTCCTCTATTTTCCATTGTTAGAAGTGTGTCTGGTTTAATCTTTTGAACAATGGTCTTAATTTTATTCGCTACTTCGTGATAAATATTGTTTGAAAGTTCTCCATCTTCATACCCCAAAGAGAAAACATTTTTTATCCCAATTGCTTTACAAGACTTTTTTAACTCCGCGCTCCTCACTTCAACCAAGTCATTTCTTTGGCTTGTGTGATCATTGCCGTTAGTAACACAAATTAGATATACATCACGGTATTTGGCATACTTTGCCAACGTACCAGCACAACTTACCGCTTCATCATCAGGGTGTGCAAAAACGGCAACTAACGCTTTATCAGTTTTACCATTCATATAGTGATTATATCAATAACCTGTTGTCCCTATTTTTTACTACAATTTGGCCACAAAAAGAGTTTACCTTTCGAAATAGCATATGCCGCGGTCTTTATCGCTTCGTTCGCGTCAAATCTCAAGTCAGGATTAATATCGTAACCCAACTGTTCACGATAAGTTTGCCAAATCGATGGCAAAAATTGATACAGCCCTCCATAATTTCCGTTAACCGCCGCTTGATTAAACTTAGACTCACAATATGCAATTCTTCTTAATAATTGTCCATCTACACCAAATTGTGCTGAGTATTGACTAAACAAATTTTCTAAATTGCCTGGTGCTACTATCGGAGTAGGAATAGGTGTTGGTGTTGGAACTTTTGTCGGCGTTGACGTGGCAGTTGGTAGCGGCGTAGGAGTCGCGGTGGGTGTGGGAGAGGGAGATGGAGTTGGTGTAACAATTTCATATTGGGGTTGAACCAAAATTGTTGCATCACCCAATACATTGTTTGAGGAAACAAATTTTTTTTCAACCTGAAACAATAAAACCACTCCTACAAAAACTCCAATTAAAAAGGTTGTTAGCAATTTTCCCATTACTTACATTACATCTTGGGTCAGGAAAATATTATCAAAATATGAAGTAGTTTAGGTTGTTTTTTCTTCATTAGATTGGTCTTTACTTTTTTCCTTCCGCTCGTTCATTTCATATAAAGCAACTATAAACAATGATTCACTCCAACCCAAAGGGGTATTTTCGTTATATTCAATTGAGTTTGAAAAATATAATTCAGGTAAACCTTCCGGTGTATCGATTGCAATCAAGTTTTTCAGCATATCCCGGGCTTTTTCTTTTTGGCCCATCTTTTCATAGATAATTGCCAACCATGCAAGTCCAAAAGTCCACTCAGCTTCTTCACTAGTATTATCCTCATTCTTGTTATAATAATGATCGCCTTTATAACGAATTAGCCCCCTATCGCGTGTAAGATGATATTCGATATTTTCCAAAATCGATATTTTTTGTTTCTCATCTACCACATCGTAAGGCCATATAAGTGAGAGTTGTGCCAGATCGACAAATTTCCTTTCAGATTCTCTTGGCAATAATTCACCTAAGGCTTTCTCTCCTTTATGAATTAAGCTCACCGGGACTTCGACCCTGGGAAACTGTGCAATAGACTTTA
Organism: uncultured Gammaproteobacteria bacterium; assembly: GCA_964439585.1. Taxonomy (GTDB): domain Bacteria; phylum Patescibacteriota; class Microgenomatia; order UBA8517; family UBA8517; genus CAYTOP01. The sequence continues at coordinate 23,254 of CAYTOP010000004.1, forward strand.
AACCTGCAACGCAAGCACCAACAGAAGATGCATGCAGTTCTTCATCTTCTTCCCACATTCCAGAATCCGAGTCATGCCAATATTCAATTCTTTCCAAGTATCTCACTAGTTTGTTGACAATCCGTATTTGATCTGGGGTTTTTAATATTGACCTTCTTTGATTGATTTCTAACTCCCCAATTCGATAAAGTATACAACCAACAGCATCGTTTTGTTTATTTCCCCACTCCTCCCAAAATTCATCGAATGTATCTGGATTGAATCGTGCGTGTATATATTCATAACTATGTGAGGGCTTGTTGGCAATCGCCCAATCAATTTTGTCTTCATGCTTTAGAAGAATGGTTAAAATTGCCCTGTAAGTTTTCTCAATAGTTTTCCAATCCCCGATTACCTCAAATGCAATCGTCTCATAGAAATTATCTCTTAACCAACTTTTATCATATCCTGTGCCAACTCCCTTCCTTGAAGCAAGGAAAAGTCCAGTTTTCGTTCGTAAACCTTTAAGAATTTTTAAATGCTTTTTAATTAGCTCGTCGTATGTAAGCCTCGCCATCTAATTTAAGATTATATAACAAATGTTTACATTTTTTTTGGAAGACAATCGGACCCCCACAACTTTTACAAGCTAAAACACAACCATGTTGTTGTAAAGCCATTCCAAAACGGCTTTACAAAACGAATTTTGAGTTTGAAAAACTTATAATGAGTTTTATAATTAACCTAGTGAAAAATAGAGAAAATGAAGTAGCAACACTAGGGGCTGGTTGCTTCTGGTGTACTGAGGCAGTTTTTCAAAACATAAAAGGTGTTGTCGAAGTTGTGTCAGGATACTCCGGAGGTTCGGTTAAAAATCCAACATACGAGCAGATTTGTTCAAGTTCAACCGGTCACGCCGAGGTAAGTCAGATAACATATGACCCAAAAATACTTTCCTACGATGAATTACTCTTTATTTTTTGGGGGATACACAATCCAACCACCCTCAATCAGCAAGGCAATGACGTGGGTAGCCAATACCGTAGTGTTATTTTCTACCATAATCAAAAACAGAAGAAAATCGCCGAATTGTCAAAAAAACGATTAGCAGAAGATAAAATATATGACAGTCCGATTGTGACAGAGATAGCACCGTTTGAGGCGTTTTACCCGGCAGAAAACTATCACCAAAACTACTATAGCAATAACCCAGATAAAATGTACTGCAAACTCGTAATCGGTCCCAAAATGGCAAAGTTGAGAAAAGAGTTCTCAAAATATCTTAAATCGTAACCTACTTCTCATTTAAAAACCCTTTTGAACTTTGATGCTACCGAGAGTTTGACTCGGCAGAGCCTTACTTAAAAGCTCTGCAAAGCCGCTCAAAACCGAAGCTAAAAGCGAGGTTTTGAAATATCTTCTACTTTTTGTCGGGAATAAATTTCAAAGAGATGGAATTTACACAATGTCTAGTATTTTTGTCCGTCAGATGTTCTCCAGCAAAAACATGACCTAAATGCGCTCCGCATGCGCTACATTGGATTTCAACTCTCATTCCATCATCATCAGGCAACCTTTTGACGGCGCCAGGAATTTCTTGATCAAAACTTGGCCAACCACATCTTGCATCGAATTTATCCTTTGATTCGTAAAGTGGAGTATTACACCTTCTGCAGGCATAGATTCCCTTCTGCCAAAAGTCATCGTATTCACCCTTAAATGGAGCTTCAGTTCCCTTGCCTTCAATTACTCTTTTTTCTTCATTTGTTAATTTGTTTAATTTCATTTTCTATTACTTCATTTTCCTTTTTGAAAGTGAATACGCACCAGCACCAGACAAAACTAATATTAGCCCCGCCTGACCTAGAATTACAAGCCCGGCTATAACACCACCCATCCCGCCCCACTTAAGTGCCTCTTTCAACTTATCCTTAGATTGGTCTTGTTGTGAGCTTTCTACCGACATAACCCACAGTATATCTCAAAGTTGCCAACCATTTTGCAACCACTCGTAAATAATTATTCGGGGAACACAAAAAAGTACAATGTAGAAATCAAAATTGATAACTAAACTCGTCCTCTTAATATCATCGCATCGATAATTCTCTTGATTGCCAAGGCAAACGCCGCCTTACGATACGAAACCCTGTTCTCTTTTTTAAACTTATTAATATCGTTAAAAGCGGTATCCATAATTTCTTTTAGTTCATTAACCACTCGTTTTTTCGACCAAACATAACCGTGTAGATTTTGTACCCATTCGAAGTATGAAACGGTTACTCCACCGGCATTACAGAGTACATCGGGTAATATATCAACTCCCTTTTGTAATAAAACTACTTCAGCTTCCGGTGTTAGTGGCCCATTGGCCATCTCCAATACAACCGATGCTTTTACATCATCAACATTTGACTTATTAATAACATTTTCCAAAGCTGCTGGCACTAAAACATCAACTGACAATTTTAACAAGCTCGCGTTAGAAATAAATTTGAATTTCTTCTTATGCATCTTGGCAACATTTTCAAATGATCCGTGCGCGTCTTTGTACTGCAAAAGTTTTTCAATATCCAACCCCATAGACGAATATACTCCACCGCTTGAGTCAGAAACCGCTACAATTTTATACCCCGCCTCTTTCGCAAACTTTGCAAAAAAATAGCCTACATTACCAAAGCCTTGTATGGCTATTTTAATTTTCCGATGTGTTTTCTTCTGCATTTTAAAATAGTCTTGAAGTATGTAAAAACCACCCTGCCCTGTCGCTTCAGTTCGACCGAGGGAGCCGCCCAAACCTATTGGTTTACCTGTAAAAGTAGCTGGTTCATGTCTACCTTTTACACTCTCGTAAGCTTCCAACATCCAAGCCATTTCCCTCTCCCCTGTGTTGACATCTGGTGCTGGAACATCTACCCATGGGCCAATATGTGAAGCTAAAAATCGCGCATAATTTTTTGACAGACGTTGAAGCTCTATTAAGGATAATTTTCTAGGATCAACTTTCACTCCCCCTTTACCACCACCATATGGAATTCCTACCACTGCACATTTAATACTCATCCAGACAGATAAGGCTTTTACTTCATCTTCACTTACATCTGGATGAAAACGAATTCCACCTTTGAATGGACCTCTCGCGTCGTTGTGTTGTGAACGGTATGCGCTAAACGACTTTTGACGACCGTTGTCCATTTTTACTTTTATTTTTGTTTTAAGCAATTTTTGGGGTTTTTTTAATGAAGCAATTGCCTTTTTAAATATCACTTCATCTTCATAGCTTGGTGATAATAGTGGGACAGCCAAATCTATCTGTTTTTTCGCATTATCAAAAGCACTAGTCATTGCAAATAAATAGTAACACTTATAGTCAAGATACTTAAGTTTGTAAGCTCATGAATAGTATTTTGACAACGAACGTTGGTTATTGATATATAATTTCTAATATAAAACTGCAAATCCAAGTTATAGGAATATATTATCTGTTTGTAAATCACTTGCCAGGAACTTTAATATACACGATAATTAACTGTCACAATATTATGACATCCTCCCATTCCCACGAATGGGGTTTCCTCTATAGGTCACCGACCTGCAAAGTCTTGACCTGGAACTCAAAACTGTCATAAATAAAGTTTTTATGGATAACGCATTGGTAGTAAACAACCTTTCCGTAAAATATCCGGGTTACACCCACTCGGCTGTTGAAGACGTTAATTTTGAGGTAAAAGAAAATTCAATTACCGCTCTTATTGGCCCAAACGGGTCGGGAAAAAGCACGGTAATTAAGGCTATACTTGGCCTTCTTGATTACACCGGCAAAGTAGAAGTTTTTGGAAAACCAGTGGAGCAAATGTATACCGAAATTGGCTTTGTACCTCAAAGATTCTCCTTCGATACAACTTTTCCAATAACAGTTAGTGAATTTATACTTCTAGCGCTAATTAGCCACGAAAGCCAGTCTAAAAAACTGAATTACCCCGAACACAACCACTCCGTTTCACAAGTTTTAAATTATGTAAAAGCGGAAGATTTAAAAAGCAGAAAGCTGTCTACTCTCTCGGGAGGTCAATTACAACGAGTCTTGCTCGCACGCGCTTTAGTCCATGAACCCAAACTCTTGCTTTTGGATGAACCTGAAGCTGGGGTTGACGTTGGAGGAGAACAAACATTTTACGAACTTTTGGAAGCGTTGGTTGAAGAAAAGAAAATAACCGCAGTCATTGCCTCGCATGAGCTGGATGTTGTATACACTTACGCAAATCACGTAGTGTGTCTAAATCGTACTGTTTTTTGTACAGGAGTACCCAAAAAAGTTTTAAACCAGGAAACTTTTGAAAAGCTATACGGTCGAGGCCTAAAATTTTACGGCCACCGCGAACACACTCACCAAAACCACGATCATGAATAATTTTTTAAGCCAATTTTTCATCCTTCCTTTTATGCAACGCGCACTAATAGGTGGAATTTTTGTTGCAATGTTAACTTCATTTATGGGAGTTCTTGTGGTTCTAAGAAAGTCGTCTTTCTTTGGTGACGCGATAGCACATGCGTCTCTAACTGGAGTAGCGATTGGCCTGCTTCTTGGAACAAATCCAGTTCTAGCCGCCGCTGTTTATGCTGTTGTTGTGGCCTTATTTTTGCCTTATCTCAAAAAACACAGCGAGCTCCCGCTTGATAGTTTATTAGGTTTTGTTCTCCCGTTTTCGATGGGACTTGGCGTAATACTCCTCTCGATACTGCCTGGTTACCAACCAGAACTTATAAGTTTTCTTTTTGGAAGTGTACTTGCAATCGGCTGGGTTGATGTTTTTGTAATTTTAAGTCTCACAATTATTGTAATAATCCTGATGCTTTATTTTAGAAACAGTTTGATTTTCGCTTCTTTTGACAGTGAATACGCAAAGGTTTCAGGTGTTAATGTAGATCGCATAGACACCATTTATCAAGTACTTTTGGCCGTTTCAATTGTTGCAGGCATAAAATTAGTAGGCATTATTCTTGTTAACGCACTTCTGGTAATTCCAGCTAGTACGGTGAGATTATTTGCAGGCTCACTCAAGCAAATGTTTATCTTCACTCCAATACTTGCCGTAATAATCACTTTATTCGGACTTTTTTCATCATACATCCTAAACATTCCGTCAGGTCCAACTATTGCCGTTTCTTCCGGTATAGTTTTTCTTCTGGGAGTTACCATTAAAAGGTCCCGCTAATGCTATATGCTGATTAGTTAGAAAGGTACACTATATTTTTTCATTTGAAGTGGAAAGTCCATTTCTACTCCGCCAAAGCTTTTTTTAAATCTGGTAAAACCCTTCCATGTGTTTATTGGTACACGCGCGTCATAGATTCCTTCAAAATCGAAATATGTTTTCTTTCGCCTCTTTGCAAATTCAATCGCTTCCCAAGCAAGAGCAGTTGGTGCAAATACTTTTTTCCCAAAAGCAGTTGACGCAGCATACATATAATATGCGATTTTTACCGTGCTCACCAATAAAACTCCGCCCACTATTTCCTTCCCTATTGACGCCAATAAAATCTCAGATTTATTTCCAAATGCTTTGTAAATTGATTGAATTTCTTTTTTTAAGGGTAGATACATTCCCCTGTTCTTTGCACATTTTTGCCAGAAGTCGGAATAACTCAGAATATCTTTTGATGTAATTATTACCACCCCCCGCTTTGCTGCAATTTTAATATTGTAGCGAGTTTTGTAGTGCATGTGAGATAACAAGTGTTTACCTGATTCACTCAAATCAACTCGAATGGTTTTTGTGGGAAGAGACGCTGAATGAGACGACTTAAACCCAAGTTTGCTGTAGTAAGCAAGCTGGCTATTTGTCAAAGGCTCAACACTAACCAAGAATGGTCGATTATTTTTTGCTAGTTTATTTAAACCCTCTTTACTAATTACTTTAGAAGCTCTCTGAATTTTAATTACCGACCCTATTATTGGAATCTTTTTTGTATAACAATAAATTCCGTCTATCTTGTCAACTTGCCAACCTATAAGGTTCATGTATTTGGCGTATTCACTTGTTTGTCGCAATTCTTCCACTTATTTTGTTATCGATCTAATCAATTGGAAAAGCTCTGTTGAATGCGAGTTAATAAACCAAAATAGATAGATTGCTGTACCCGGTAAAATTAAATATTTTTCAATTTTTCCGCCAGTTGTAATCCTTAATGTGGAAATCGGTGGAAAACCAATATTAAATTTTAGCGGGAAAAAAAGTGGAATACCTTCTTTGGTTAAACTATCTGCAATTAGGTGTGACAAAAAACCTATGATAATACAAGCTGTCACAACACTAACATTTATATAGTTTGGATTAAGCAGTTTCGGCAGTAGCCATTCCAATATTTTATAGAAAAGATATCCACCAACTAACGAGTGAGACAAGGTTCTATGCTCCCACAAAAACCGTCTAAATATTCTGCCGAAATAATTACCTGCGGGCAGAAAACCCCAAAGCTTATTTGATGCCTGATCAATATCGGGAAGTAGTCCTCCGACTATATTACCAACAAGACCAGCCATTAGAGTCGAAATATTTATAGTTGCCGGTGGATATAAAGTAGCAACAGTAATAAGTGATGCAAAGGCAAATGCGTCATGAGTACGTGCAGTCATGCTAAAAATTATAGCCTAGAGGACTTTACTTGGCTATTCTACTGATGTCTTGAAGGCTTTAAATAGTGTTTGATCTTGGTAGTCAATATCATAAATACCTTTTAACCCATGTTCGATAGCTTGACCTTCAGAAACTGTCAGACTATCACCAATTATCACCTGATCCACCAACGGATCCGCTTCCCAATTCAGAGATCGCACTTCAACATTACCAAATCTATTATCAAAAACCGGACCTGGTGAGTTGTAGTAGTTATTCAAATAATACTTATCAACTTCGCCTTGATAGACTTTAGGAGGGTATCTAAGATAATAAAGAAGTAAGATGTAGGCTCTCGGATTTCTGGAATTATCTATCAAATAGTGATTTGTTTGGTCACTCACAACATAATTGGCCACATCTGCATAGCCATAATTCCAGGCCTCAAATCGTTCCAATGGAAATAAAACGAAATAAGACCTGTAAAGCATTACAAGCGAATACACCAAAATTGCAACAAATAAAAAGATCGTTATCAATGGTCGTAACCTGGTGACAACTTTATCTACCCCAACACCAATAATTAACATTAAAGGTAATAAAAATGGCAACAACCTCTGCACGGAAATAAATTGACCAGAAAAAGCTGCAGGTAATACAGTTACAACAAAAAGCAAGATTAGAAACTTATATTTTTGAAGCTTTCTAGCTCGAACAATTTCATATAACCCAAGTAAAAATGGTACAACCATCCAGTCGTAGGCAACAGAAATCTCAGGGACAGTATGTTGTAAGTCAATATCAGGCATTTTGAAAAACAGACTTTTTGGAGATAAATACATCATAAGTTGTACCAAAATGTTTTTAACTAGGTCATATGGAGGTTGTGCAGTTAACCTGGCATTTTTAACCCAAAATGCTGGGGTTACTGCAAGTAGCATATTCGGAATCATTAATACTAGTAACCAAATGGAAAACCGTCTCAAGGATTTGAAGTTCCTCTTTATCAAAAGCTCCTTTCTGTATATAAAAAAATACGCCCCAAGAAAAATCGGCAAAAGATACCGTTGTGTATGGGCAGTATAGGTTGCAAGTGAAACACAAAAGACTGCCCAAATTAGATTATTAGCATTTTTCAGCGCGCGATAAAAGAAATATAAGCCAACATTAAAAAGCGTATAAGCAAGTGTTACTTCATACCCCAACCGGGCGTTGAAAACCAACCATGGAACAATTGCGTAAAATACCAAAACCATGTAGTAACTTAGTCTAGACTTAAACAGTTTCATCTCCCGCGTTAACAGGTAAAAAAACAAGATACTAACAAGGACCGAAACCGCCGAAATTGACCTAAAGACAGAAATTTCCATACCAAAAAGAGCAACTATTGGAATACTTGTATAAATATAAAGCCCGGGTGTATAAGAACCCAAAAGACGAAAAAGCACAGGAAATGCTTTGCCATATTCATCTTTTCCGGTATGAAAAATCGAATACGTATTATATGCAATAGTTGACTCATCAACATAAATACCTTTTGGAATAGTTGAAAGTTTTACAAAATATATAAGTCCTACAAAAAGTACGATTATCGCAAGAAGCACTATTTCTAACCTATTATTTTTTAGCTGTGTTGATGTGGTCATAAACTTCACGCAATCCCAGATATATGCAGAAAGTCAGATATGGAAAAAGCAGAAATGAGCCGTATTTAGCAAGTGAACCAATAACTGTAAATACCAATATTACAAAAATACCACCAACCACCAGTAAACGGTGATGTTTTTTTGCAAAAATATATAACCCTGTCAATAGAAAGGGGATTGCCAGATAACTAAAATTTTCGGGAAAATACTGCGTTATATCCAGCAAATTAAAGAAGTTTTCCCTTACTTTGTAAAAATAAATAACTTCTTGTTTGGACTCCAAGATGTAACCTAGTTTGGTAAGATTTCTGGGATAGCTATTCAGCCTTTTTATTTGTTGGGCAATTTGCGCATCAGTAATTTTGTAATTTTCTACAACATTGGTAGTTGTCAGTTGAAAATAGGCAAAAAAAGTTAAAAATATGATAAAAGCGATTCTGTATCTTTTAAAACCCTGCTCGTTTATTAAAACCAACAAAGAAGTCAGAACCAGAAACAAAATGGCTATCGGAATATTCTGGAAAATAATCCTTCCAAACCATGTTGTAAAAACAAGCGATATTACAAAAGAAATGAAACTTACGTAATTATTAACAATTCCAGTCATCGCTACTAATTTTAGTATATGGAGTAACCAAAAGCTTGGGGTAGATGCTACTTAGAGTAGTCGAGAAATAACTTTTCCCTATCCTTTTCAAGTTTCTTTAATTGCTTTTCAATGTTTTTAAGTGCAATCTGAAGATTGGGTTTAAGTCTAAAATCCAATATATTATTAATCTCTACCCACTGCGTAATCAGTTGCGCATGCCGATTTCCAATAGCTGTTCTAATATATTGAAATTGAATATGACGACTAAAGGTATACCATTCAGGAAAAGTTGATAAATACTCAGTATCATATTCGCCCATATCTACCGCCTTCTGCAACGTCATGTTTGCGGGCTGAGATGATTGTCCTGAACCTCTCACTTTTTCCTGTCCGCCCTCAGTTTCAAAAGCCGTAGCTTATTTTACATCCAATTTTTGGAAATATTAATTAGTGGGGGGTTGTGGATAGTGGCACTTCTTCCATTTTTTTCCGCTTCCGCACCAACAGGGATCATTGCGGCCGATTTTTTGCTTTTTAACGTCATCTTGTGTTTTTTGAGTTATAGGCGCATATGGTGATTGCTTAGCTTGTGACTCAGCAAGCTCCTGATTTGCTACAAACGATGGCTTGTCCACCATAGCTTTAGTGAAGGCTGGTTCTCCAGCCGCTGCAACCAAGTCAGAATCCTCAGGAATCAGTCCAGTTTTATCGAGCATATCTTCGTTTGTTCTTGCGGCTTCTATGGGAATTTCAGGCCTCAATCCCTGTAGGGTTTCCGACCCGGTGGACTGTGTAGCAACTCCAACCCTAAATAATCTCCTTGCAAGCTCATCGTCGATTCTATCCAAAAGTCCTTCGAAAAGGTCATACGCCTCGTTTTTAAATTCTGCAACCGGATCTCTTTGGGCATACCCGCGGAGTCTTACAGCCTGTTCTATTCCGTCAATATTATCAATATGATCAATCCACATTCTGTCGATTGCACCAAGATACGAAAACTTCTCCACCTCGCGCATGACACGCTCCCCAAGGTCCTTTTCTCGCGCTCCATAAACATCTTTTATAACTCCAACCAAGAAGTTTTTAACCTCATCCTGTTCCTTTTTGCCACTAGTAAGTTGTTCACGAACCCTATCTCTTGATGCATCGTCAAATGGAACAATTTCCATAAAATTTATTACTACTTTTTCAAGATCTAGTTTTTCTCCATCCGAAGGCCAGGAGAGCACAAGAATTTTGTCAACTTGATGAATTAATTTCTCTAAAATCTCTTTTTTAAAATTCTCTTGCGTCAAAACTCGCTGACGCAATTTATATACAATTTCTCGCTGTTGATTTTTAACATCATCATATTCCACCAAACTTTTTCTTGCGTCAAAGTGGAACGTCTCGACTTTGACTTGTGCTTGTTCAATAGCACGTGATATTAGTTTATTTTCTATTGGTTGATCCTCTGGTAGTTTCAGTCTATCCATAAGTCCACTAATCTGCTCACCGCCGAAAATTCGCATAAGATCGTCTTCCAAGGAAAGATAAAATTTAGACTCACCAGGATCGCCTTGCCTACCTGAACGCCCTCGGAGCTGATTATCAATCCTTCTGCTTTCGTGTCTCTCAGTTCCTATAACATATAGTCCACCCGACTTGATTACCCTCTCATGATCACTTTCCCATTTTTTATATTCCTTTGATTTCCTAAATTTTTCTTTAGAAACACCATCCGCTTTGTCTGGCACAGAACCGCCAAGAACAATATCCACTCCGCGGCCAGCCATGTTAGTAGCAACAGTAACTGTACCTGGCTTTCCGGCATCGGAAATAATCATAGCCTCCCTTTCGTGGTTTTTAGCATTAAGCACATTGTGAGGAATTCTTTTTCGCTTTAGATAGTTTGCTATTATGTCATTTTTTTCTATTGAAGTAGTTCCTACCAAAACTGGTTGACCTTTCTCATATCTTTTTTCGATATCGGCAACTACCGAACCATACTTAGCGCGCAGTGTTTTATAAATAACGTCTTGTTGATCCTTACGCACCATATCTCGGTGTGTCGGAACGACAACAACATCAAGTCCATATATTTTTTTAAATTCCTCTGCTTCAGTTGCTGCAGTTCCTGTCATCCCGGCCAAATGGTCATACATTCTGAAGTAATTTTGAAAAGAGATTGTTGCCAAGGTCTTACTTTCCTGCTGTATCTGAACTTTCTCTTCAGCTTCTACCGCTTGGTGTAACCCATCACTCCAGCGTCTACCAACCATTAACCTGCCAGTAAATTCATCAACTATGACAACCTGATCGTCTTTTACAATATAGTCGCGGTCCTTTAGGTACAGCGTTCTTGCACGTAGAGCATTTTCAATATGATGAATTGTGTCGAAATCTTTCTCGTAAAGATTTTCTACACCCAATATTTTCTCAACTTTAGTAATTCCATGCTCCGTCAAGGATGCACTTTTAGACTTTTCGTCGATTGTGTAATCTACATCGGAATTTAACTTATCAACCAACTCAGCAAACTTAAAGTATTTGCTTGTTGGTTCCATGTCAGGGGCTGATATGATCAGTGGAGTACGAGCTTCGTCAATTAAAACTGAATCTACTTCGTCAACAATAGCGAAGTAATGCCCGCGCTGTGACATTTGATCTAAACTCATCACCATGTTGTCGCGAAGATAATCAACCCCGAATTCATTGTTGGTCCCGTAAGTAACGTCGGTGGCATACGCTTCCCTTCTTTGACTTTCCTTAAGATGTGCCAATCTTTCGTCTCCGTGACTTGTATCCTTAAACTCTTCGTCATACACATACGATTTCATTTCCTGAACAATGGCGCCAACCGATAATCCCAAAAGCTTAAAGGTGGGACCGTTCCATCCAGCATCACGCCTTGCCAAGTAATCGTTGACTGTGACAAGATGTGCTCCTTTCCCTTCCAAGCTTCGCAAATAAAGTGCTGGTACTGCAGAAAGGGTTTTACCTTCACCAGTTTTTTGCTCTACAACTTTTCCTTGGAAAAGTGCTATAGCTGCCATTATTTGGACATCGTAGGGTTTCAGACCAATCGCACGCCAAGAAGCTTCGCGCGCGAGAGCAAACGCTTCGGGTAAAATGTCTTCTAAAGTTTCACCCTCGGCAAGTCTTTTTTTAAACTCTTCCGTTTTTCTTGCAAAGTCCTTATCCTTCAATTTCTCGACTGAAGCCGTATGTGAATTGACCATCAAGACCGTTTTGCTGAGTCTATCGATTTCGCGTTGATTTATGTCTAATAGTTTAGAAAATATATTCACCATCTAAGTAACATCTTCCGTGGCCAAAAAGGTCACTTTTTTTATTTATATACCTAATAATTCCTCTTAAGTTTTAAGTTCAACTAATTCGTGTCAGATGACACGGCCTTATTGAAATCGTTATAACCAAAGCTAAAGTATACACCCTAAGCCTCAATATATTGTACCAGAGTTTGATAGTATTAGCCCGACCGCTTAACCAACCTTATCACTATACAAGTAGCAAAAGTTTATGTGTATAATTGAAACTAACAAAAATGCCAGTTACAAAACCTAAATCTACAAAAGAGAAAAAAAATCCAAGGAAAAAGCATTCTTTCCCCGAACGATTATTTAGATCAAATCATGATAAGGTGATTGGTGGAGTAGCCGGTGGTTTGGCTGAATTTTTTAATGTTGACTCAACACTCATTAGAATCATTTTCATATTGCTAACTGTTTTTGGAGGTTCGGGTATTTTACTTTATCTAATTCTGTGGCTTATTATTCCATCAGAGTCCACTTTTTCAGAAATTACGCAAGAAAACATTCGCCAAAATGCCGATGAAATCAAAGAAAAGGCAAACGCATTTGCCGAAAATTTTCATTACGCTTCTCAACGCGAAAATTCACGAAACCTAGCTGGAATTATTTTAATCACGGGCGGACTTCTATTTCTTCTTAGCAACTTGGGGCTTTTCCATATTTTCAATCTTGCCAAACTGTGGCCTCTTATTCTTATAGCAATCGGACTAGCAGCATTGGTTAGAAATGAGCAATAAAAAAAACAAAAAGAGCAAAATAGACGAATATATAAACCGCTACCAGCAGCAGGGACTTCCCCAATCTTCAAACAAATCTAACGCTCCATTCAGACATACATTCATGGCAATAGTATTCATCTTTGTTGGCTTAGTTCTTATCTTAAATAATTTTGCTTACCTGCCATGGAATATCTGGACGATATTACTTAAGTTTTGGCCAGTTTTTATTGTAATGATTGGCTTACATACAATTGCAGGCAAATCAATGCTCCTTAACCTCCTTGTTGCTGCTTTGGGAATTGGACTTATTGTTTCAATTGTTGCCTACTCTGCGGCAATTGTCAGCCCACAATTTAATTCATGGCTGGCACAATTTGACCCAAGAATTGCAACTATAAGTAACCAACTACCAACAAATCCAGGCCCCAAAGAAAATAGTGAAACCACCATCAATGCTATGGATTATCCAGAGATTACTCAGAGAAATTTGGCAGTCAAAGTTGAAGCCGGAAAATTTGATTTAGTAGACGATGATAGTGCTAGTTTAATCAAGGTGACCGCAAATTACTACAGGGACTATGGCAAACCAATTCTAATTCAAGAGTTTGACAATGGTAGTTTGGATTTAAACTTGTCGACAGAACATAAAATCCAAAAACTGCTTGGGATTTCAGAAGACCTTAATTATACTGTTACCCTTGGCTCGCCAAATATTCCCACAGTACTTACAGCAAACGTAACAGCAGGAATATTACATGCAAAGCTCACCCATACTCAAGTCAAAAACATAACCCTCACAACAACTGCCGGAACTTTAACTCTAGCTCTCGACAGCTACGCTATTCCAACTGGTAAGTTTTCGGTCGATGTTGGTGCAGGCGCGCTTACTATTAAACTGCCTTACAACACATTCGCTAAAATTAATTACAAAGCTGACGTTGGCATCATTCAAGTTGACGATAAAATTTTGCGCGGAAGTGGTTCATATACCACACCCAATTTCCATATAACTACTGAGCCGATGGTTATTGATGCTCATGTTGGAGCCGGAACGATGACAATTGATACAAGCGGCAACTTCTAACAATCTACATTTTATATAATCTCATCTTCCAATTTGAGAGCTTTCTTTTCTGTGATAACATTGCCTACTTATGCCAGAAAGGGTATCGGCT
>CAYTOP010000004.1:37299-37853 GCA_964439585.1 uncultured Gammaproteobacteria bacterium
AAAACCACATCTTAATATAACCCATCTGTTGCAAATCTTTATGAAATAATTAGTAATTGGTATCTTCTTAACCGAATCTTTCTCAAAAATGACTTCTGAGAACTAATCACTTCCTACAAATAAACATGATATTGGCTTGGGGATAAAAAATGTCAACTTTAGAAAACATTTTTTCTAGCTTATTACCAAATTTTATCGCTTCGCTTCGTTTATCACCAAAATAAAGTCTGTTGAAAACTGCCACTCCGTTATCTGCAAGGAGGCTCCCTACAAGGCGCATATAGTTTTCAGACTCAAACTCTCGAGGGTATTCATAACCGACATATAAGTCGGTCAGTATTAGGTCGTATTTCTTTTTTGCCTTCTTTTCCTTTTTTACAAATTTCATAGCATCGGAAATAACCACATTTACTTTTTCTGTATCCAGTTTTAAATAATTTTTCCCAAGCTTAACAATTTTTGGGTCGATATCTACACCCGTTATTTTTGCTTCTGGGTATACTTTATTTAATAAAAGCGCCAACGACCCGACCCTTAAACCCAATATCAAACAA
>CAYTOP010000005.1:0-35662 GCA_964439585.1 uncultured Gammaproteobacteria bacterium
CTTAAAAATCCACCCTAAATCAGATCTCTCTTGCAAAGTTCCAAATCCTGCATGGCCATCAAGCTTACCCAACTCAAGCAGGTCATTTACGCGAATCGATGCGATTGTACACAGCTCATCACGCTTATTTAAAGCATTAACACCCAGCTCTTTCCTTCTAGTATTGACCGCCTCCCAAAGTTCCGGCCCCCCCCAGTTTACTTTATAGCCATATGAATTGTTGTTAGGTATGGCTTTCTGAGTCGGTGTTGGCTGATTTTTTGTGGGGGAAGGAGTGGTCGTTGGTTGTGGAGAAGTACGGGCAAAAGGTTCAGTCTTGGCTATTATTGACCGAAATATTTGGGTGTGTTCATCAATTTTTCCCTGACTATAACCAACCAGATACGTTGTTTGTACAACAAAAACCGCAAGAGATAAAATAAGTGCAATAAGGAATATCTTGCCAATACCCAAAAACACCTTGTTCCAATAGTCCTTATTACCAAACCTAATATTTTTCAACCTCATCTTTCAAGCAAAATAGTGACTGGCCCATCTAAATCACAATCCAGCCGCATGTATTCCCCAAAACTCCCCGTTTCCACTCTTACATTCGCCTCCTTAAGTTTCCCCACAAAATAGCCGTACAAATACTCCGCCTTAGATGGTTCCTCCGCACTAGTAAAAGAAGGCCTGTTGCCCTTGGCAGTATCTGCATAAAGCGTAAATTGAGATACAACAAGCAGGGCTGCATTGACATTAACTATTGATAAATTCATTTTGTTGCTATTATCACTCATTATCCTAAGATTTAATAGCTTCCCGACTAGATAGTCAGCATCTTTTTCTGTATCCGTCTTTCCAATACCCAAAAGCACCAAGAGCCCTTTTTCAATCTTTCCTACAGTTTTCCCACTTTTTACCTCAGTAACTCTTGCGCTATTTACTCTTTGGACAACTAATTTCATGCTATTTAGTCATATTAGTATCTTTTTTTTCGTAATTATCATCCTCAATGGTAACTTGGATATCGTTTTGATCATCCTCACCATTATTTTTCTTCTCCAAAAGGTCCCAAAAGGATTTAATAAGGTAAACTATCCACCCCAACACAATTGCCAAAAAAATTATATTTATAAGCAAGCCCTCAACGTGCAAAAAAGCATACAACGCCCCAATTACAAAAATAAACAAAAAGCCGATAAAGAAAGTAAAATATTCAGCAATCACTCTTAACACATTTCTAACAATAGCCATAAGTCAACACCTTAAGTATAAAATACTGAAGCTACAATTGTTAGGTGAAGTATTTATTGGTAAATACATCTACTTACATTGCAAGATAGTCAAGATGTCGGTGTCCTTAGGACGATATTGTAATGCCTCAGCAAGATGAGAGGTGCAAAATTTCAAAATTAACTTAAATCTTGTAAATTACATTTTACTTCCTTAAAGAAGTTGGTCGAGTGGACAAGCTATAGAACTCTCAAGGTTTTTTTGCCAAGATTGTCAATATCTCCCCCCTCCCTATTAACGGCTCTATAAACGCAATTAATCCAGAAACCACCTTACACACGTCTACCCCAATTTGCTTAACTAAAGATTGTTTATTCTTTTCTCCACTAACATTGGATTTAATTAAAGGTTTTTCAACTTTTCTGGTTACAGAAAACCTCGGTGAAAGAGACCTGCGGAAGCTCTCAAAAAGAACTGCGTAATTATGTCTATAGAAATTTTGGGAAATTTTAACGATTTTAAATCCTGATTGATTCAACAACACACCCAAGGTTTCAGGATTAAACTGATATAAATGTCTTGGAACATCCATTCCATACCACTTTTTTCGAAAAAGAAGTGATCCAATACCGTCGATATTCGGACAAGAAATTAGAACACAACCCCCTTTCTTGACAATCCGCGATACCTTGTTTAGACTCTCTACTGGTTTATGAAGATGCTCTATTACATTATTTAATACGACCAGGTCAAAGTATTTATCCTTAAAATCTATATCAAGTAAATCATCCTTCTTTAGACTAATCCCAAACTTTGTCTTTGCAATTCTTCTACCGACGTTTGCTGGTTCAAGACCATCAACCTCCCAACCCCTTTTTTTAAATTCGGTTAAAAAAAGTCCAGTACCTGCACCTATATCAAAAACTTTTCCTTTTTTTACTTTCGCCACTTTAAAAACCATGTCATATAGAAAGGAATACTTTTGTCTTGCATTAGAAGTATCTGAGAAATAATTTGAACCTGAGTAATACTTACCAATCTGACTCTCTCTTGGCCTGGGATTAATATATACAAGACCGCACTTGGTACACTTAACTAAAGTAAATTCTTCATCAAATTCAGGACTTTTTATATTATTTAGAAACGTGTCGTATTCTCTCCACCCACAAAGGTCACAAAAAATTTTTTCCATAAACGGATGTTTTTCTAATTAAACCTTTCCAAGTCTACTATTACAACTCAAATCTTAATACTCATCATGATTTTTTCCAACCATTATTTATAGTCCTTACAAAATACCATCATCCTGAGGTCTATATTGAAAAGTTTCGGTATTTCGGCTCGCTCCCTCCAGAGGCGGGCAGGCAGGAATTCGGCGTTACAATAAATCATTGTCCTTAGGACGATATTGTAATGCCTCAGCAAGATGAGAGGTTGAAATTTTGGAATCATTGGAAAGATCTGCAATAGTCCGGGCGATTTTAATGACTTTGAAATATGACCTGGCAGTTAGATTCATTGAGGCAGTTGCAGATATCATCATTGTGCGACACTCGGGAGATAGGGAACAATACTTTTTCACTTCCCTTGTACCCATTTCAGCATTAGAAGCCAATTTTGTTCCTTTAAGTCTTTTGGTTTGGATATTACGGGCTGTCTGTACTCTTTTTTGTATTGTCTTGGAATTCTCACTTCTTTCATTTTTACCTTCGCTTACCAACTTTTGGGTTTCAACTGAAGGTACGTCAACGTGTACATCAATTCTATCCAGTATCGGACCAGAAATTCTTTTTTGGTATCTCTGGATTTGACCAGGCAAACACTTACACTGCTTTTTACTAT
Source organism: uncultured Gammaproteobacteria bacterium (assembly GCA_964439585.1). Taxonomy (GTDB): domain Bacteria; phylum Patescibacteriota; class Microgenomatia; order UBA8517; family UBA8517; genus CAYTOP01. Next base: position 3,058 of record CAYTOP010000005.1, read on the forward strand.
CTCCAAAATACCCACACGGGCAGGGATTTGAGGCTGCCACAAGTAAAAATTGTGCAGGATAGGTTACTGTCCCCTTCGCTCGAGATATTGTTACTCTACCATCCTCAATTGGCTGGCGTAAGCTTTCCAAAACGTGCCTTGGAAATTCCGGAAACTCGTCCAAAAACAAAACTCCACGGTGCGCTAGGGAGACCTCTCCTGGTGCGGGATTAGTTCCTCCTCCAATAAGCCCAATTCGGCTGGTTGTGTGGTGTGGACTTCTAAATGGCCGTGTTATCACAATAGCCTCTCCTGGAGAAAGATTGCCTGTTATTGAATATATTTTGGTTACTTCCAAAGCCTCGTTTTCAGTCATAGTTGGTAAAATTCCAGGCAAGGCTCTCGCAAGCATGGTCTTTCCGCTCCCTGGCGTACCTTTCATAAAGATGTTATGTCCCCCTGCGGCAACTATTTCCAATGCCCGTTTTACGTGTTCTTGCCCCACCACTTCAGAAAAATCAAACTCTGCTTCTGAGGTTTTTAACAAAGTTGTCAAACTAATCTTTTTTGCGGGCATAATCTCATTCGTTTTATTGAAAAATCTAATTAGCTCAAGAAGAGACTCGATAGGATAAACTGTTATTCCCCCGACAACCGCAGCCTCTTCTTGATTTACTTTTGGAATAAAAATTTTTTTGAAGCCTTTCTCTCTGGCCAAATATGCCATCGGCAAAATGCCGTTGGTGTGCCGAAGGCCACCATCAAGAGAAAGCTCACCGAAAAACAAACTGTCGGAAGTCTCAGGGTTTATTTGCCCCGATGCTATTATAATCCCAAGCGCTATGGGGAGGTCATACGCCGGACCCATTTTCGGTAAGTCGGCAGGTGCCAAATTTACTGTAATTCTTGATATTGGAAAATCGGCACCCGTATTTTTTATGGCCGAGCGGACTCTTTCCTTTGACTCCTCAACTGCTTTATCTGGAAGTCCTACAACAGTAAATGAAGGTAAACCTTGGTCTGCGATATCAACCTCAACGTCAATGGGTGTTGCATTTAACCCAACTGTAGCACCAGAAGTAACCTTGGCAAGCATTACTTTAATATATCAGGAACTTTCTTCTCCTGATACCTTAATCGGCTTAAAATCGGTTACGTGTTCACGAGTGATATAATTGTTAAATACCGCTAAATGAAAAAAATCTTAATCGTCGAAGACGATGAATCTTTAAGACAAATGTATAAACAGGTGTTTGTAAACTCCGGGTATGCTGTTGACGAGGCTGTTGATCCAAACAAATCGCTAGAACTTTTAAAAGAAAACTCTTACAATGTGATCCTTCTAGATTTACTTTTTCCCAGCATGGATGGTGTAGACGTAGTAAGAACTATTAAATCTGATGTTACCAAAAACTCAACTACCCCGATTATCATTCTGACAAATTTAACCCACGATAAAAAAATTAAAAAGGTAATGCAACTAGGAGCATATAAATGTCTTTTTAAAGCAGAGCACACACCCAAAACCATATTCAAAGAAGTAGACGCAATAATTAAAGACAATAATACAAACGACGATAAAGAACAGAACAATGAGTAAACTTCGAGGATCATTTTTACTAATGTTTACCGGAGCTTTGGAAATCTACAACGATCATGTTGAGGTTAAACGCGCGTTTGGTGTTACATCAGAACTAATTCCATATGCCAACATTCTCAATGTTTACATAAATACCCAAACATCGGGAATAACAATAGAAACGGACAGTGGTCACAAGATCGGAATGCGCTTCTGGAATACTAAAAGTGCGATAAAAGCTCGTGACGTATTAGCTTCAATGATGCGCTAAAATTATCTCCTAAACAGAAGGCTAAATACAAATATTATTAAAAGAAGTGGTAGAACAGAGGAAAAGCCAAAAACCAACCAATAGTACTTAGATTTATCCTTAAAAAAATTTTTTAGTACTTTGAAGTTAAGACCAATTAAGGCACTGACTACTACTATAAATCCGGCAAAAGCGCTATATTTCAAAAAAATTATAATCTTAATTGGAACTATGGGTGCTCCGTATATTTCCCAGTGCATATGAAACTAATTCTAACGTTTTTTATTCGGTAGCTCAATTTTACTAATTTTTTTCATTGCTCAAAAAATCCAGCTTTGACGTCATGTTTATTACTAGCTAATATAAATACAGACCAAATATGATTTTTAAAGATATCACTAATCCTGTAGTATATCTAAGTTCGGAATTTGCTATCGATAATGACCTCCCAACCTATGCGGGAGGTCTAGGAATTCTGGCAGGAGACTATATCAACGAGGCAGCGCAAGAGCAGTTTCAAATGATTGGAATTGGAATCCTTTATAAGGGCAAGGACTTTCTACAGCACATTACACAAGATGGAAAAGCGCAAACTCGAGATTCTGAATTTGATCACGATGTTTCTTTTCTGAGACCAACAACAGTTAATGGCCTCCCGCTAATTTTTACTCTTGACGTGGGTGATGTAAAAGTTGAAGTTAAGTCTTACCATACAAGATTATCAGACACCTCTGTTCTTTTTTTCTTATCCACAGACGTTGACGGCAATCCTCCCGAGTGGGTCGCTGACATGGATACGCTTTATCGAGGGGACACGGACAGTCAAATCAGACAGCAAATTCTTCTGGGTGTGGGTGGAGTAAAACTAATTGACAAACTCGGACTAAAACCGAGATTTTACCACATTAACGAAGGCAGACCTGAATTTATCATCTGGGAACTTTGTAAAAATATAATGCAAAATGAAGGCAAAACTTTTGAAAACGCCTGGCGGACAGCCCAAGAGACGATTATTTATACGAACCACACACTCGTTTCAGCAGGAAATATGGCTTATCCGAAAGACAATATTAAATATTGGGCAACTTCTTTTGCAAAGGAAATGAAAGTTGATAACGACGCACTTGTCAAAGATGGCATTACGGGAAGTGGATCTTTCAGCACAACACTATTTGCCCTAAATATAAGTAAAAGGCAAAATGCAGTAAGCAAAGTTCACGGTGACTACGCAAAAAAAGAATGGCCAAATTATAACTGGATATCGATAACAAACGGTGTCAATCTTTTTCGATGGCAAGATAGCGACTTTAGAAGAAGTACGCAAACTGATTTTGATATTTGGAAACTTCACCAACTCAAGAAAAGAGAATTAGTAAAAACTGTCATAGAAAGAACAGGCTATGGCTATAATCCCGAGAGACTGGTAATTGCTTGGGCAAGACGGCTGGCAGAATACAAACAGCCTAGAGCAATCTTTTCTGACATCAAAAAACTTAAAGATATTATTTCTCAACAAGATCGTACCGTTCAAATCCTTTACGCAGGAAATTCACACTCATCGGATCCCAATGCGAAATCAATAATCGAGGAGATTATTCAAATCTTTTCGAGAGAGCTAAGTGGATATGCAATTTTTGTTCCTAACTACAACATGTCATTGGCCAACAACCTCACATCTGGTGTTGATGTTTGGTTAAATACACCAAAAGGCAACTTAGAAGCTTGTGGAACCTCCGGAATGAAGGCAATTTCAAACGGAGTATTAAACTGTACAGTTTTGGATGGTTGGACGTACGAAGCTGACTGGACAGATATCGGCTGGGTACTTGACCCAAACAATGTCGGTGACAGCTTTTATACAATTCTAAAGGAACAAATTATCCCTACTTTCTACAATAGAAATTCCGACAATTTACCAGAAGAGTGGATCCAAAAAATGCGGAAGTCTATCAAACTGGCAAACCAATTCAGTACAGAAAGAATGCTTAAAGAGTATTCGGAAAAAATTTACAAGTAGTTCTAAAGTGTCTTTTGGAATTGGGCTAAATAATATATTTTTTTACAACTTCAACAACCTGCTCAGGAGTTTGCATTGCTTTTGCTAGATATTCCTTGACACCCAATTTTATGGCTTTATCTCTTTCCTCTGCCTCGGTAAGATTTGAAAGTGCGACAACTGGGGTATTTTTACCCTTCATAGTTTGCCTAAATCGGGCTAGGAAATCGGTCCCTGACATCTTAGGAAGCATAATATCCAAAAGAATTATATTGGGAGAACCTTGCTCGGTTAATTTTAAGGCTTCCTCGCCATCGCGGGCAGTAATAACTTTAAAACCCTCAAAAGTAAATTTCTCTGTGTACATTTTTAGAAGTACGGGATCATCATCAACAATAAGCACCATAGGTGTAGTTTCTGGTTTAGTTACAGCTGGACTGTCAGTCGGATTTGCCATAGCTTTATATTAGTAAGTAGTTATTACTTTTCAAACACATGAGCCCCTACTTACCTAATTTATATTAGCACAAGTTATATGAAATTTGGCCATTTAATGACAGCCTCCCTAAGCTTACGATTGGGGTTTCTTCTAAAGAAGAATGACACAGAAGCGGGGCTTGGCACTGCTTTCTCATTGTCAGAAACCAATTCATTCCACAAGCATACGCTCGGAGTTATCTTGGGATCTGTCATAAACTAACGACTTTACAGTTGGGGTTTTATCGCGATAAAATACTAATATATTCATGAAAAAATTAGCATTCAGTTTTCTTTTCGCCATACTAGGTTTTTTTGCCCTAACGACAAGAATATCAAAAGCGGACGGCACAGTCGAACTTCGTAACACGAATGGTCGAAACGACAGGTGTTATGTTTACTTTCAACAAATGCAAGACAAGACCATACCCATGCTAGTAAGTTGTAGAGAATTGCTTTATCCGGCCGATTCTACACTTTTTACTTATGTTCTTTGGGGCATCCCAACAGCAGGTGGTGAACCTTTTAAAATTGGTCCGCTGGGCTATGGCAAATCAAGTTTTACTACTAAGGACGCGTTTACCACACTTTTCGTTACCGCGGAAACTGATGAAAAAGTAAGAACTCCATCAGGCGATATTGTGATGCAAGGTCCTGTTCAATCAATCACCTTCCTAGATAGACCGACTACCCCAACACCAGGGCCAAGTGGTGAAATAACTGCAGTACCAACAGTAACAATAGAAAAACTGACAACTCAGCAACGGTTAATCCTTGGTTTGAGGAGAGCAGGTTTAATATCGCTTCTTGCACTCGTTGCGGTAATTGGGCTAGTTTTTGTGGTTACAAGATCAAGGGCTTAAGATTTAATATCTCTTCTAATTTTCGAAACAAGCTCAGTTGGAGTAATGTTTACCTTTATTAGATAGTCATTTACACCTAATTTTTGTGCTTTTTGTTTATCCTCCTCACCCGACAAGTTCGTTGCAATAATTACCGGAATTTTTTTGCCCTTTGGAGTATTTCGCAACGCCTCAAGCAAATCTATACCAGAAAGCCTAGGCATCATTATGTCAAGTAGAATTAGGTCTACTTCTTCTTCCATAGCCATTTTAAGACCGGTTTGCCCATCATTTGCAATAAGGATATCAAACCCCTCGTGGGTAAATTTCGTCTTGTACATAGTAACTAACAAGGGGTCGTCCTCAACGAGCAGTATTGAAGGCTTCTTATTTGTATCTTCTTTCAAATTTTCCATTTAAGCTGTAACTTATTTTTTCAACGTAGAAACTGTTACGGGTTTTACCGGAAGTTCAAACCAGAATATGCTGCCTTTACCAACCTCTGAGTCAATTCCAATCTTACCTCCAAATTTTTCGATAAGAAGTCTCGAGATATAAAGTCCAAGCCCAGTCCCGATAGTCTTGCCAACTGTAGATTCGGCACGATAAAATTTGTTAAACAGTTTGGCCTGTTCTTCTTTGGAAATTCCAGGACCCGTGTCAACTACTTCAAGTCGAACAATATTTTCGGATGGCTGTCTAAGTTTTACCATCACCGACCCTTCATTGGTATATTTGACCGCATTACTCAAAAAGTTACCTATAACTTCTTGAATTCTGTCTGGATCAACCTCAACTCTATCTTTTATTTCCATTGGAACGTCGGAGGACAATTCTAAACCTTTTCTTTCCGCCTCGGGTCTAAACTGAGAGAACACCGTCCTTACTACCTCAGCCAAATTTACAATTTCCACCTGATAAACCATTCTCCCCTCTTCGATTCGAGAAACATTTAACATGTTATTAACAAGCCGGACAAGTCTATCATTTATTGCATTTGTATCCGCCAAATAACCTCTTGCCTTATCAGTAATATCTCCAGCATCACCTTCTAAAATCATCGAGACATAACCTTTTATTGCCGTCATTGGGGCACGGAGTTCATGAGCCGCCATGGAGATGAAAGTATCCTTCTGCTCATCCATTGCTTTAAGTTTGTCTGTAAGTTCCTGAAGCTCTTCCCTTTGCTTTACCTCACGTAACACACTTTTTATTAAAAGTAGTCCAAACGGAATATAAAAAAGGAAAATGAAAATCTTTGTAATTTTTTGTATCGTTGTCGGACTGAAAATTAGAGCGTCTAGTAGAAGAAAGCTACCCAAAAATGTAACCAGAAAAGAAGTCGCTACAACCTTTACACCGAAAAAATTGTATCTGACAATAGCATACGCAATTAATGATAAAAATATAATTGTTGAATAATCACCCAATTCATATAAGTCAAATCTACTAAAAAATACAGGAAAAATAATATTAAATATTGCATTTGCTAGGAAAAATATCGTCAGACCTACTAACAGATATTTAATACGAGACTTAGTATCACTATTATTTTTTTTGACCTTATACGCGGATATTAGAATAAAGAAATTTATAAAGGAAAGTAATGCTATTGTGCCAAAGAAAAACCACACTAGTTTGCCATACAGAATTACAAGCACACCATCCTTAAACATAATGTCCGAAATCACATGCTTAGAGAAATTAACAATAAAAATGAAGCTGAGACCCAACAAATACAAGCCAATTCTTAAGTATCTATTTCTGGGGATATCCTCAAGAAAATTATTGATAAAGGAGTAAACTAAGACAAACAGAAGTGGGGTTATTGACCACGCCAGCTTAATAGATAATAAACTAGTATTCCCCTCCCCTAATAAACGTGCCAAGAATGCAAAGTCCACCCACATAAACATTAAAATTGTCATTAACACAAATAGCTTTTTTAGAAGGGGTTTAACGTTTGCGAGGATTATAGTTAAAACCAGTGAAATCCCTGTGACATTTATTAGAAAAACGGCTATTTTACTAACCGGGGCATATTGTAAAAACATTTTATTTAACTAATTTTGTTATTATTTTATCAATTTCATCTTTCTGTTCGATAAACATATTTCTAAAATTATCGCGAATTGTTTTACTACGTCGATTAATACCCCTTTTTATAATTGAGTCCATCCTTGATTCTAACAAGCCCAGTATTCCATGTATATAACCCTTCATATCCCGAGTGTGTTTGTCATATATGTAAGTTATTAATGTCGCCTGCCCTTGCTTTTTGTCAATATCAATATCAAGCAAATCTTTTTTCAATATATTTCCAGCTCGAAAAACTTTACTTGCAGCGGAAATAGTATTAGTTTCGATATCCAAATTCTCTTTTGTTAGGGGAATTTGAACAAACACATCAATATCCATAGCGCGCATAAGTAACAATTCAGTCGACAATTGAATTTTTTTATCAAAAATATTTTCATTTACAATTTCTTCTTGATAATTAAATTCGGCAACCGCCAATGTTATTAATTTATCAAAATAGTTCCCCATCACCTTTTGTACACGCAGACTTGGAAGACTAAAATTATATATTGAAAAAACTCTAAGATATTCCAAGATATAGAGCATTTTATCTTGTTTATCTAAATTTGAATCTAATAGGTCATCAAGTATATTTATCATCGCATCAACCATGATTGACTGTTCAATCAATTTCACTGGATACAATTCTACAAATGCTCTTAATACAAATTCCGTCCTTAAATACTTTTTGTTACTCTTCCACTTGATGACCATGCTTTTGGAAGACGTAATTAAAAGATTTCTATAATCGGAAATATTATTAAATTTTTGCGTTCTGACACCTAATATTTTCTTAATATCCGAAAGGTTAGTACTAACACTCTTTTCGTACTTCTTAATGATGAGTTTTTTGTAATCCATATCTAATGATAGCCCAAATAGTTGAAGTCTTGAATTAGTAATCCCTGTTCACAAAATACGCCGAAATTTCTTTTATCTTTCCCAAATCATAAATATTAGAATAATCCTTCTCAAGTCTTTTATAAGATTTGCTAACAAGATTTTTAGCAAATGAAACTGAATTGGTGATAGCCCCAGTTGAGTTTATTAGATTTATTGCCTTGCGAATGTATTTCTTGTTCCTCGTGTGTCTTTTAAGTATTTGTATCAATCCATCTCGATCGATAGGAGATAAATGTTCTAACGCATAAACAACAGGTAAACTAATTTTGCCTTCCGAAATATCATTCCCGTACGATTTTCCGAATTTTCCGTTCGTCGATTTCAAGTCAAGGACATCGTCAATCACCTGAAAGGCCATACCTATTGATTCAGCAAAATTTTTGAAATCATCTTCTGTCTTTTTATCCTTTTCAGCCAAAATGCATGCCATCCGTACGCTCATTCGCATCAACGAACCCGTTTTTAGCCTAACCATCTCAAGGTATTTTTCGACACTAACCTTATACTCAGGATTATTGTGCCAATAAATATCTAGAGTCTGGCCAAAACAAACATTGGAAAGTTCCTCAGTGTAAATATTTACAAGTTTAATTTTCTTTTCATTAGATAAATCCTTATTTGAAAGTACAATCGACATAGGCAGTACATGTAAAGAAGCACCCGCATTCACAGCTACATCAGTACCGAACTTTTTGTGCATGGTCGGAAGGCCTCTTCTGAGTAATCCCCTGTCCTCTATATCATCCAAAATTAATGTCCCATTATGAACAAGTTCAATTAACACTGCGTATTTCAGATATTTTTCGTGTTTTACACCAAACGCTTCGAGAGTAAGTAACAAAAGTGTGGGACGTAGTCGCTTTCCACCACGCAGAATAAAATCTCTTATAGGTTCGTTGAGGTTAAAACTGAGTGCTTGAAAGTCAACATCATACTTATTCTTCTTAAGAAAAAGCTTAATAGACTTGCTATCCCAAGTTTTTGGGAAAGATTTCGCTAAATAATCCTCAAACTCATCTTTCATTGTATTTTTAAGATCTAGTGTATTATAGGTTCAAAATGAATGTAAAACAATGAACAACAGTTAAAGGGGGAGTTGTGTGAAAAAAATTTTCTGGCAAAAAAGTAACTCTTACGAATTGAGAAGTGCATACTCTATAAACATCTTACAACAAAATTGCCCGTAATGATGAAACAGTGATTATTAGTTTGGAGTATAACGAAAAGACTGGGCAATTTGATCAAGATCGGAATAGAGTGAAGTCGCATTTGTAGACAATAAATATACGGAACGCTGATGATAAATATAATAAACCTTCTGGCTTACACCATTATCCCTATTTAGCTCCACCCTCTCCAAACTTTCATTGTTATCGATAACTAGGTTGCGTTCTGACAGAATACCTAAATTCCTCTTCGTATCAAAAAACCTAATGTAGTCAGCGAGATTGTCAAGATTTGTTCGATTAACTATGAGGTCTATCAAACCTTCGCTTGCTTCAAAATTAACATATGTAGCTTTTTCAACAACTGTAAATTTTGGCGGTATATTTATTTCAAAATCGAACGAAGATGATTTGTACGTTTTAAAGTTTTGCTGGTCATTATCTATTTGATGATTACTTGAAGGTGCATTTAAAGAAGATGTTGTTGATTTCCTGTTTTTTGATACAAAAACAGTCAAAATAACTGAAATTAGTACCACTCCCGACGCTAATATGATTAGTGTGTCTTTTTTCATTTATGGTTATACCTTGATTTGTGACACAATTCTAGAAGCTTCTAGATTAAAGAAATTTAATTGAATCTACTATTGCGTTAAATTCACTTTCATATTGGCTCGGGTCTGGGTGTTTCTCAATCTGGAGGATATGTTTAGCATCTTTGTAAAGAATATAATACACAAACTGTTGGTCTCTTGGTGTTTTGACCACATACTTGTAAAATGTACCTGCTTGAACTAGGCGACCTTCTTTTGAAACTATTGTATTCTTCGATGCTTCTCCACCTTCTCCACAGCCGGGATAAATCAAGTCGTCTTCATAAGCTGGATAACAACTAGAATACGGGTCAATAAAAATCTTAATTTGATCAGGGTTTGGCGTTTTATTATCACCTATAACAGTTGGGTACGATGTCACCATAACATCAAAAACTTTATTATCTACATACCAACTAGCCGGATAATTAAAGGATATTTTTAAATCTGTACCAACATAAGTTTTTGTATTACTAGCTTGAGTTGGATTGGGCCTATTAGTTGAAGATGAATTTTGGTAGTTCTCAACTTTAATCTTCACCAATATTATTAAACCGAGGAAAACTAAAGTTAATAATACTAATACAAAAATATAGTGTTTTTTATTGTTCTTCATTTAGTAACTATATTCCAGATTACCTTTATTTGTTATTAGTTGCAACAAAACAAAACCGCTAACAGTTTCTTTTAATTTTTCAGTGTCATTAACCTTTATAAACACTGTACTCAAGTCCTTATCAATATCATATTTAATCCTTACTTTTGATACTCCTCCTTCCTCATAACTTTGATCGACAACACCGAGTTTTTCATCTTCTTTTTTATATCTCACGTCAAAATGATTTGAAGGTAGAATATATGACTGTGCATTATTGTATTGGAAAGAGTAAATTGCAAACTTATCCTTTTTAAGTTTATCTCTATCACGTACTTCCAGGTTTAAAGAGTTCCCCGCTTTGTCGGAAACCATATAAATTTCGTCATCCATACTATCTGTATTCGCATTATCAAACTTATCAACAGTCTTTAAATTATCATCTACACCTTCAATCGCCATATCTGCGAGACTCTGATCAACATATACTTTTGCTTCCGGTAAGGTCTTGTCTATGTTAAAGTCTATTGATTCCCTATCTTCAATATTTCCGGCTATATCAAAAGACTGATAAGTAATTTGGTAATTTCCCTCATCTTCAAAGTTTAAGGGCTCTTGATATTCATACCAATCGCTATCGTTGAGACTATAAAGTGTATATTGCAAGCCATTTCCACCTTCGTTATCCTTTCCATCCAAATAAACTTTTACATTAGATCTATACCAATTATCGTCACCCTTATCGCCAATGATCTCCACCTCTGTACTTGGAGCAATAGTGTCTTTAACTTCTCCCATAAGTGCAAATTGAGTAAAGTGGGTCGTATCACCATAAACCAACTTGTTAGCCAAATCTATGGTTGTAGAAATTGGATGCCATTCTCCTAATGCTTCGTCATAATAATACAATGTCAAAGTATCTTCTTCGGTATTAGACAGATCCGCTTGGGAGTAGTCATATGATATATGTATAGGGAATAAAAATTGGGTTATTTTGTCACCAGCATTATCAATAGCCTCCAAAAAAATAGTTGGTACGACACTTTTAACAACACTTGATGCAGTTTCGTAAGGACCGAAAATGAGCGTTAACACTAAATCTTTCGTAGATGCCCCACTTGGAATTTCGACAGTAACATTGTCTGCAGTTAATATACCCCCCGTTGTGGGTATTGGAGTTGTTTTGGGTTTTGCTCTTGCAATAAATAGATTGTAACTTTTAGCACCATCTTTATCTTTCGGCCAAGGATCATCATAATTACCTTCCCAACCGAGCGGGTCTGTAACTCCAAGAGGAAATTCACCTACAAACAACCCATCTCCATTAGTGTCGTAAAACACAGACATGTGGATATGCGGTCCGGTTACATACCCGGTCATTCCGACTTTTCCAACTATATCCCCTTTATTAACATACACTTTCTGGCTCTCACTAGAGATAACTAATCCCTGACTACTTAAATGCTCATACCATGTTTGGTAATGATTCTCATGATCGATTTTTATGACATTACCAGCACCGCCGCTTTTACCTTCAGGAACAAAAGTCGCCCAACCCGATGCTGCCGCAAGCACCGGAGTATTAAAGTAGACACCATCCTGTTGGTTGTAATCATAGCCATTATGGTGCCTATACTTGAAATTCTTTTCCTCGCCTGTATATACAGTCACGGGCGGGTCGCAGCACGGCAAATCCTGTAAAGGATATTTATGATCAAACCACGATGATGGATTTAGGGCTGCCTGATTAAATATTAACCCTTCTCCTTCATAATCCCATGGTAAATCTAAAAACGGTTCGGGGCCCTCGTCTGAGGGTATCAAATCACCATCATGAATTACGTAAATTTTATCCGGGCTTACGGCATATACTTTATTTGTAGTCTTATTAACAGCAATCGCATATACCTGAGATCCAAGTAGCAAAGGTTCGTTTGCAAAAAATTCATTCGTAGATCCTTCTAAAACTAGTACGTAACTAAGTCCTGATACGAATATATGATTAGTTGTCGGATTGGTTGCAATGTCGGATGCATAAATATTAAAAGGAAAAACACCCTGTGTGGTAATTCTGGCATTAATTGAATCATCTGAACCATTAAGTACCGTAATTTGCTGATTTACTTGATCTCCGGCAACGTATACCAAATTGGTGGAAGTGTTTATATCAATGCCTTCGTAACCACCATTTATAGCACCAACCGGAGTATTAGTAATAATTTCATTTCTCACTCCGTCCACCATGGTAACTGTCCCATGAACAACTTCTGTATAAATACGGTTAGTAAATGAGTTAGCAACTATACCAGAAGCAAAACCCGAAGATGGGTGGTAAATATATTTAAAAAGAGTATCACTGCCGCCATCAATTACTCCAACAATGGGCCCATCACCTTTCTGAAAAGTGACGTAAATAGAATTCAAATTTGAATTGACAGTTAGTGCTCTCGCGGGGTAAGGAATTGGGATTTGTTTTATTGTTCCACCACTGCTCCAATCAACTACATCAATATTGTAGCCGGAACTACTATCTGCAACGTAAACCTTATTAGTTACAGGATTTACCCCAATAGCTCTAGAAAGTCCTGGGATTGATATTGTATCAACAACCTCATCCGTATCCCCATCTATCACATTAACTTCACCTTCTACTATATTTGCAACGTAAACTATATTTCTACTATCATCTATAGCTATAGAAAACGATCCGTATACCATTGGTATTTCCTTAACAATGGGAAAATTTGAAGTAGCTGAGACAAAAGTAGGAGTTGTAATTAACAAAATAAAAGAAGTAATCAAGGAAGAAACAACAATTACTTTTTTATACATTCTTACGTAAACAGATCCAAAATACCTTTATTACACGTAATATCTATTTCAGTCTATTCTCACAATTCTCTCGGGGCAAGTATTATTTTGACATGGTCAGTTTAGGTGTGTGGTTTATAGAATACTTACCATAAAGCAACTGGAGAATTCGGTTATTTTTATCTAGTCACACCAATAGAGGTTTTTACTTCTCCGGAGGCAGAGGCAACAACCCGATCATTTGCATCAACATATATTAAATAGCCGGTATCCTGATCGCTTCCCGTCGAAGGATCATGCGGCATGCTCGCCAGATATGCTGCAACTATAGTTTCCCCTGGATCGCCTGCATTTGCCAAATTGTAGCACGGTGCAACAGTTCCAATACAAGTCGGTGCCGTGGGAAAATCACTCGTAGCGGGATCTCCATCGGTATCCGGCAAGTTACCACTGTGTTCGCCCGAATATTGATACACAGCTGACAAAATTGCGTAAAGATCAGTTTCCCTTTGAGTATCACGCGCTCTTGCAAATTGCCTCGAAGGGTTAACAGCCACAACTAAAAGTGATGATAATATACCAATAATGGCCATTACTACTAGAAGTTCAACTAATGTAAATCCTTTTTTCATCATCTATTTATTGTACCAGAAGAACTTGAACTTTCCCCAAAAGCAAATTTATACGCATCGTTTAATTGGTCCACATTTATTTTTATGTCAGAATTATTAACCAGATCAATTTCACCTGATGTGAGAAATGCCGAAAAAAGTCCTCTCACAGTAAAGATAACCAACACCGCCATAACAGCTAAGGTTATAAAAAATATAATGTAAAATTTATCTAGTTTTTCCCAAGTCTTTGTTGACATATAAAAGCACTCCGTACTTAAATAATAGCACTCCAGTCTCATCTGTTTGCATCTCGATATTCACAGGTCGTACAAGAAAAGGTAAGTTTTGAATTTCATTAAGATCTTGCTCAATTTGGTCCCAACTTCCTATCATTTTTATGGTAACAGGTATACCACTATTGCCAGTCCTATCGACAACCGGCTGTTGACTAGCAAAAGTTATTTCTGAAACAGTTCCACCTTCTTTTAATTTATCTACCGATGAAACATAATTTACAACTCCAGATTCGTCTAAAAACAAATCCTGTAGGGCTTCGGCTTTTTTCGAACTTTTTTCGAGATCTACAGATTCTAATTCTACTTTGGATTGGCTTTCAATGTTTTCATTTCTAAGCATTTTTACCTCATCAGCTTTTTCGGGAATTCTAACTAAAAGAACAATTAGAAGTATTACCGTAATTACATTAATTATTCCCAAAATTACATCTTTAGAAGAAAACGGCATGTTATCGAGTTTTCCATCAGCTGTATCTTCTGAATCCTCGTTGCTGGAAAGCTCGTTATCCTGTGCTGAGTGTTTGGTTGCAGTCTTGCCGGATGTCATGGCTTCTTGATTGTTAGTTTTACTCTCTTCTATTGGTTTGTCGTCGGTCGGAGGTGAAGGTGTGCGTTTTGGTGTTTCCTCCATCTTAGGCATTTCATTAGTTTTTTCTTGTTTTTCCGCAACTACCAAACTATCTTGGGAGGTATCATCATCATTTTTTGTATAGTTAGGAAGTTCCTTCATGTCGGTTAAATATCTTTCAGCGTCACCCTTTGCGACTTCTTTATCCAAATCCTCTTTTTTCATTTTAATATCTTTTTTTATATCGCTCATTTTTTCGAGTCCTTTTTCTCAAGCCTACTTGTAACTGGAACATAATTCATGCTTAAGCCAAAGTTGATATTATTCTCGGCTTCGAAACTAGATATTGGAATGTTGATAGATGCAAAATCATTACTAGTTGAGAGTGATTGTTTTAAATCAACAATGTCTTGCCTTGTCAAAGCAGTACCTTTTAAATTTAAAACACCTTTATCCAAATCTAATTTGTAATCTGTAATTACCACGCCGATTGGTTTAAGAGCTAATATTTGATTTATTACAACTTGCGCAGATACTTGAGCATCTTTAATCTTTAGTATATTGGTTGCAATTGTGTTTATTTCTTTAACCTTATCAACCAGCTGCTGTCGTTGTTTAGCAACACTTGTTGGATTCTCCCTTTCTTGTTTTAGAGACGAAATCTGCTGTATAAAAAGAATATAAATTCCCACAG
Source organism: uncultured Gammaproteobacteria bacterium (assembly GCA_964439585.1). Taxonomy (GTDB): domain Bacteria; phylum Patescibacteriota; class Microgenomatia; order UBA8517; family UBA8517; genus CAYTOP01. The sequence goes on from CAYTOP010000005.1 coordinate 18,500, forward strand.
ATACTAGAAACGAAGTCCACACAAAAAGTGTAATAGTCAATGTCAAACTCCAAGATTGCACCCTTCTTTTCGCCAAGGTGTATTTTTTTACAAGCTCTGAAGGGAGTAAATTAATACTATATTCATCAGAAGGCTCAGTTGGCTCCTTAGTTTGAAGTGATATTGGAATCAAATATTTTTGTAGTTCTTGCTGGCTTTTTACACCCTTAATGTCAGGAGATATAATTTCTACCGGAATTTTTAACTCATTGCCTAAAAGTTTTGGGATAGATTCTTCTATGTTTTCTCCACCTATCAATATTTTCTCTACCTTAACCTGTTTGTAATGGTTTATAATTCGTTTTGCAGTCGAAAGAATTTCAGATGTGTCATTGGCGATAATTACCGAACTTCCCAATATCTTTTCGCCATCTGCAATTACAGTAACTCCTTCATCCCAATACTTATAAATAATTACTCTGCCCATTGACTGCGAAACTGCAATTCGTGCAAGAGCTAGTGAGGGCGTTTCCACCATAAGAGGAAACAAACCAGCCTTTTCGCAAGATGAAATGTAACCCTCCAAATTATCTTTGTTTGTTGCAATCGCCAAGACTTGATAGTTCTTCTCTTCCGTTTTAACTATCTTCCAATCCATTACCATATTTATTGGATTTTCAGGCAAGAAATCTTGAGCTTGCCATCGGACAGCCTCATCAAGTTCACTTATGTTAATTTTTGGTAGATTAAGAAGTTTTGTAAAAGTCGAAAATTCCGGAATTACAATCCCCACCGATCTCTCCCCGATTTTTATTTTCTGCCAAACACCCTTAAGGATCTTGGCCATGGTATCAATATTTGTTATTCCGTGATCTTTGATTAAGCCGTTTGGAAGGTCAACTGTGGCGTGCTTTACGATTTTTTTTCGGGCAGAATCAAGTTGAAGTACTTGAACTCGACTTGTAGAAAAAAATATGGATACAAAATTAGTTTTTATCATGGCAGAATTTAACAAAAAGCGACACCCACAGCAGCACGGCTTTTCTAAATTATGGCAGATGATATACTTAATATCAATGCGTCTGCCTAAGTATAAACACCTTCTTGGTGGTCAAATTTTAATCGGAATTCTTATATCGATTGGTGTATTTGCCATACTAGCAAACGCTTTGTTCACCTTGATACTTACTTCGTACCAGTTTATCAGCTACAACAAGGCGCGAATAACAGCAAGACAAATTGCACAGGAGAAACTCGAACTTATCAAGAATCTTCCTTACAACGAAATTGGGACAATTGGTGGAGTCCCCACAAGTACAGTTGTTGCACAAACCGAGGATACTATTAGAAATGGCTTAAACTTCCGCACAAAAGTTGATATCGTTTACATCGATGATTCCCTAAATGGCACAGGTCCTCCGAACGACGCTGATTACAAAAGGGTAAGGGTTGAGGTGTCATGGGGGGGCATTGCCGAGTCAAGATATAGTCCAATTGTTCTCATTACCGACATAGCACCCCAGAAATCCGTACCTTCAACGGGAGGAACATTAAATATTCTGGTTTTTAATGCAAATGGCGACCCAGTTCCCGGAGCAACTGTAGATATCATCGCGGCTTCAGCAAGTCCACCCGTAAGCTTATCTCAATTAACTGATTCGGATGGTAAAATTTCGCTGCCAGGAACCCCAGCATGTAATGCTTGCTACAAAATAACAGTAACCAGAGCGGGCTATAATTCAGATAGAACTTATTCCACTGTTGATGTGTCAAATCCACTCAAGCCAGACGCCACGGTTCTTACCGCCCAAGAAACTCAAGTAAGTTTCGCAATCGATGAAGTAGGCTCAATTGATATTTCTTCGGTAAGCGATAAAAGTGCCGGCTTTAGCCCAATTGCAAATGTGTCATTCGAGCTTAGGGGTTCCAAATTAATTGGAACAGACAGTTCAGGTCAGCCGGTTTACAAATACGATAAAGTGCTCACTACAGACTCTGGGGGAAACTTAGCGGTAATTAACTTGGAATGGGATAATTACCAAGTTCAAATGCCCGCGTCTACTTCCTACGATATTGGCGGGATGGCCCCAATTCCTCCACTTAACCTTGCCCCAGCAGGAGACTTAAGTTTTACATTTGTAGCCATTCCACATACCGACTATTCATTACTAACCATAGTTAAAAATACTGCACAAAACCTTTTGGACAATGCCTTTCCTACATTAGATGATGGTGCAGGAAATCTGCAAACCATCCAAACAGGTGACTCAACCGATCCGGACTTTGGGCAGGCATTCTTTTCAGGCTTAAATGCAGCCGACTATACATTAACAGCAACTGCATCCGGCTATCTAAATTATTCCAATTTGGAAACCATAACGGGCAATAACCTAGAAACTATAATTATGGGTCCATAAAGTCATGAAACACAAAAAATTTAACAGAAACAACAGATCGGGGTTTACCTTGATCGAAGTTCTTGTAGCATCGGCTCTTTTGGTTATCATCGGAGCCGGCTACCTTGGTCTTCAATATATTATGAGTAAGAGCCAGGTGGTTGTCTTTAATAGCTACTTATCCGTTGAAGAATCAAACAGCATCCTGACTCAAATGATAACTGAACTTCGAAATGCAAGACAAAGCGACGATGGTGCTTATCTAATCGACACCGCCGACGATCAAGAAATTATCTTTTACTCCGATACGGAACGCGATGGCACCGTAGAAAGAGTTAGATATACACTTAACGGAAATCAGCTTTTTAAGGGGGTTACAAAACCAACCGGCAATCCGCCGACTTATGACCTTGCCCAAGAAAAAGTGAAGATTTTAAGCTCTAACGTCAGAAACGGAAGTCAACCTATCTTTTTTTATTACAATGAATATTGGCCGACAGACACAACGAATAACCCGCTTCCAGTCGCAAGTAGAATTTCGGACACAAGACTTGTTAAGGTAGAAATAATAATTAACACTAAACCAAATGACCCCACAACCGACTTTGTATTACAATCTCAAGCTGCTATTAGAATGCTAAGATTAAATTAACATTAATGAAAAAAACTAAAAAACAAAAAGTGGTACAGGGAATGGTAACACCGCTTATTTTGATTATCTCGACTGTTTTTATTATTGTCATATATGCGATTCTTTTTGTCCTTGCAATGCAATTTGACTATTCCAATAGACAAGTAGCTTCAGAGGTTGCTTTGCAAATTGCCGATGCCGGAATTAACTATTATCGCTGGCACCTTTATGAGTCTCCCAACGATTTTCAAGACGGAACAGGTGTCCCCGGACCGTATATACATGACTACACTGACCCTCAAGGTGGCATAACTGGCAAGTTTAGTCTTGAAATAACACCCCCATCACCATCATCACAAATAGTCACAATTGAGTCTACGGCCTGGACAAACCAATATCCGAAAGTCAAAAAGATAATTAAAGCCCAATATGGGCGAGTTGCACTCACACAATATGCGTTTTTACACAACGCTAACTTATGGTTTGGTAACGATATAACAATTAATGGACCATTATTTTCCAATGGTGGAATAAGGCAAGATGGAACTAACACTTCAACCGTTCAAAGCTCTAAAGCAACTTATATCTGCGGAGCAGAATCTGGTTGTTCTTCATCTGGCGAAACCAAACCAGGTATTTGGGGAAACGGTAAAATTCAATCGTTATGGCAATTTCCAGTAATCCCTATCGACTTTGACAGTATTAAAGTCGACTTTAATCAAATGAAGTCGGCTGCACAAAGTAGCGGTCTGTATCTTGCTCCTTCCGGAGCTCAAGGTTACCATCTTGTTTTCATTGACGATGGAACCGTTAATGTATTCCAAGTAACTGGAAATAATTACGTCAAAGGTTATTCGCTTGAAAATGGTTGTGAAGATCTATACCAAACAATAATTAGTGAAACCTTAATAGGCAACTATCTACTAAGTTCAAATCAAATTATTTTTGCTGAAGATAATCTTTGGGTGGAGGGGGTGGTAAAAGGTAAAACCACAGTCGTTTCCGCCAGATTCCCCATAGGAACATACGACACGTTCATCTGGATACCCGATAATCTAACCTACTACGATAAAAGCGGGGACTATAGCATAGGGTTGGTCGCCGAAAAGAATATAATTATGACACGCGATGTACCCGATGACTTGGAAATTGATGGTGCACTTCTTGCCCAAAATGGCCAGATAATAAGACATCATTACGGCTATTTTGGCTGCAAATCTCCCGGAACTGATAAAATAAAACACGAGCTGATTATTTATGGTTCCATAATAAGCAATCAACGCTCTTATTGGAACTTTAGTAGTGGACCAAAATCCCCAGCATCGGGATTTCAGAAATCAACACTAAACTACGACCCAAACATATACTACAGCCCTCCGCCATATTTCCCTGCGTCGGGCCAATATAATTTCATTTCTTGGAGTGAAGAACGTTAGAAAAGCTAAAGGATAAATATTATTTAATACAAACTGTATTTGAATTCACGGAAGTTCCATTATTCTCACTATTTTCAGCACAACTTTTTTCAAAAGGGTCTTTGTCTTCAAAAAAAATTGTTACATCAGAAGAACCGTTTTCCAAATCACCATTAACATCCGCGCTATTTATTGACTGGTCAATATCTATTGGTCCACCATCTAATAAACTAAATGAAGAGGAATATCTAACAGCTTCGATAAATAAATAAATCCCAGCTACAGAAAAAAGTATTATTAAAATTAGCAGCGCAAGTTTACCTTTGCTAAGTTTTGAGTCCATTATCTAGTCCCCCTATAATGCTATAAATCGGTGTGATCATAATAACAACCATTGTTCCAACTGCTATACCTATTATAAGCATCAAAACAGGCTCTAAAAGTGCTGTTGCTCGCTTGAGCGAATAGTCCACTTCCATTTCATAAAACGAAGCCATTTCTTCCAAAACTACTTCCAAGCTACCGGTTTTTTCTCCTGCTTTAATTGTTTGAGTCATTGTGGCGGGAAAAAGTTTTTTGTGTTTAGATAATATTTCAGAAAGCGACTTACCTTTAGAGACTCCCTCACTAAATATCTTGGCTTCTTTTTTGAGCTTGGGTTGAGCAATTACGTCAGATGACACATCCAAAGCAACCATGATTGGTACTCCACTTTTAAGTAAGGTAGAAAGTGTTCTTGCAAATCTCGCCACATCTATTTGATTCATTACTTTACTAACCACTGGAAGTTTTACGAATAGTGCAAAAATCATAGTTCGAGTCTTCCTTATGTAAAAAAGCATAAACAAAACAAAAATGCCAAAGAAAAATACCCCAAGCGTTGCAGCAACATTCTCACCCACTGCATTACCAAAATTCAAAATAAACCTAGTTGGAGCAGGGAGTGGAACATTAAGTTGCAAAAAAACTGAGGATAGCTTTGGTAAAACAAAAACTAGCATGATAACTGCATTTGCAAACATCGCAAGCAAAATTACTGCTGGATACATCATCGAACCTTTAACTTTTTGCGACAACTCGTAGCTTGATAATAATTGCTTTGCAAGGTAGTCAAATGATTTTTCTAAAGTTCCAGACTCTTCACCGGCTTTTACCATTGTTAAAAAAACAGGATCAAATTCTGACTTATAATTGCCCATTACTGAGGATAGAGTCTCGCCTTTTCTTCCATGAAAAGAAACGTCAAAAAGAATTTCCTGCATCCGCTTGTTCTGGGATTCCTGTCGAATAATATCTATTGACTCAGGTAAAGGTAGTCCGGCTCGCAACATCGTCGCCAAAAATCTACAGAAAGATGCTTTTTCAGATATGGGGACGCTCCCCCTAAAAAACGAACTTTTTTTAGGATTTAATCCCTTGATTGTTAAAACTTGATACTCATCCGAGGTTAACAAGTTTGCCGCTTCTTTCCTACTTCCTGCCTGAATAACATCTTCGACAATTTCACCTTTTTTATCTTTTGCTTTATACGTAAAAAGTGGCATAGCAATTAATTTTCCCTAACTACCCGCAATACCTCCTCTATAGTGGTAAGACCTGAAGAAACTTTATCTAGACCGTCTTGCAACATTGATGTCATCCCTTCTTCGACGGCTTTGGTTTGAATGTCCTCACTCGTGGCATGTTCTGTAACAAGTTTACGAATACCCTCGTTAACACTCAAGGCTTCGTAAATACCAATTCGACCGGTATAGCCTTTGTGATTACATTGTTCGCAGCCCTGACCTTTGTAAAAGTTCTGACCTTCCAAGTCAACGTTTAAGTCTTTGGAAAGCTTTCTTAAAACTGCCGCATCTGGTTTATATTTGGTAATACATGCTGAACAAATCTTTCTTACAAGTCTTTGGGCAACTACCACATTTAGTGTTGATGCCAACAAAAAGCCTTCAGCTCCCATATCCAAAAACCTCGGAATGGCACCTGCAGCAGTATTGGTATGAAGAGTAGATAGAACCAGATGGCCTGTGAGAGCCGAGTGAATTGCAATCTCTGCAGTTTCTTTGTCGCGGATTTCTCCAACCATTATTATATCGGGGTCATGCCGCAAAAGAGCTCGTAAACCTGATGCAAAATCAAGACCAGTCTTGGTGTTAACTTGAATCTGACTAACTCTATTAATGCCATACTCAATAGGATCCTCAATCGTACAAACCTTCACCTCAATCGTATTTAATATATTCATAACAGAATAAAGAGTTGTAGTTTTACCCGAGCCGGTTGGACCAGTCACCAGTATCATTCCATGCGGTTTTGTGATGTTTTCTCTAATTACTTCAAGGTTGTGACCAGTTAATCCAAGTTCTTCCAAACTGAGAGGCCTTGCAGATTCCCTTAATAGCCTCATAACAACATTCTCACCATAAAACCCTGGAATTATTGAAATTCTCAAAGATACCACATCATCATCAAGATTGAATTTGTGCCTTCCATCTTGTGGGACCCGATGTTCGTCAATCTTTAAATTAGAAAGGATTTTAATTCTAGCAACAAGTGCGTCCTCAATGCCACGTGGCAACTTTACAATATCTCGTAATATACCGTCGATCCTAAGTCGAACCACCACCTCATCGGCTTGCACTTCGATATGTATATCCGATGCCCTTTCTGCAACAGCATAACCCAATAAGGTGTCGAGTATTTTAACTATCGGTAGTTTTTCAGCTGCCTTCGCAAGATCTTCATCTCCCGATCCGGCTTTCTTGATATTCTCCTTAATGATTTTGTCAAAGTCTTTGGTAAGACCCCTTTTATATTGACCAAGAGCCTTGGTTACATCCTCGCGGCTTGCATAGTGGGGTTCCACTTGCATACCGGTGTGACGTTTGACAAACTCCATTGCCTCGAAGTTTTCAGGATCTTCCATTGCAAGCTTGAGCTTGTCTCCTTCTTTTCCAAGAGGGACTATTCTGTAAACTCTGGCCAACTTTTCCGGAATTAAAGCAAGATCCTCATCTGTTATTGTATGTCTTTTTAGGTTTGCGTAGGGGACTTTAAAGTGTTCTGCTATAAGTTTGCCCAGCGTGTCTTCGTTGATAAATCCTCTGAAAATAAGAACATCGGTAACGTTTTTATCTAGTTCAGCTGAAGACCGAACGGCATCGTTGAAGTCTTTCTCGGATACAAATCCAGCACCAACCAATATCTTTTTGAGTGTGTCTGCGGACAGGTTCATGGCCAGTGTAAAACAAAGAGCTTGGTATCATTATGACATCGAGCAATAACTCATGTCCAGAGAGTAAATGTTTAGTAAAAATCTAACTATTACAACACACACGCAATCAGTATTAGCCGAAATATTTATGTAAAAAGTCTAATATGGGTTCGGTTTTTACTTTTTTATTTTGTCGTACCAATCATTTAGCATTCTGGAGACCAAATCTTTGGCTCCCAAACCGACGGATAACCCAACAGCAAGAACGATAGTATAGCTTAGTCCTTGAAAAAAGGTTGCTATAAGACCTCTTGCAATTTGTAGCTGGTCAACAGCTGCGAAAAAGGCAATTATAATGACGAGCCATCGGGCACCCTTTCCCACTGGTTTTGCGGCTTCATGATCGACAGAAGCAAAAGCTCCGCGAACTAAACCCTCAACTAAATTAGCTACAAAATACCCTGCACCAAAAATTAAGGCTGCCGCAATAATATTCGGAATATACCCAAGAACTTTTGCCAGCACCTGAGAAACACTTGTTAAACCTAAAATATCCACAAAAGTCAAAAAGAACACATAAATAACAAGCCACTCAAGAAGTGTTGCCACAAGTTCAACAAGGCCTAATTTAAGTTCTGCCTTTTTTAAATACTTATCAATACCGCTAACCGCAGAGAGTTTTTCGATTCTCAATACTCTCAAAATCTCAATTGTAAATCTCTTGACCCAATATGCTAAAACCAATCCTATGGCAAAAACCAAAATTGCGCCAATGATTACTGGTAAAATTTGCAAGAAGGAGGACCAAACCTGACTCCAAGACATTGTTAACGCATCTTGCCAAGAAGTTACTGTATTCAGTTTACTCACCCCCTCCCAAACCCTGGACAATTTATGTCAAAGGTTAATAAATAAATTAAAGTTTACACTACTATACTACAATAGTTTTAGACGCTGGGCCATCTTTCCTTACAAGTATTTCAAAACGTGGGTTTTTACGCACAGGGTACATGTAACAAACTACCGAAAAAGCGAACATATAGAAACAGACTCCACTCACCATCTTTTTGAGCTCCTAGAGTCTAAGCGACCCCGTAGTTGAAGACCTGAGCCTCATGATCAATTGCCTGAGCACGGCCGAAGGACTCATCAGACATTTTGTGCGGAGCCAGGCTCTTTCCCTTTGCCACAAAAAATCTCATCAAAAGATGAGATTTTTCTTGCTCTGGTAAATAGTAAGCCAGGTTCTGTTAGTCCATCTAAAGTTTCTTTAAATGGGATGATAATCTATCTAAGCCCTCAAACCTCGAAGCGTGCATAGTACAAATACCATGCTCGGGAAGGATACCTCATACGCTTCAGTCGGAGGTTGCAGCGGGGAGGATTGCCTCTTTTCACCCTCTTTCTCCAAACCTATAGGTCCGGAGTGAGTCGTAGTCTCTGTGGCTCTAAACTAGCGATTCCCCTTCGACAAGCTCAGGGTTCTCGTGCTGTCTTACAACAGCCACCCTTCCTTCAACTGCCTGGACTTTCCTCCCCGCACTAAGTTAGCAGCCAATACTCCAAAATATGACTCAGATTTTAATCTAACCAGAAACACTAAATGTAAAGTACCTCTAGACTAACTCCCAACTCGAATCGGTAATATTTTCTGCTAACTTAGTGCGGGGTAATCATCCATTTACCAGAGCAGGCATATTATACCAAAATCAGGCTATTTTTACCATGGAAATTAGCCACACACTTCGAATTTATAACAGCTTTCAAGAAAACCCTGCCTTTCAGGGCGGAAATTAATTGAACACTGACAATACGAAAGCAGTGCCAAGCTTAGCTCATATGTCATCTTTCTACACCCAATGTGTATCTTCGATAAAGAGAAACTCTAGGCTTTAGCCCGGGGAGGATGTCACACCGTAATTGTTTGAATGATTAACGGCAAAGTCTATAGCCTATTTCAGATGATAATAATCTTGCAGAATAACTTTTGCCGCAACCACTAAAGGTATTGATATTATCGCACCAATGACACCTGCAAGCCGAAAGCCAATTGCAAGAGAGAGTAATGTGATTATTGGGTTTAAACCAACTGAACTTTGCATAATCCTAGGAACTAAAAGGTAATTTTCTGTTTGCTGAACTAAAAACGCTAAAGCTACAGTTGCAAGCCCTGTAATCGGTGACACAACAAAACCTATGATTAAGGGTGGGAGTGCTGCAATGGTTGGACCTATCGTTGGAACAATCTCCAGAAAACCTGCAAGTATTGCCAATGGTAATGCATATGGCAAACCTATAAGCCGAAAGCCAATATAGGTTACAGTACCTATTACAAGCATCAAAATAAGCTCGCCTCTTGCCCATCCGCCCAGCTTTACTTCCAAAAGATTTAGAACTTTTCCGATCCTCTCTTTTCTTTCCGCTCCCACAAAAAATCCTATTTGGTCTTCCAATTCACTTCGAGCAAGTATCAAGTAGAACGAAAATACCAAAACAGAAAAAACACCTATCAAATTAGAAAAAACGGAAAGGGTTACTTTTGCTAACTGTCCTGGAACAGAAACAACTTCTGTTATGAATTGATTCACCACCTGATCACCAAAACCGGACAAAAATGGAATATTGTCAACAAGCTTGGGTAAATTACTAACAAATGATGCAGTTTGGTCCACAACAACCGGAGTTAAAGTCGCGACAAGTAAACCAAAAACACCAAAAACAAGGAAATATATTAGCACCACAGAAACAACTCTTGGGATTTTATGTTTAGTAAGTTTGGTAACTGTAGGATTTAAAATTGCCATTACCAAAAGGGAAACAAAAAATGCGAGAATGATATCTTTAATGTAGTAAAGAAACCATAAAAAGATCAGAAATAATACTGTAAAAATTATGGTTTTGTGTGATATTTCAACTTTTTGGATCTTTGTCATGGTCTCTTTGAAGAATACCAAATAGCAGCCAACTTTTCTACATTCATTGGATAATCGGTGGATAAGGAATCGTACCAGTGAATTCGACTATCCTTTTTAAACCAAATCATTTGACGTTTCGCGTATTTAATTTCCTCCCGGGTCCACAGCATAACAAGTTTGTCCCCTGGTATTGTTCCACCAGGATCTGAAAGCCACTGACGATAACCCAAACTTTGCATTGACTGAGCCGTTGATCTAACACCAATCTCACGAAGTTTATCGATCTCTTTTTCAAATCCAAACTCAAGTCTTTCGAGTACTCGCAATCCAATTTTCTTTGCCAATTCCTTTTGAGGAAGAAACAAGCCAACGAACAACATCTCAAGAGTTTTTGCTAAGGGAACAATTCTTTTGTACTTACCTCTTTTTATTTCCCACTGTGCTACCTCGATAGCCCGAATAAGTCTCCTTGGATTCCCCTTATCCGATCTGTTTAAGGAGGCTGCTTTGAGTGGATCAAGTTGTGCGAGTATTTCAAAAAGCTCCTCTTTTTCTTTTTCATCTAAAGCCTTGCGTAACCGCTTACTTTTTGGAATAAAAGCTGTTGGAAAACCATCAATAACTCCCTTTATATAAAGTCCCGTTCCGCCCACTATTATTGGCAGCTTTTTGCGTTTTAGTATTTGCTTAATCTTTTTATGTGCGAATTGCATATATGAAGCTACGCTGAATTCTTTTTTGGGAGAAACTAAGTCATATCCCCAAACCTTTATACCGTCTATCGTGTAGAAACCTTCACCCTTCTTTTTTGATACAGAGTCCTCAAATTTCAATTTAGCCGCTGTTGGCAAATCCTTACCAGTCCCTATATCCATGCCTATATAAACCTGTCGTGAGTCTGCTGAAACCAATTCTCCATTAAAATTTTTTGCCAGATGTAAAGCAAGTCTGGTTTTCCCTGTAGCTGTCGGGCCGCAGATAATAAGCAATTTGTTCATTAAATTAACTCGACGCGCTAGTATATTTTTTTAGTGCAAAGTTCCAAAATTTTAAAGATAACAACATCAAGATAAAACCCAAGGCAAATGCAAATGTGAGCCAACCAAAACTCAAGACACCGATAAAAACTTTTGCTGGAAATGTAATCATAACGCCAACAGGAATAAGATAAATCAAAACCCCCCGGAGAGGTTCCTTATAAATATCAATTGGAAAACGAGCAAGACTTGTTAAATCACGGTACACCATCACTATGTGATCAACCTCCAATGTGATTATCCCAAAAGCCAAAACAGCGATGTGGAAGGCTGCTGAAATAAGTAAACCATTTACAACCATAAAAAGATATAGAATAACTTCGTAAATAGAAGGATCCAGCAGTCTGCCAATCCAAACTAGTGCAAATAGGAAAATGGGTAGAGTAGTTAAGTCAATAACATCCGCACCACCCAACAAAACCCTAAAAAGCACATTCACAGGCTTAACTAGCATCAAATCAAAATCTCCGGACACCAAGTAAGACCTAAACCTATAAACTTCCCTAAAAAGAAATTGAGCAACAGTGTCAATAAAAACAAAGGTCAAAAAAAAGAAGAGTGTTTGGTTAGTATTATAACCAGCCAAACCGTTTGCACCCTTTATCAAAAAATAAATAAATAAGAAGAAAAACACAAATCTAAAAAGCTTACCCACAAGAAATAACAGAAAAACCTTCTTTTGAGAAAAATATATTAAAAAGGAATTTTTACTCATCATCCACCACACTTTTAGGTAGTACTTTAATCCACTAAAGTAGTTTTTACTATCTTCCATACGCATCGTATGATTTAAGTCCCCGCCTCCAAACGATTTTCATTAAAGAATACAAAATTAGCACCCACATACCTGAGACCAAAATGCCCTTAATTACTTCTTGTCCCTGTACCTTTCCGAGATAGACTTGTATCGGAAAGTAAATAAGATATTGAAATGGCAAAAAGCTCAAAATTCTTTGCAGGATAATAGGTAATACATCAAGCGGAAAAAGTGCTCCGGAAAGAAATTCAACAAGAATGGCACTAAATAAAAATTGCGCACCCCATGCCGCTTCGGGTGTCCAAAACGGGACCGCGCTCACAATAAATAACGAACAAAAAAAGTTTAACATTGCAAAAACCAAACTCACCAAGAAGGCTGAAATTAAAACAGGGTTTGTTTGAATAAAAAATGGTGGTTTCAAAATATACAGCAAAAAAAGCGTCTCAAAAAAAGCAAAAAATAAATTTAGTGCTTTGCTTGCAAGATCTCTGGTCAACCAATATTTGAAGTAGTCTATAGGTTTAACAAGATAGTTATTAAGATCCCCTCTTGCGATTTCCCCAGCAACATCAACAGCTCGAGCAGATAAAACAAAAGCCCTAACTATAATTAAGCCAAAAACATAGGTTAAAATCTTTGGCTTATCATAACCAAATAAAGTCATTCCCGACGCCGTAAAAACTGTTTCCCATAAATAAAAAACTACAAAGATTTGGATTACATTTCTTACCCGCCACATAATAAAGTTAAGCCTATAAGCAAACTCTTGTTTAAAGGAGATTTTGAAGACGCTTAAATATCCTGCTGAGTTCATGATCGCTTTTTTACTTTTCTCTTTTTTAACTTATTAGCAAGCATTTCTCCATCAAATACGCGTCGTATTATTTCTTCAATTGGTTCTTCATCTATTGTCAAATCAGCGATAGGGAAATTTTGCAATATTTCTGCTGCTGCCGAGGCAGAAGTACCTCTAGCCACAGATAATGTGACCTGGGGATAATCTATTCTTTTAACTTTTCCAATCTTCTCGAATTTTTTGAAGTCGGTTTCTTTTGACAAGTAAACTTTTATTATTTTTTCCTTTGCAAACTGTCCTACCAGCTCTGTAATTTGACCATCAAATAATATTTCCCCTTTGTCTATAACAATAACCCGCTTTGTCAGATCGGCCACATCATCCATATTGTGTGAAGTAAGAAGGATAGTAGCATTCCTCTTTCTATTGTATTCATATATAAAATCTCGAAGTTTCTGTTGAGCAACCACGTCCAAGCCCAACGTTGGTTCATCCAAAAATAGTATCTGTGGCTGGTGCAACAATGCAGCCACCAGTTCCAACCTCATCCTCTGCCCCAAAGAAAGTCGACGCACTTGAACATTCACTAAGGATTGCACATCTAAGAGGCTAAGTAGTTCATTCAATGTTTTCGAATAAACGTCATCAGAAATTTGATAAATTTCTTTATTGAGTTCAAAACTGTCAACAGCGGGCAAATCCCACCAAAGTTGATTTTTTTGGCCCATTACAAGTGAGATATTCTTCAAAAAATCTGGTTTTCTGTCCCAGGGAGTATAACCAACAACTTGAACAAAACCGAATGTCGGATAAAGAAGTCCAGACAATATTTTTAATGTTGTTGTCTTGCCGGCACCGTTGGGGCCTATAAATCCAACCAGTTCACCTTCGTTTATGGTGAAAGAAATACTCTTTACAGCACTTACGCGCTTTTTTTTGGGCGCAATCAAAGCAGATATTCCACCAATTAACCCTTCGCCTTTTAAGCTAACTTCAAAATTTTTAGTCAAATTCTCGATAATTATGGCTTTTTCTGCCTTCCTGGTCATAACATAAGTATAACACTCAAGCAATTTAACAGCGGAAAAATATCTAGAAGGTCGTTAGCGAGCGGCTTGTCGCTTAAGTTTTTTGCCAGCAGTAAAGCGTGGAGCACGATGTCTTTTAATTGTAACCATCTTTTCTGTATTTGGGATTTTGACAGTTTTGCCTTCCATCCATTCAACTCTAAACTTACCAAAACCAGAAAGAAGAACCTCATCACCTTTGGACAAACTCCTACCAATCTCGTTTAAAAAAACTTCAACAACCTCTTCAGCAGCTTTTTTGGTGATGTGAGATTTTCGAGCAACAGTGTCTAAAAGCTGTCGCTTACTTATTCTTGCCATTGCACAACAGCATAATCAAAGTTGACTAAAATGTCAAGAACTTCGAGCTTTTTGCATGTATACGCCAGATAGTTTATTATGCTTGAGAATATACCCCGTCTGTTAGTAGTGGGGATGAACGAACATAAGTCCTGCTATCTTTTTTAAGTTACTCCGCAGCTTATGCTGCGGTGCAGTTCATTTTGCTGAAGTGGTATCGCTTGCTCTGACTTCACGGATTGCGGTTACTTTTATTTGCCCCGCATATTCAGCTTCCTTTTCAAGCCTGCGAGCAATGTTATTAGAGAGAATTGTAAGTTCGTCATCGTTAATTTCATTGGGATTTACAATAACTCTCACATCACGACCTGCCTGAAAAGCAATCGCCGAGTCAACGCCATCAAAGCTTCCTGCAATTTCCTCAATCTTTTCCATTCTTTTGACATAATCTTCATGCGGCTCGTAACGTGCACCTGGTCGAGACCCAGAAATAGCATCTGCTATCCATACAACAACTGATTCTACGGAAGTAAAGGGTTTATCCTCGTGATGTTCTGCAACGGCATTAACCACTTCCTTCGGAAATCCATGTTTTTTCAAGACGGCAACACCCGCTTCAACATGAGTGCCTTCAACTTCAGTAACAACCTTACCAATGTCATGAAGAAGACAACCCAACCTAACAGTCTCTACTTCGGCACCAATCTCATTTGCAACAGCCAGGCCAATCTTTGTTTCTTCGATTGTGTGAATGGCCAAATTCTGCCCATAAGATGTCCTAAATTTGTATCTACCGATAAGTTTTAATATTTCTGTTGGAAGATTGTATACCCCACAAGTTTCAGCAATCTTTTTACCTTCTTCCAACAAAACATCTTCCATTTGAGCTTTAGTCTGAGCTACAACTTCTTCAATTCTCGAAGGTTGAATTCTAGTATCGCTGATGAGTGACTCCAGTGCTCTTCGCGCAATTTCGCGCCTTACTGCGTCAAACGAGGAGAGCTTTATTTCGTTTGTTTCATCGAGTTCAAGTTCAACGCCAGTTTCTCTTTCGAAAGACCTAATGTTTCTCCCTTCACGACCTATAATTCTTCCCTTAACATCTTCATTGGGTACTGTTACGGTGGAAACTGTATATTCAGCTACATAAGAAGTTGCTCCGTGTTTCATTGCGTCAATTAAAATTTCGCGAGCTTTTTCTTTAGCGTCTTGTTTTACTTTCTCTTCAGCTGATCTAATTTTTTTAGCGATTTCAGAAGCAAGGTCTTTTTGTACTTGGTCAAGAAGCATTTTTTTAGCTTCGTCTGCAGTAAGCTTTGCGACCTTAGCAAGATTATCTATCAATTCCCGCTCTTTTTCTTCAATCTTCTTTTCTTTTTTCTCCAAAGTTTCGCGTTGATGTCGCACATCTTCAACTAAAGCTTTGATTTCATCTGCTGTTTTTGTCACCATAATTATATTTACTACTATTAAGTCAGAAAAGGAGAACCACTTCTTTTAAGAATTCCTAAGTGGGGTGTACGCAGAAGCTGAAATTTTCTTGCCTCTTAACATAATCTACCTTTTCTTTGCACTTATTTTACTCTTATTAAACAAATCAGTCAATCAAATTGGCTTCTACAACTTTTCTAATTATATCCCATCCAAATCCCTTTCTTGCTAGGTACGCGGTCATTTTCTGGCGGGCTTTGAACTTGTCAAGTTTTTCCCATTTGTACAAATTTTTAATAATTAAATCTTTTGCAATTTTCTCCTCATCAACTTCAGTGCCCTCTAAAACATCCTCAATTATGTTTTTGCTAATTCCCTTAATTCTTAATTCATTAGTCAACATTCTTTTTGGTTTTGGTCTAAAATGCTGTCGTTGGTCAACCCACCATTTTGCAAATTTTTCATCATCAATTAAATCAAAGCGCTTCAATTTATTAAAGAGGTCATCTTGCAAACTTTCATTAACTTTCTTTCTTCTCATCCAAAGATGAATTTCTTTTTCACTTCTTGGCCTAACCATGGCGAATCTAATAAGTCGGTCGGAAATTTTTTGAAATTCAGCCTTTTTAATAACTTTCTCTATTTCTTCCAATGATAATTCTTGTTCAACTTTCAACCCCAACTTAACAAAGTTTTCTAAATCTAAACCAAATCCAAATTTACTATCTAAATAGATATTGACACGCTTGCCATTTTTTTGGGGTTTTATGGAAGTTATAACAGGCATTAGTCTAATATCCAATTTATAATTCTTAATTTCTACTCATTATTATAATTAGTTAATCGAACAATTAAAATTCACTGAAAATTAAAAATTAGTAATTAGAAATCGAAGTTAACCCTCAATCTACTGCCTCGCCGATTTCTTTGGGGATTTTTTTACCTGAGGCGACTGCGTCACGAATTTTCTTCTCCAACTCTTCCGCCAATTTTTTATCATCTCGGATAGCTGATTTTGTTCCTTCCCGCCCTTGTCCCAAAACTTTGCCGTTAAAGTTAAAAAACGAGCCTTTCTTATCGATTAAAGCCAAGTCAACTGCAACATCCAAAAGTCCTCCCGACTTAGAAATGCCCTCTTCGTTCATAATGTCAAACTCGGCAACTCTCAGCGGTGGAGCAACTTTATTTTTTACAATGCGTGCACGATGAGGTGAACCAATTGCAG
>CAYTOP010000006.1:0-5240 GCA_964439585.1 uncultured Gammaproteobacteria bacterium
GGATCATCGTCCAACTCAGGCTCTGTACAAGAATTGTCTTTGTTTTCCGTTACATTAAAACTCGCACACACCCATGCATCGTTGTCGGTGTGCAGGCTTATCGTGTCTTCACCAAGGTCACCTGGTTTCATATCTTGGTAACTGAAAAAGACCTTGCTGGATCCATCGAGATCTTGTGCTTCCCAACTTAAATCTGTTCTCTTTGCAATTAGCCCTTCAGCACCTCTATTCCAAAAGCTTTCATTGTCTACCTTCAAATCAATTGACCCCGCTTCAAAGGTATTGCCTGTTGAAGTTTCTGTATCGCTAAAGAAAGCTCGAGTTGCGGCAACGCCTGCGATGGTAACTGCGCCGATTGCCAGTAAACTCACTAAAGATTTTTTAAACTTCATTATGTATTCACCCCGTTTCTCTTTGGTTTTTCTATGGACAGAAAAAATCATTTGCTGTCTCATCAAAAACCTTCCAGTAATAGGTATCGCCAGGCGTAGCTACTATGTTGTATGGTTCTCGGTCGGGGACTACTGTGGTATTGCAAAAGTCTCCCGGATTTATGGGATCTTTTTCATAGTAATTATGGTATGCATGGCCGGCAATATAAAATCCAACTCCAGGAGGGCTTACGGTAAACCAAAACTCGTATTTACCGGGGCTAGCTTGGTATGTGATAAGCCCCAAGGTATCATGATTGTTTGGGTCATATGCAGCACCCTGTATGACGCTGTCTGCATTACACAAAAAAGTAGGATTATTGCGGGCTTGAATTGCTGTGAATGTTATATCGCCCTTTAGAAGATCAGTTTGCGTGGAGTTGTCCAGTTGGGAGCCGTCACAAGTGTAACCGGGGTTAGTTATGGGGTCACCTTGCCCTGGAGGCGCACGGTTTACAGTTAAGGAACCAAAGCACCATGCTTTACCGATATAATACGGCGTGTTTGGCTCAAGAGGTAGTCCGTTGCTAAGTCCAAGATGGTTGCTTACCGAGTCTGCAAGTGTCCAAGTAACACCATTTAATATGTGTGCAGCTGGTCCTTGTGAAAGGAGTTGCTCTCCTTCTTCCAGCGCGTTATCGCCATCGTCCAGCCAAAATACAAAGTTAAGATTATCGGCAAGTTCTCCGGTAGCACCGGCATCTTCCGGTGCATTACAATCGGTATCATCGGCAACTTCCGGTTCGGTGCAGCCATTGTCTGAATTTTCGGTTAGTTTGATATCAACACACGCCCATGCCGGATTATCATTTACTTGGAGAGTTATGGTATCTTCGCCGTCATCACCTGGTTTTAAGTCCAGGAAGTTAAAATATAGCTGATTTGTTATATCATTTAAAGCCCAGGAGGTATTTGCAGTCCCGTCCTCGCCGTTTTGTATCACACCATTGTAGTAGCTTTCATTTCCAACTTTTAGGTCAATTGCACCGGCTTGGAAAGTATTGCCGGTGGAAGTTTCTGTGTCGGAAAAATAGGCATTAGAAAGACCAATCACAAGCGAGCTAACTGTTCCTATAATAACTAAACTGGACAGAACTTTATGCATAGTCTGTATTACTCACCTTCCTAGTTGAGCGAGGAAATAAACCGTTGAAATCAAGTTAAGTAACAAAACAATAAAGTGTAGTTTGTATTTTGAATAAAAACCTATGGTTTCGCCAAAAGTGTACTTAGTGGGGAGTTGGGATTGAATGTGCTCGTTTAATAACTGTCCGTATATGTCGCTGTATTTCATACAAGTGCTACACTTACGGGCAGATAAGCTGATTAAAAATTTACCATCCGCTAAACTTACTGTCAATAGTAAGAAACTACAGGGCCGGTTGTCTTAACGGTAGATTTCTTGGCTCTGAATTCACTTCATAGTAAATTACTATCTTGATCGACGGGTGATATAATCCTACCTGTATTAAGACATGGCAGAACGAAAAATGTGCAGTCTGATGGTTGCAACTTTTAATAATGCGGACACTAATGCGTTAGCTAGTCCTCAGCGTGTCGGCAGAGCTAAATGTCCGGCATGTCCGTTTAGCGTAGTGTCGGTTATCAAGGAAGGCGTTGTCAGTCCGCTTTTGGTTCTTGGTGCGGATAAGTGTAAAGAGGTGTGTCAAATAAATAATAGTGACTAACTTCACGTTATGGGGTGAGCTGTTTGTTTAATGTGGTAATACACAGAAAATAGTTAGGACAATTTAATCTATTGTTGCATTACCTCGATAGTTGGTATTTGAACTGTCGAAGGGTCGGTTGATGCCGGTAAATCGCTCACTACTCCTGTTGTTAAATTAATTTCACAACTTCCACTTTTGGTATCGTTTGCATCGCGCGTATTTGTCTGAGCATAAGCGCAAACCACCTTTGAACTATCTTGAGACCACCCAACAAGCTCATAATCGCGGGAAAAGCCGACACCGGAAGTGCCAGATGTTAAATTCTTCTCGGTGCTGGTAGCTACATCGTAAAGGAATATGTCCACCGATGTGCCCGAATCTGTAGCACTATTAATGTAGGCTAACTTTGCTGAATCAGGTGACCAAGTACATTCCTTTTTATTAATACCCACTTCAACTCGATTGCTGCCATCGATGTTTGACAAATAAAGTGCGGGGACAGGAGCTGGTGGTAGCGCTTCAAAACACAACAGTTTTGAGTTGGGTGAAACATGTACCTGCGAAAAACCGGCAATACCAAGACCTTCCATGTCATTTTTATCGATTAGAATTTTACTTTCACCGGTTGAGGTCTTTTGTACAATACTGCCGTTTTCTATATATATACTATTCGGATCAAAAGTTGGTGTAGCATAAACAGTCGGGGCCACCATGGTATCTTTTTGAGTTTTGCTATTTAGATAGTAGTTATAGCCGGCAAAACCCAGTCCACCAAGCGCGATAAGTATTAGTATTATTAAAAGTATTTTAAAAACTCCAGAACTTTTTTTCGGTCCGGGTGTGCTCATTACCGATGAAACATCACCTGATCCTACGGGTGGCGTAGCAGTAGGTGGTGTCGGTATAGATTCTGTATTTTGATCTCCTTGCATGCCTGTATCACCCATAACTTGTGGCGTACCAGCTGCTGTATTGAAACCTGAAGAAAATGGAGCGGGCGTGTCAGATGAGCCGCTATTTGAATCCGCGCCGGAATCACCTTGTACAGCGTATTGAGAACTAGTTTGCGAAGTAACACCTGCGGATGGATCTGATGATGGGGTGCTTGGGGGTGAGCTCATTGGCGAAACTGTGCTTGATTGTACTTGCACAGCAGGACTTTCTACGGCACCCATCGGGTCCATATTGGTTGAGTCATTTCCTGGAATGGCGGTGGGCGTACTATTACTGATTGCGTCAGGTGAATTTGGTGTAGTGGAATTGCTATTATCGTCTTGCATTAGTTAATAATTGCATACTTTTTACTAAAATATCAACACCTAATTTATTTTCACTTTTCGCAATACCACGCAATTTAATCGTGGATGGAGAACAGTCTCATCGCCCAAGGCGGAAAAGATACCATGGACTCCACGTCTATGGAGTATCATTTGCTTTGCCTTGAGTTTAATTTGCATACTATATATAATTTGGGCGCATGAAGGCAAAATACTATATATTAGGCTTTTTAACGGCACTAGTTATTTTAATGATAGCGATAACAGGCTATCTTGCAGGCAAAAATACAACCAATGAAAACCATTCAGGTGATAGTTTACCAACCAGTCAACCTACCACATATGTTCCCAGCCCAACTCCAACTCCAAAAATACTCACGACGGATGACGTCCGAGAAAGTATAATTGCGGCACTCGAAAGTAAGAATTATCTAGGGCTTAAATACATAGTGGCACCAACCGTTAGTATGCGAATAGAAGCTGCTGAGTGTTGCGGCATACTGTCCGCCGACGAATTAATAAGCAAGCTGGATTATCTAGCAGAAGCAACAGGTCCTTGGGATTTTGACGATACAAGTAACATTGTTATCAATTTAAAATCTGCGTATCCGGCGAACTATGGCAACGCCATCATAGGTGTATCTCGAGACAATTATTTGGCTGCATTTCAACTTGACTCAGATAACAAGATATCTTCTGTTAGTTTGGCATCAGACTATAAAATTTTACTCCCGTAAGATTTTGCTCTACTATAATAGTTGTGTGGCCGTAGGTACCTAGCGACAATGTACGTTCATCTTTAACAATAATATGTATACGATAAACATAGAAACAACTCAAAAAGATGAGGTCGTGGACATCACCAATCTGATAAACGATCTTATATCAAAAAGCGGTGAGCGAAAAGGTTCCTGTAATATTTTTGTTACCCATACAACTTGCTCCATAGCTACGGCTGATCTGGATCCGGAAACCGACAAAGATTATTTAAAGGCATTTCGCAATATGGTTCCTAATTTAACTTATAACCACCCACATGATCCAAATCATTTTGGTGATCATTTACTTTCTACATTAATAGGTACACAAATATCAGTTCCATACGTGGATGGCGGATTGGTGTTGGGTGACTGGCAAAAGGTTGTACTTTTTGAGTTTAATGGCCCCCAAAGCAGGAGAGTGGTAGTAAATTTAGAATAGATTATTGCAAAAGTTTATTGTTGATAATTTTAACTGTATGAGTATATAGTGGTAATATGATTTTGATTTTGAGAGTATTTATTCTTTTATACTTTATTGCTTTTGTGGGTATGTATATGCTTGCAGGAAAAAACAAGATGCCGATAACCATGCCCGGTGACGTTTATTTCATCAGAGGACCAAGGACTTTTTATATACCCATCGGTAGTGCGCTTATAATTTCACTTATAGTGATTTTTATATTAAAATTTGTACTAGGTATTTTGTAATTATGAATTTTTTTAAATTACCGGATTTGCCGTACGCGTACAATGCGCTCGAGCCATATATAGACGAGGAAACGATGAAACTTCATCATGACAAGCATCACGCAGGCTATACTGCAAAGCTTAATTCTGCGATAGAAAACGACGCCTCGGTCAACAAAAAGAGCATAGAAGAGATTCTTTCATCCCTAGACGATTTGGATGAAGCCATAAGAAAAGCTGTTACTAATAATGGCGGGGGTTTTTATAACCACTCTGTTTTTTGGGAAATCATGGCTACAAAAAAAGATCAAGAACCCGATGGAGAACTTTTGGCAGCTTTGAACAAATCTTTTTCCTCTTATGAAAAATTTAAAGAATTATTTACTGAAGTTGCAGGCAATCATTTCGGTAGAG
>CAYTOP010000006.1:5250-6489 GCA_964439585.1 uncultured Gammaproteobacteria bacterium
GTAAACTTTAGATAATTGACACCAAACACCAAGATTCGCCTATATCTTTGGGGAAAAACCCCATTCTTACTCTTGATGTTTGGGAACATGCATATTATTTAAAATATCAAAATCGACGGCCTGAATATATAGAAGCCTGGTGGCATGTGGTCAATTGGACTGAAGTTCAAAAACGATTTGAGAAGTCTACCTGATTTTTACCCCTTTCAAAAGTTATTTTATTCTGTTAGCATTCAAAAACATGGCTACAACAAAAAAATCGACAAAAACAACTAAAAAGTCATCAACAGCCAAAAAGTTAACATCAAGAAAAGCTACTCGCACTAAAAATATTAACACCATGACTGATATTTCATCAGATGTATCCACCAGTCCTAAAAAAAGATTTTCAGTTCGACCTAAAAGAATGCTAGGTCTGGTTATCATCGTCGCGGCTTTTGCTGGTTTACTTTATTATTTGAGAGGTCTTTTTGTGGTAGCAATTGTGAATGGGAAGCCGATAACGCGCTACGAGCTGGTGCGTGACTTGGAGAAAAATTACGCTACTCAGGAATTGGATAGCGTAATCACCAAAAAGCTTATTTACCAGGAGGCGGCCAAACGCAATATAGTAGTTACCGACGAAGAAGTTCAAACTCAGATAGATGAACTAGACACTCAACTTAAATCACAAGGCACTAGCATCGAGCAATATATGACTTTTAACGGCCAGACACTAGAACAGCTAAAAGACCTTATAAAACTTAGAAAAACTGTAGAAGCTTTAATGCAAGATAAACTTGCAGTTTCAGAGGATGAAGTACAAAAATACTATGATGATAATAAAGCAACTTTTGGTGAACAGAAATTCGAAGAAGTCAAAGGCCAAATTACAGATTCTCTTGTCCAAAACAAATTATCTTCTGAGTTTCAAACATGGATTGCAGGAGTGAAAGCCAACTCCAAAATTTATTACCTCGTAAACTTCTAAAGGTTTGACTTTGTTAAAACTCCACAGCCGCATCTTAATAAGATGATTTTGAAATGGGCTGTAATTTTAGTTTCTAACTTCACTTACAATATCCGCTATACTTAATGCTAATTATGTTTGATACGCATTGTCATTTAAATTTACCTGAATTTGCTAACACTTTTGGGGATGTGATTAGATCAGGAAGAGAAAGCGGCATAACGCACTTTATGATACCTGCGATTGATCTTCCCACTTCAAAAAAGGCGATTGAAATCGCTGACAACTTC
>CAYTOP010000006.1:6499-22093 GCA_964439585.1 uncultured Gammaproteobacteria bacterium
AAATGTGTTTTGTGCCGTAGGCTACCATCCCACAATTGATCTCGAAAAAATTAATTTGGATGCTTCCATGGTGAAATTGGAGGAATTGTTGGCTAATCCAAAAATAAAGGCAATTGGGGAAATTGGTCTTGATTATTACCGTTATACGTCACCCGCAAGCATACAAAAAAAGTTCTTTAAAAGCCAACTTGAAGTAGCTATCAAAAATGATAAGAGTGTTATTGTCCACAATCGCGCTGCGGATAGTGATATTGTTTCAATAATAGAATCGGTTTGGAGTGAGCATTTCGAAAAGCGCCTGGTTTTGCATTGCGTCACACCAAACTCTACAATTTTTGACTTTGCAAAGAAAAAGAATATTTTTATTGGTCTTGATGGCGACTTAACGTATGATAAGGATAAACTTGAATTTGCCAAAAACTTCCCTCTTGGGCTTATAGTGCTGGAAACTGACTCACCATATTTGACGCCAGAACCACTAAAGTCTAGACATATATTCCCCAATGAACCGAAAAATTTAGTCTATGTCACGCAAAAATTGGCAGAAATTAAACAACTTTCTGTAGATGAAGTGATTGCTAAAACCACCATAAACGCAAAGCTGCTGTTTGCAATATGATGCTATACATTAGGCTCAAAGTGTGATTAAATAAAAAAATGCTTAATTCACTTAATAATGTTACAAATGGGACTAGCGGAGTTTCGCTACAATTTTCCCTAGCACGGCTTTTATTTACACTAGTGCTTATTTGGTCAATCATTTGGAAAGGTATTGCACTTTGGAAGTCTGCAAGAAATAAACAAAAAGTTTGGTTTGTTTTGATATTAATTCTTAACACAACTGGCATACTAGAAATCGTATATCTTATATTTTTCCAGAACAAATCCGGAGAAAGAGTTAAAGACACGAAGATTGCCAGGAAATTAAAAGGCTATTGGTATAAGTTTCTCTCCCTTTTTACATTCATCAAGCTGCCTCGCAAAGCAGGCAAAAAGAAATCAATGTAGTACTGGCGAGATTTTTTGTCTGATATACTTAGTGAGTTAATTTATGATTATTCTTGGTATAGATCCAGGTACTGCAACAACCGGTTTTGGGTTAATTAGCGTTGAACCGAAAAACTTTGATGTAATTAATTTTGGGCTTATCGAAACCGACAAAGATGGTTCTCCGGGAGCGAGGCTTGTTGATATACACAAGCAAATTTCCATGATATTAACTAAATATAAACCGGATATTTTTGCTATTGAAAAGTTGTTTTTTGCTACAAATGCAAAAACGGCGATACGCGTTGGCCAAGCACAAGGCGTGATGCTGTATTCAGCCGCTGAACAGAACATTCATGTTGTTGAATACGCTCCCGGAACAATTAAAAAAGTGGTAACTGGCAATGGTCGAGCAGATAAGAAAATGATTCAGTATTATGTTAGGAAATTGCTCGGACCAAAAGTAAGAAGTAGAGCTCACAAAAAAACACACTTTGACAACGCTGCTGATGCTTTGGCAGTTGCGCTTTGCCATGGATTTCATTCTGACGATTTTGTTCATGACACTCTAACAAGCCTTTTTGAAGTTTAGTAATACTTAGAAAAACCAATAAGCGTTTCATGCGGGACCGGGAGAGTCCCAGTGAGATAGTCTGAGACATCTCACGGGACCCCATGAGATGCTTCAAAGAAGCTATCTCATTGTGGGGGAGGTGAGTACAAATTGCAATTTAAAATAGGTAAAGTTAGTCATTTTTATGACAAGATAGGTGTGGCTATTATCGAGCTTGATGCTAATTTGGCTGTTGGAGATAAAATTAAATTCGAACGAGGTGGTGAGGAGATGTTCGAACAAGAAGTAACATCGATGCAAAGCGAACACGAAAAAATTGAAAAAGCCGGCAAGGGTGATGCTATTGGTTTAAAGACCGAAAAGGAGGTAAAAGAAGGTGCTGAAGTTTTTAAACTACAATAAACTTTCTATTTTTCGAAGGTCGAGGCGAAAAGTTAAAAAAACCAAAAATCGCGGGAAAACTCGAAAATCGGTAATATGGCAAGACGCACCAGATATAGCCAAGCAGATTGTGTATTTATGTGACAAACTTGATCTAAGTTGGGTGGAGGTAAATTCACTTCATTGCATGCGCTCCGAAAACTCCCAAACGAGGGCATATGCCAGAATTTGGGGACTTTCAAAAGTTTGGCAACAAGCATTAAAACAAAAACCCGCGTATATTGTGGAAGTTATATCAGAAAAATACGACAAACTGTCTAATATCGAGAAGGACAAAGTACTACTACATGAACTAACCCACATTCCAAAAAATTTTTCCGGAAGTTTGGTGCCACATATTAGACGGGGAAAAAGGAATTTTCATAGGAAAGTTGAAGACTTATACAATAGGCATATAAAACAAGAGTAAGCAGATGAAAATTATTGTTGTACATGGCGACGATTCCCACACAAGCTATGAAAGGCTTCGGGTGTTAGTAGATGCTGCATCAAAAAGAGGGTGGGAAATAGATAGAATTTTTAATAAAAACAAAAATATTGGTGAAACCCTAACTTTTTCCGGACTTTTTAAAAAAGACAGGTTTGTGCTAATCGAAAACTTCAATTTATTAAACAAGAAGGACTTAAATCTGATAAATCGGCGTCTGGAAGTTGATGGTATAACTGTAGTTATTTATCACCCCGGTACTATTTCGAAAACTGCATTAAAACAGATTAAAATAATTCATAAGGTTGAGGAGTATAAATTACCAAAACTGATATGGGCTTATTTGGACTCATTTTTCCCAGGTAATTTAAAAACATCTCTCAGTACGCTTCACAAACTTATAAATAACGAGCCAGTAGAATTTGTTTTTGCACTTTTGACTCGTCACCTAAGAGACGTTTATTGGGCAAAAGTTGATCCGGGAGGGCTTAATTTACCTTCTTGGCGTCTTGGAAAACTCCAGCGGCAAGCATCTCGCTTTAGCAAAGTTCAATTAGAAATGATAATTAAACTATTTGCAATGGCTGACGTTGATGCTAAAACTTCAAAAGTTTCTCTTGCTGATTCTCTTGATTTTATATCAATAACTCAATTAGAATAAAAAGTCTACATTAACTTATGGAGTCGGCAAATTTATTGGAAAAGGTAAAAAACGGATTTAGACTCTTAAAGATCGATGAAATTTACAAAAATAGTGCTATAACCTTTCTTAAAGATTGGATTACTCGTGAAGAATTCTCTGATTATAAACCACAAATATTACATTTGATAGAAAGCAAAGATTGGGATTATCTTCTTGACTGCTTTTACCAAATTATTCCTTTCGGAACTGGCGGAAGAAGGGGTGAAGTAGGGATAGGTCCGAATAGAATTAATACATGGACAATTAAATCATCTGCACAGGGACACTCACAATATCTTACAAAAATATATAAATCGGAAGTCAAAACACGCGGTATTGTTCTAGCCTACGGTGTCCGTGAATTTTTTACAAATAAACACCTCGATGAAGAACTACCTAACCCCGTAAGAAATTTAACCGGTAAAGACCTTGCTTATGCTGCTGCAGAAGTATATACAGCAAATAACATCAAAACATATATATTTGATGCCCCTCGAACTACACCTGAGCTTTCATTTTCAATACGCTACCTTAATGCTATAGCAGGTGACATGTTCGATGCAAGTCATAATCCCCCAGAACATAATGGCAAAAAAGTTTATGATGAGCATGGTGGTCAGCTAATTCCTCCCGATGACGAATTACTCGTAAAAGAAGTAACACAAAGTGTGAAGACTATAAATAACATTAATATCGAAGAAGCAAAGAAAACCTCGAAACTTGTTTTAATCGGTTCAGACGTGGACAAAGCCTACATTAAAGAAACCTCAAATCTTACCCTATCTAAGGATAGAGAACTTGATATTATATACACACCGCTTCATGGAGTTGGTAGCACCTCAGTACTAAAGACATTAGAGCATGTCGGTTTTAAGGTAAGTCCAGATCCTAAAACCAGTAATCAAAGTGGAAAGTTTGAGAACATAACATTTAATATTCCAAATCCTGAAGTTATTGAGTCATTTGATACTACACTCGAATATGCCAAAGATAAAAAAGCTGACATTATTTTAAATAGTGATCCTGATGCAGACAGAATTGGGATAATGGTTAAGCACAATGGCAAGTGGAGTTATATAAATGGTAACGAGATTGGAGTAATACTAACAAGGTATGTCATAGAAAAAAAGAAAGAAGACCTCGCGGGTGTTGGGATTGTGATAAAAACAAGTGTAACAACAAATTTATCAAAAATAATTGCCGAAAAAAACAACATGCTTACTAACGGTGAACTTCCTGTGGGTTTTAAGTATATTGGAGCGGAAATGAACAACTTAGAAAGAAGCGGAAAAATTGACAATTTACTACTAGGTCTTGAAGAAAGTCATGGCTATATTGCAGGAAATTATTTACGTGATAAAGATGCTTGTGTTGGTGCAATTTGGTTAGCTGAACTTGGGGCAAGTCTTAAAAAGATGAATTTAACTTTGATAGACTATCTTGATGAGACATATTCGAAATATGGTTACTTTAGAAACTATTTAACCGAGATTAGGTTGCCTGGTGCTCAAGGAATGGCGGAGATACATAAAATTCAAGATTCATTGAGAACTGAAAATCCAACTTCCTTCGGTGAATACAAAGTCGACCATATTGAAGATTATTGGAATAGGAAACCAATTGTTTCAGAAACTGACAAAGTGTCTAAAGATGTATTAGTTTTTCATTTTAAAACATTTTCAAACTTCATATCAGTAAAGGTAACGCTTAGACCATCAGGTACAGAGCCAAAAATTAAAATGTATTTCGAGTTAGGTAGTGCACCTGTAGAACCAAATATGCTTGTATATTATAAATTGGAAATAGAAGATGAGTTACTAAAGCTGGAAAGGACCTTTATGAAACACTGTTATAAAGTTATAGGCGTAGATTTCCCAAACCGCGGATTTTTACTCTTTTGGCAACTGCCAATGGCGGATAAGCTAAAATATTTTGAAATTGAACCTAATATAGAATCTCTTCGGAATTTGAAAAGTAAAGATGAAAGGATAGAAAAACTCACTTCATTGCTAGAGTTTCTAGGATCTGATCCGATACAGAAGGTTGATAAGGCTTTCAAGGCTAAGAATAAAGTCGGGATAAAACAATTTCTCGATATTTAGACTGTTTTTGTTTATTTTAAGCTTGATGTGCTGGTTTTTTAGTTCTACCATTAAATATGTCTATCAATAAGTCTAAACAATCACGCAAAAATTTCGATTTGGAAGAAAAATACTCCAAAGTATTAGACACCATTAAACTTTATCCGGATCAACTTCGACAAGCGTGGGACGAAATTAATGCAATGAGCATTCCTACTGAATTTTCGGATATTGATAACATTGTTGTTTGTGGTATGGGCGGGTCTACTTTGGGTGCCAGAATGGTAGATGCCCTATGTGAAGATAGACTTAGAGTTCCACTAGAAATATTTAACGGCTACCACATCCCAAACTACGCTTCAGACAAAACTTTACTAATCTCATCTTCATATTCTGGCACAACTGAAGAAACGGTTGCCTGTACTTATGAAGCTCTTTCCCGGAAAGTCAAATTATTTATTATTACAACAGGTGGAAAATTAGACAGTATTGTTAAAGAAAATACCATTCCCTCGTACGTTTTCAATCCATCAAATAATCCTTCAGAACAACCAAGATTATCAATAGGTTATGCTGTTGGGGCAATTCTCGCATTATTAGCAAAACTAAAACTTATTCAGGTTTCTGCGGATGAGATTGCGAATGCTCTTGTAACAATGAAACAAAGCTTTGACAATTATTCGCAAGAAAACGCTACTGAAAACCTTGCAAAAAAATTTGCACAAGAATTGAAAGGCACGGCTCCGATGCTTGTAGCCTCGGAACACCTGTATGGAGTGGTATATACACTTAAAAATCAATTTAACGAAAGTGCAAAAACTTTCACAGCCCTATATGAACTTCCTGAACTTAATCACCATCTTATGGAAGGGTTGAAAAACCCAAATAAATTGAAGGATGTTATTAAATTTGTTTTTTTTGAATCTGATTTATACTCCGAGCGTGTCGCCAAACGCTATCCACTAACCGAAGAGGTGGTTGGTAAAAATTTTGTAGATTATATAAAATATAAGCCCACTTCAAAAACCAAAATGAATCAATTATTTGAGACGTTAGTTTTTGGTTCTATGGTTGTTTATTACCTGTCTCGCTACTATCAAATTGATCCTATGACAATTCCCTGGGTGGATTATTTTAAGGACAAACTAAAAAATAGTTAACGCTTTTTACAGGTTGATAAAACTATCAACCTGTAAACTACAGTTGAAAAACTACACAAGATAAACTACATTAGTATAAGAATTCGTCATGTCAGTAAAACCGCTAATTACTTTTTTTAAGGATATTGATAAGGAAGATATTCCACTAGTTGGCGGTAAGGGAGCCAACTTGGGTGAAATGACACAAGCAGGTTTTCCTGTGCCAAACGGATTTGCCGTAACAGTAGAATCATATGATCTTTTTCTTACTCAAAACGACTTGGCTTTAAAAATTAATCGAATTGTAGCCGAAACCGATGTAAATAATTCAGACCAACTCCAAGAAGCTTCTAAGAAAATTGAGCGAATTATAAGAACTAGTGAGATCCCTGACGAGGTTGCAAAAGAAGTCATTAAAGCTTACAAGAAATTATCTGGCCGTTTTAGACACTCACTTGTTGCGGTTAGATCTTCAGCAACGGCCGAGGATTTGCCCGGCGCATCGTTTGCAGGCCAGCAAGCCACATATTTAAACATTAGAGGCTATAACAATTTACTCCAAGCTGTTCGTGACTGTTGGGCTTCACTTTTTACCGCCCGAGCAATATTTTACCGTGCTCAAAATAACATTGACACAGCAAAGGTCAAGATTTCGGTTATAGTTCAAAAAATGGTTCAATCACAAGTATCGGGGGTTATGTTTACAATAGATCCGGTTAAAAACCTAAAGGACAGAATTGTAATTGAGTCGGTTTGGGGGCTTGGGGAGATGATAGTACAGGGATCTGTTGTACCTGATACGTATATTGTTCAAAAAGAAACATTTGCTATTTTATCCAAAGAAATATCTGACCAATCCGTCCAATTGATTAAAAAAGGTGACAAAACCAAAGAAGTAGAAGTTCCCAAGAAACAGCGTGAGAAACAAAAAATCACGGATAAAGAAATCGTCAAACTTGCGAAAATCGCAGATGGACTTCAAAAGCACTACTATTTTCCCCAAGACATAGAGTGGGCAAAGGAAGGTAATAATTTATATATTGTCCAGACCCGACCGGTTACCACTATCGACACAATTAACAAGAAGGCCAAGGATACGTTAGATGACATAAAAATTGCCGATACACCCTATCTAACAGGGGCAGGAGCATCTCCTGGAATTGCATCGGGAACAGTAAAAATTCTTAAAAGTCCGAAAGAATTAAATAAAGTCAAAGAAGGAGATGTATTGGTCGCTAAAATGACCTCTCCTGATTATGTACCTGCAATGAAAAAAGCAGCTGCGATAGTTACAGATGAGGGTGGACAAACCAGTCATGCGGCTATCGTTTCAAGAGAGCTCGGAATTCCTGCCGTAGTTGGGAGTCGCGAAGCCACCAAAAAACTCAAAGATGATCAAATGGTAACCGTCGATGGCGAGAAGGGTCACGTTTATTTAGGCTCAAAGACCAAAAAATTTGAAAAAAAAGAGCACGAAAAAATTTACACTCAAAAAACCGCCACACATCTATATGTAAATCTTGCAGAAAAAGAACTTGCTCGCGATATTGCAAAATTGCATGTAGACGGAATTGGACTTTTAAGGGCCGAATTTATGATTGCTGGGATAGGGATTCACCCCAAGCAGGCCATAAAAGAAAAAAAGCAAGATAAATTTATCGAAAAACTCGAACATGATTTAACTATTTTTTGCAAAGCTTTTCATCCCAGGCCAGTTACTTATCGCGCTACAGATTTTAAGACAAATGAGTATCGATCGCTCCCCGGAGGAGCTGCCTGGGAACCGGAAGAGCCAAATCCAATGCTTGGATTCCGTGGTGCGTATCGCTATATTGCAAACCCAGAAGTTTTTAATTTAGAACTTCAGGCGATTAAAAATGTCCGCCGTGAATACAATAATTTACGGTTAATGATACCTTTCGTTCGCTCGCCTGAAGAACTTAAAAAAATTAGAAGGCTTGTTGCAGCCGAGGGCCTTTTTGAAGATCCGACATTTAAGTTCTGGATGATGGTCGAAATACCTACAAACGTTATACTCATCGAGGATTTTATCAAAGTGGGAATAGACGGTGTCTCGATAGGTTCTAATGATTTGACAATGTTAACGACAGGTACTGATCGCGATAATGCTGAAGTTGCAGATGCTTTTAACGAACGGTCAAAAGCGATCTCGTGGTCTTTCAAGAGAGTGATTAAGGCCTGTAATAAACATAATGTTAACTCCTCAATTTGCGGTCAGGCACCTTCGCAGTACGATGACCTGGTTAAAGAATTGGTGAGCTACGGTATAACAAGCATTTCTATAAATCCCGATTCTGTAAATCGCGTACGTGGAGTGATAATTGACGCAGAAAAAGAACTTGCAACAAAACACTCGTAAACTTTTATTTATTAAATAGTAGTCAAACCTATAAAAATTGAGAAGTTGCAATCGCGTTAAAACTTCATTAAGCTTTAAGATATGGCAAAGATAACAAAAATATGGGCACGCGAGATTCTAGACTCTAGAAGTTTTCCGACTGTAGAAGCAGCTTGCCAGCTTGATTCTGGTCATGTGGGTGTTGCTTCTGTGCCTGGCGGCTCTTCGACCGGAACTTATGAAGCCTTAGAATTGCGCGACGGCGATGCGCAAAGATATTTAGGCCACGGTGTATTAAAAGCAGTGGATAATGTAAACACTGTCTTAGGGCCCAAATTAGTCGGTATGGATGCTAATGATCAAATAAATATTGATAAGACCTTAATACAATTAGACGGAACGAAAAATAAATCAAAATATGGTGCTAACGCGCTGTTGGCAGTTTCTAACGCAGTTTGTAAAGCAGCAGCTCTTTCAAATAACACAGCACTCTATACATGGATTAATTCGGTTGCTTTAAATATGGGATTGGAAGCCAAAGTTCATGTCCCTTTCCCCATATTTAATATGATAAATGGTGGCTTACATGGTGCTGGTAATTTGGATTTTCAAGAATTTCATATTATTCCAGCCAGTTCAAAACCATATCCTGACGCCATGCGACTTGCATCAGAAGTTTATATAACTCTAGGTAAAGACCTTGAAAGGCGTGGTGCTATTCATTCTGTTGGTGATGAAGGGGGTTACGCACCAAATCTCTTCACTAATGCGGATGCTTTGGAAGTGCTCTACGAATCCATAAAATCTACCAACTACCAAATTGGCCGCGACGTTTTTTTGAGCCTTGATGTTGCCGCCTCGATCTTTTTCAAAAATGGTGAATATACTATTCGCGATAAATCATCGCCACTAAATGACGACGCACTTTTGGAGTATTACAAAAACATTAACAACCAGTATCATCTTGCATTACTTGAAGACCCCTTCAACGAGGATGCGTGGGACAGTTGGAAGAAGCTGTATGCTCAATTTGAAGGCCAATTGACCATAGTTGGCGATGACCTATTGGCAACGAACCTCGAAAGATTAGAAAAGGCCGTAAATGAAAAAGCCTGTAACGGCATATTAATCAAACCCAACCAGGTGGGTACGGTTTCCGAAACTATCCAAGTAATTAAAAAGGCAAGAGAAGCAAATTGGAAGGTAATTGTTTCTCATAGATCTGGTGAAACCAACGATTGGTTTATAGCCGACTTTGCAGTCGGCATCGGCGCTGACTATGTAAAATTTGGAGCACCCGCTCGAGGTGAGCGCGTAATTAAATATAACCGACTTTTAAGCATTTCCTCAGAGCTTACAGTCAAATCTTAAATGAGCTTCCTTGGCGGTGGTCCAAAATTTGTATTACTTGCGATACTTGACGGCTGGGGAATAGCTGCACCAAGTGCAGGTAACGCCATAACTCAAGCCAAAACTCCAAATATTTCCAAATTTATGGCCTCCTATCCACACACCACACTCTCAGCATCAGGCAAGGCAGTTGGTTTACCCAGAGGTGAAGATGGCAATACAGAAACCGGCCACTTGAATTTAGGAGCAGGTAGGATTGTTTATCAAGATCTGGAACGTATTAACTTGGCGATTGCCGACGGTACATTTTTTGACAATCAAATTTTCGCTAATGCATTTTCGCATGTCAAAAAAAACAACTCGGCACTACATTTAATGGGTTTAGTCGGTTCAGGAGGTGTTCATTCAGACATCGACCATTTATTTTCATTAATTCATATGGCATCAGTAAATAAAATAGCAAAGCTTTTTCTTCATCTTTTTACAGACGGTCGGGATTCTTCACCCACTTCAGCCAAAATTTATATTGAACAAGTTGAAGAAGTTTTAATAAAAGAAAAAGTGGGTACAATCGCCTCGATTATAGGTAGATATTGGGCAATGGATCGCGACCAGAGGTGGGACAGAACTGCCAAAGCATATTTTGCTTTAACTCAAGGCAAAGGTGCTATGGTAAAAACTCCTTATGAAGCAATTAAAAAATCATACGATGCTGGTAAAACTGACGAATTTATTGAACCCTCGTTAATTTTGACTGACAGTAAAACCCCCGTTGCCCTCATCAAAGACGGTGACGCTGTCGTTTTTTATAATTTTAGAATCGACAGACCACGCCAACTCACAAAGGCTTTTGTGCTGGATGATTTCTCGAAAGCTAATAGTCTTTTTGAGTATGATCCATACCAAGTCGAATATAAAAAGACTCATATTATTAAAAAGGCTAAACCAGCTGAAGAGGCACCATTTGAAAGGGGTAAAAAACTAAAGGATTTATATTTTGTGACTATGACCGAATATAGTAAGCAAATTACCAAAGAGGGAGGTGTACCAGCGTTTCCTCCTGAGATGGTAAAAACTCCAATTGGTCATGTGGTTTCCTCACAGGGCTTGCGTCAATTAAGAATTACTGAATCGGAAAAAGAACGTTTTGTAACATTCTATTTTAATGGTCTAAGGGATACGCCTTTTACAAACGAAGAACGTATTATTATTCCATCTCCCAAGGTGGCTACTTATGATAAAAAGCCGGAAATGTCATCAGAAGAAATTTGTAAAAATTTAATTGATAAAATTAAAGCACAACAATATGAATTTATAGTTGTTAATTTTCCCAATGCAGACATGGTTGGTCATACCGGCAACTTAGATGCTACTATCAAGGCGGTTGAGCAAATAGATAAAGTTCTAGGAGATGTTGCAAATATGGTTCTTGCATACGAGGGTGCGCTTGTTATAACTGCTGATCATGGCAATGCGGAAGAGATGTTAAATTTAACAACCGGTGGCATTGACACCGAACACAGCGTCAACCCTGTTCCTTTTGCCGTTATTGCTAACTATCTTTTAGGTAATTCAAAAATATTACAATCTGGTATACTAGCGGATGTAGCACCGACTATTCTAACGCTTATGAATATTCAAGTACCTTCAAGCATGACTGGAAGAAATTTACTCGAAGGAAATAAAATCGATCAGCCGCTACAATTCTAAAACCATGAGCTACATAATGCATGCACTAGTAGGATTTTTAACAGACCTTATTTCAAGGTATGGGTACTTTTCTATCTTCGTTCTCATGGCTGCAGAATCCGCGCTTATTCCAATTCCTTCTGAAGTTACAATGCCTTTTGCCGGATTTCTTGCCGGCCGTGGTGTAGTAAGTTTTTGGGCGGTTACACTAATCGGGGCTATTGGTAACACAGTTGGGTCATTATTAGCATATTACTTGGGCTATTACAAAGGCGAAGAATGGACGCTAAATATAATAAGACGCTGGGGTAAGTGGTTACTACTTAAAGAATCTGAATTTGAAAGATCAAAAAAATGGTTTCACACCCATGGTCAATGGATAACATTTGCCTCAAGGCTGCTACCTATTGTTAGAACTTTCATCTCACTGCCTGCGGGCATAGCTAAAATGAATGTTCCACTTTTCACCCTCTTGACCTTTGTGGGTTCATTTATTTGGTCAGGCTTGTTAGCTTTTGTGGGTCTGAAACTTGGCCAAAACTGGATGGCTATAGAACCATTTTTCAGGAAGTTTCAAATTGTAATAATAGCTGGATTTGGTATCATGGCGTATATATACATTCGCCACCATCTGAAGCACAAAGAGTAAGTTAATTGTACCTTCTTATCAATCCCACAACTTTACCTTGGATCCTAACATTTCTTACAAATATTGGGCTCATTGCGGCATTTGCTGGTTCTAAGCGAATCCTCGTTGTTTCTTTGAAAAATCTCTTAAGCGTAGCCATACCATTATCCAATAGTGCTACCACTATCTCGCCGTTTCTGGCCTCTTCGGTTTGTTCAACAACAACGAAATCACCATCCCTAATTTGTTCTTCTATCATAGATTCGCCTTTTACTTGCAATACATAAGTTCTTTTTTTGCCGGATATAAAGGTAGAGGGAATTGAAACTGCAGCGTTAGGATCTGTGTGAGGTTCTATTGGTGCACCTGCTGCAATATAGCCCATTATTGGAACTTCAAGAGCCTCTGACGGAAAATTAATAGTTTCATCGACGAGCTCAATTGACCGGGTTTTTCCGCGCTTTCTTTTTATTAGTTTTTTATCCTCTAAAGTTTGAAGGTGTTCATGAACAGTGGCTAACGAAGAAACCCCCAAGGCATCAGCAATCTGCCTTAGTGTGGGAGCTGATCCGTTAGTTTGAATATGTTGACGAATAAAGTCTATTATTTGTCGTTGTCTTTTGTAAACTACAGGTGCCATAAATTTTTAGGTGTTGTAAAGTAAGTATAATACGCTAATATATTAGTTATACAAATAAAACCCGAAGATGTCAATAGCAAATTCTGGTTAATTTAAAGCTCAATTAACTTATACCAAAAATCCCTTAATTTGCATATAAAAAAATTTGGACTTACTACACTGGGAGCAATGGCATGGAGAGAAATCAAAATCTCTCACAATAGGTAAGTAGTGCCAAGCTTTGCTCACAATCAAACGCAAGTGAGAGTGCCAAGCTTCGCTTTAGACGAAGTCGCAAGCTTCGCTTACGAGAGTTGTAAATTCAAGTAAGAGGAAATATGACTAAATTTAAAATTGAATCAAATTATTCAGCCACACAAGATCAAAAGCGTGCTGTGGATAAACTTTCTAAAGGCATAT
The DNA here is from genome assembly GCA_964439585.1 of uncultured Gammaproteobacteria bacterium. Classification (GTDB taxonomy): domain Bacteria; phylum Patescibacteriota; class Microgenomatia; order UBA8517; family UBA8517; genus CAYTOP01. The sequence goes on from CAYTOP010000006.1 coordinate 19,896, forward strand.
CCGGGGCAAAAGACTACCAGGTATTGCTTGGCGTCACTGGCTCAGGTAAAACATTTAGTGTTGCCAACATAATCGAAAATCTCCAACGACCTGCACTTATCATTTCACACAACAAAACTCTGGCTGCACAGCTTTACCAGGAATTTAAAACCTTTTTTCCCAACAATGCCGTATCTTTTTTTGTTTCATATTACGATTACTATCAGCCTGAAGCTTATATCCCATCAACCGATACTTATATTGAAAAAGATGCCGATATCAATGAGCTTATAGATAAACTTAGATTGGCATCAACCACTAATTTACTTACCAGACACGATAATATTGTGATTGCTTCTGTTTCGTGTATCTATAATATCGGCTCCCCGGTTGGGTATGGTCATTTTTTTTTTGAATTTTTAAAAGGCGTCAAAATTGATAGAAAACAAATTGTAAAGCGGCTTGTTGACCTGCAATATGAAAGAGGCGAATTCGGGTTTCATCGAGGCACCTTCCGCCTACGAGGGGATACTATCGATATTTTTCCTGCGTACCAAGATGAGGCGGTAAGAATAACGCTAGATAATGCCGGTATAGCCGAGATTACTCTTTTTGATGCTGTTAGCGGCGCTGCACTTAATGTCGATAAACCTGCACTTACAAATTTTGTTTTATACCCAGCCAAACACTACATTACCGATCCAACTCAAAACGACGATGCGTTTGTTGCTATCCATAAGGATTTAGTCGACAGGGTTAAAACTCTAAAAAAACTTGGTAAAGAATTAGAAGCACACAGATTAAAACAAAAGATTACTTATGACTTGGAAATGATAAAAGAGGTTGGCTATGTAAAAGGTATAGAAAATTACTCAAGATATTTCGATGGCCGAAAGCCTGGAGATGCTCCATATACTTTATTGGACTATTTTAACAAACCATTTGGCAAAGATTGGTTAGTATTTGTAGATGAAAGTCATATCACTTTTCCCCAAATCAGAGGTATGTATTACGGCGATCTTTCAAGAAAACAAACACTAATTGACTATGGGTTCCGACTACCTGCTGCATTAGATAATAGACCGCTTACTTTCGATGAATTCATGCGCCGAATTCCTAATTTTATCGCAACAAGCGCTACCCCCGCATCATGGGAACTATCAATGGCTGGTTTTGGAACAAAACACAGTAACGTAGTTGAACAACTGTTGAGACCAACAGGCATCCCTGACCCAGAAGTTGATATTCGACCAACCAAAAATCAAGTATCGGATGTAATAGCAGAAATCAAAAAAAGGGCAGCTAACAAACAACGAACGCTAGTAACCACACTAACCAAAAAAACTGCCGAAGATTTGGCCCAATATCTTGATGAGCAGGGAATACAAGTTCATTACTTACATTCCGATATCAAAACTCTCGAAAGAACCGACATTCTCGATGATTTAAGGAAAGGCAAATATGATGCGCTCGTGGGTGTCAATCTTTTGCGTGAAGGGTTAGATCTGCCAGAAGTAACACTCGTAGCAATTCTTGATGCCGATAAAGAAGGTTTCCTAAGAAGTGAGGTATCTCTTATTCAAACCATGGGTCGCGCAGCAAGGAATGTTGAGGGGAGCGTAATTTTGTATGCGGACAAGGAAACCAAATCTATAAAAAATGCCATCAAAGAAATAAATCGACGCAGGAACTATCAACTAGAAATGAACAAAAAATATAACATTAAACCAGTATCTATCGTCAAACCTTTCAGGGAAAAACTAATCGAACTTACTGAGATTTCAGAATTTGAAAAGTTAACTGCCGGTAAAAGTTCAACTTTCCTAAGACTGCATGAAATCGAAATTGATGGTCTAACACCAATGGAAAAAAGAAAACTAACCATAAAATTAAGACGAGAAATGAAAGTGGCTGCTAAAGAACTTAATTTTGAGTTCGCAGCTGAAATTAGAGATAAAATTCGAGATATCGAAGAAAGCTAACACTTATATCATTCTCGGGTTTTATGTTACAAAACAGGAATTTGGATGGTTAAAAGGTTTATGCCAAAAAAGTCCTGAATCAAACCTAATATAGCCCACGTAGAAAAAACTATGACTGCCCCAATAACTGCATTAACGACATGCCTCTTGGCATTGTCTACTCTTTCTTTATTTCCTCCAGATAGGATCAGCTTAATTCCACCAATCATAAAATTGAAAAAGAAAAGTATCGCAGCA
>CAYTOP010000006.1:22103-35025 GCA_964439585.1 uncultured Gammaproteobacteria bacterium
AGATTAACAGCGGCTGTAATAAGCCCGACAATTGTTATGTTAGTAAGGTTTGCAAACTGAGCTTGGGGCATAAGTAGCAAAGCATAAACTTTGGCACAATTTGACTCACGTTCTTTTACCATATATTGATTATATCAAAACAAATAAGCAGATTAGTAGTTATGATACAATATTAGGTCGGCCTCGGTAACCCGTGGGTGCGATGCAGTGGAAGAATTCATTTGACTACGAAAAACCTTGTCATAACTTGTTATATTAAAAATGGAAAATGTAATTAAAATAAGAGGTGCCAGGCAACACAACCTTAAAAATATAAATCTTGATATACCCAAAAACAAACTTGTTGTGCTTACAGGCGTCTCCGGTAGTGGCAAAAGTTCACTAGCTTTCGACACCATTTATGCAGAAGGCCAGAGAAGATATGTAGAAAGTTTATCTACATATGCTAGACAATTCTTGGGAATAATGGAAAAGCCCGACGTTGACCTTATTGAGGGGCTATCACCGGCAATATCTATCGACCAAAAAACAACATCCCGTAATCCGCGTTCTACCGTGGGAACCGTTACTGAAATATACGACTACCTAAGGCTCCTGTTTGCTCGTGTAGGCCATCCACACTGTCCAATTTGCGGACGAGAGATTTCTTCGCAATCTCTTGATGAAATCGTACAACACGCCATGCAACTTATTAAAGAAAAAGTCTTGGCAAACAAAAAAGCGCGATTTTTAATTCTTGCCCCTATTGTTGTAGACAAAAAAGGTGAATTTTCCTCATTGTTTGATAATTTAAAGGCAAAAGGTTTTAGGCAAGTTAGAGTTGATAAACAAGTGCGAGACCTTGAAGAAGATTTATATCTAATAAAAACCAATAAACATACAATCGAGGCTGTAGTTGATAGATTTTCATTAGTTTCAGCAGATTTAAAACAAAAAGTGTTTGAAGAGAATTTGAAAAGTAGATTTACTGATTCTATCGAACAAGCTCTTAAATTAACTGACGGCAATGTAATTTTTGCTGAAATTACCGATAAAACTCTTGATCTGCCGAAACATCCCAAAGAATTTGAAGACCATCTTTTTTCAGAAAAATTCGCTTGTCCTATCGATAATATTCAAATTCCCGAAATTGAACCGCGCACGTTTTCTTTCAATTCTCCTCACGGAGCATGTCCAACTTGCTCTGGCTTGGGCAAAATTCTAAAAGTTGAGCCGTACTTGGTTTTCTCTGACGAAATTTCAATAACCGAGGGTGCAATTTTGCCTTTTGGCAACATGTTCGAAAATGACACTTGGTTCTCAAGACTCGTGAATTCTGTATGCGACGAAAACGGAATTGACCCAAAAATACCTTTAAAGTTTTTGTCTGAGAACCAACAAAAATTACTTTTAGAGGGGACAGGAGATAGGGAATATCGAGTTGAAGGAACAAACCGTTTTGGCAAAAACACTTATATTTATGAAGCTTTCAAAGGCGTTATTGCTGAACTGGAAAGAAGATACACATCCACTGAATCTGAGTGGGTAAAGTCAGAAATAGAAAAATATATGCGAGAAAATGTCTGTCCAGAATGTTTGGGAGCAAGACTTAAAAAAGAAGCTCTAAGTATTACCATTGATAAGCGCTCTATCTATGAAATAACTGAAATGCCCACACAAAAGTGTTATGACTGGATAGTCGAGCTTACAAAAAACCCAAAACTTTTATCAGAGAAGGAAAAAGGGATTGGGACACTAATTTTGAATGAAATAAAACTCAGACTAAATTTCCTAATCTCAGTAGGCTTGGAATATTTAACTCTAAACCGGTCAGCTGTCACACTATCTGGCGGTGAAGCCCAAAGAATAAGACTTGCAAGCCAAATTGGGTCCGGCTTAACAGGAGTCTTATATGTTTTGGACGAACCAACGATAGGTCTTCACCAAAAAGATAACGCAAAGCTAATAGAAACGTTAAAAAAACTACGGGATTTAGGAAACACCGTTTTGTTTGTGGAACATGATGAGGAGATGATGCATGCCTCAGACGAAATTATTGATTTTGGCCCAGGAGCGGGTAAGTTCGGTGGAGAGGTTATCGCTAAAGGAGATTTTGACCAAATTATAAAAAATACTGACTCTATTACAGGCAATTATCTTGCTCATAAAAAAACAATTGATATTAGAAAACACGCTGACGGTAACGGCAAAGAATTAAAGCTTGTGGGGTGTACACAGTTCAATCTCAAAAACATCAATGTTAACTTGCCATTGGGTAAACTAGTTTTAATAACCGGGGTATCAGGAAGCGGCAAGTCAACTCTTCTGGTGGAAACACTCTATCCGGCAATAGCATCTAGCATTAATCCCCTGTATCGTGGTGCTACTGCACACTTACAATCTATTGAGGGACTTGCTAATGTTAATAAGGTGGTGTTGATTGATCAATCACCCATTGGCAAGACTCCCAGAAGTAATCCAGCTACTTATACAAAAGTCTTTGATAGTATTCGAGATGTTTTTGCGCAAACAAAAGATGCAAGGGCTTCAGGATACAAAAAAGGCCGCTTCTCGTTCAACGTAAAAGGTGGACGGTGTGAAGCATGCGAAGGTCAAGGCCAAACAAAAATAGAAATGCAATTTATGAGCGATATTTGGATAACTTGCGAAGTTTGCAAAGGTAGGCGATATAATGCAAATACACTTGAAGTTACATACCGAGGAAAAAACATCGCTGATGTTTTGAAGATGACAGTATCAGAAGCGGTTGACTTTTTCCATGCACATCCCTCAATTTTGGCTAAATTAGAAACATTACAAGCCGTCGGATTGGAATACATAGAACTTGGTCAACCAGCCACAACTCTGTCAGGAGGAGAATCTCAGCGGGTAAAACTTTCTTCGGAGCTTGCCAAAAGAGCTACTGGGGATACGGTTTATATACTTGATGAACCCACAACTGGTTTGCATTTTGCAGATATTCAAAAACTGCTTAACGTTCTTTCTCTTTTAGTGGAAAAAGGAAACTCAGTATTTGTAATTGAACACAACCTTGATGTAATTAAAAATGCAGATTGGATTGTTGACATGGGTCCGGAGGGCGGCGATAAAGGCGGAGAAATAATTGCATCGGGCACTCTAAGCGATATTATCAAAAACAAAAAGTCCTACACTGCTCAGTTTTTATCACGACACATCTTGTGACTATAAACAACCCACGACCTTACCGAGTCAAGCTCAGCCAAGCTTTGCTCACAATCGAGCGTTAGTGAGAGTGCCAAGCTTTGCTCACGCTCGGAGTTTTCTTGAACAATTATAAAAGTCTATCTCTAACCACAAAAGCCGCTATCTGGAAAGATTGGTTTTGAAATGGGCTGTAGTATATAGTCTAATAACATGTTTTTGCGAAAATTATTTGGTTTACTAATTCTTTTTTTATTCTGTCTTATTTTTCCCAGATCATCCTTTGCCCAGGGCTATTTTAAAACATCAATCGTTTCAAACTACAAAGTTTCACAAGAAGGTGTTACGAATGTGCAATCCAGTATAACAATAACAAATTTATTTACAGAAAAATATGCAAAGGAATTTGTTTTAAATCTTTCCCATGTTAAGCCACTGGCAGTTTCTGCTTCCGAAGGTGATATACAACTATCCATCAAGCAAACATACGAAGATGACAATACACTGCTCATTGTTAGTTTTAAAGATGAGTTAGTCGGTAAAGGAAAATCACGTACATTTACTTTGAGTTATTCAGACCCGTCAATCGCTTCACAAACTGGGGAGGTATGGGAAATTTCAATTCCACGAATTAAGCAAGCTGAAGTTTTTAGTGAGTATCAAGTAGATCTTGAAATTCCCAACACATTTGGAACTGAAGCTTATATCTCACCAGAAGCAAAAGAAGTCACTACAGGTAATGACAGAACTGTATATTCATTTGCCAAGGACGATCTGGAAAAGTCTGGCATCACCGCCGCTTTTGGTCGCTTCCAAACATTTTCATTCAAACTTAAATATAAACTTAACAACGCAGATGGCAAAAAAGGTATGTATACAATTGCACTTCCTCCCGACACGTCTTTGCAAAAACTTTACTATCAAAACATTCATCCTGAGCCTGACAACATAAAGGCGGACGAAGACGGTAACTGGTTAGCAAGTTACTCATTAGGTATTGGAAAAACTGAAACAGTCGAAGTTACTGGTTATGTTCAAATATTTGCAAGCCCCAGGCATTTGTATACACAATCGCCTGCAACGTTTCTAATAAACACTACGCCTACTAATTATTGGGAGGTAAACGATCCTACGATAAAGACTCTGGCAAAGCAACTACAAACTCCAGAAAACATCTACAACTGGATTACCCAAAACTTGAAATATAACTATCAAAAACTTTCCCAGACTCCAACCAGATTGGGAGCTGTAAACGCACTTAAAAATCCTAATGATGCGCTTTGTACAGAATTTACAGATCTCTTCGTCGCTCTCGCCAGATCCGCTGGTATTCCAGCAAGAGAAATCGAAGGCTTTGCTTATACAGAAAACCCCAAGTCGGAACCACTTTCTTTGGTGGCAGAAGTCCTACATGCCTGGCCAGAATATTGGGATAGTAAAACTAACACTTGGATTCCTGTAGATCCGACATGGGGTGTAACAACTGGCGGAGTTGATTATTTCCACAAACTAGACTTACGGCACTTCGCTTTTGTAATTCACGGAAGTAAGCCAGACAAACCAATTCCAGCAGGTTCGATTAGCTTAACGGACGACTCAAAAGATGCAGTTTATATAACATATGGCTCTCTTCCGGAGAAGAGAAATAGTACTGTCGACATATCTACTAATCAAACGAAATTTCCTGCGCTTTTTTCAAGAAAATTAAAAGTTGTAATTCAAAATACCGGCCCAGTTGCCATTTATGATGTCATTCCTAAAATTGCATACGATAACACGGTAGTATCGTCGGACTATATATCAATACTCCCACCGTTTGCCAAGTATGTTCAATCAGTCAATGTTGAATACGGTATTTTAGCCTCAAACGCACCAGACACTATTACAATTACCGCTTACGGAGAAAAAGTTTCGATATCCACAAACAGATCATTTGTTATTATCGAACAATTGCTCATTCTTATGGTGTTAATACTTCTAGTTGTTTTCTTGGTTTTTTTTAGATTTAACAAAACAAGAATCTTACTTTTTAGAAAAAGATAAAAAGATGAAGTCAATTGAAAAATCAGCCGACAAAATATTTCAAAAAATATTGAAGTTTGACCTAACAAGAAAAAACTTAACAAGCACACCTGAAGAGGCGGGTGTTTATGTCTTTTGGTCTAAAGAAAAAGTCCCACTTTATATTGGCAAATCCAACAATCTTAAAAGACGGATAATTTCGTATAAATTAAAAAAATTAGGAGTTAAAACGAAAAAGATGATAAGTCTGGCCACTTATTTTTCTAATGTCTTGGTTAGTTCCGATCTTGAGGCATTACTTTTAGAAGCATATCTAATACGCACTCTTAAACCGCCATTTAATATCCAACTTAAAGATGACAAACATCCTTTGTATATTAAAATCACAAATGATGACTTTCCACAAGTTATAACAGCGAGAAAGATTGATATTGACAACACCTCTATTTATTTTGGTCCTTTTCCATCTTCTTACAATGTAAAATCTACACTCAAACTTATCCGAAAAATTATCCCTTTTGCTCAACACCCACCTTCTCAAAAACCCTGTCTTTATTCCCAGATAGGACTGTGCAATCCATGTCCCTCTACAATTAATGCATTAACAAATAGGAATGCGAGACGATCGCTTACAAAACGCTATCGCAGAAACATCACATTGATTAAGAAATTATTAGAAGGTAAGTCAAAAGCTGTTATAGCCAGTTTAGAAAAGGAAATGGCCAAGTCTGCAAAAGTCGAGGATTTTGAGAATGCCAGTATCATTAGAGACAAAATTACCAAACTTAATTACATTACTCAACCCATAACACCGGTTAAAGCATTTTTGAATAATCCCAATTTACTCGAAGACATAAGGCTTAATGAATTGCATGAGTTAAAACATTTTATAAGTCCTTATATCGTTCTTCCCAAAATATTTACCAGAATTGAATGTTACGATATAGCTCACATTTCGGGCTCAAAACCTACCGCTTCAATGGTAACTTTTATAAATGGTGAATCCGAAAAATCGCTTTATAGACATTTTCGCATTAATCAAAAGAACGGGGCTAATGACATTGCCTCTTTGGGTGAAGTTGCCAAAAGAAGACTAAAATATCTAGCCGACTGGGGAACTCCAGACCTTATAATTGTCGATGGAGGAAAGTCTCAAGTAAATGTTTTTCTTAACTATTTTAATAAAGTTGACAAAACCATAGCAATAATAGGTCTTACTAAGAGATTAGAAACATTAGTAATTCCCCAAAAAGATGGTAATTTTATATTACTCAAGACACCTCATGGGCCAATACGTAACCTTGTTCAAAGATTACGTGACGAGGCCCACAGATTTGCAAGAAGATACCACCACCATTTACTTAGAAAAGAGTTACTGGGAGATTACAAAAAAATTTAAAGAGTAACTTCAAAAATCTCCAATCTTAAGTGTTAGGGGAGTTTCACTTATCTTCTCAATTCTATTATACTTAAATTATATGAAACGGTTAATACGCCATTATGCAATAGAAACATATGCTTTATATCTAACATCACTTGCCGCTTCAGGTATGGTTTTTGACAAAGGATTAAAAACTATCCTTTTTGCTGGGCTAATGCTCACTATTGCTAATCTTTTCGCCAAACCGGTCATTAATCTACTACTTCTTCCTGTAAACCTTGTTACTTTTGGAATATTTCGCTGGGTTTCATCTGCAATTACCCTTTACTTAGTAACACTTTTGGTACATGACTTCAAGGTAACAGCTTTTACATTTGCCGGATTTTCCAGCAAGTGGATAGATATTCCTGAAATTAGCTTTACTGGCGTTTTGGCGTTTATAGGTTTTTCTCTATTTCTGTCTGTTATAACCTCCTTTATTTTCTGGCTTGCAAAATAATCCAAATCTTGGCCTATTTGTTTAACTCGTATTACTATTTTGCCCTAAGGAAAAGGTGATCGTTTTGCGCCATGGAACAAGTTGTGGACCTACAATTGCAAACACATACTAGTAAACGATATAATGTGTACTTGAAGTTATATGAAAAGCTTATTACTTATTACTCAAATTGTCATATCTATATTTTTAACCGGCTTCATTCTGGTGCAAGCAAAAGGAACCGGCCTAGGAAGCACTTTTGGTGCCTCACACTCGTCCTCATTTACACGCCGCGGTTTAGAAAAGGTTTTATTTAAATTAACTTTTGTTCTAACCGCATTATTTCTTATCGTATCAGTTCTTTCGCTCGCTTTGTGACTTAATCTATATTAGTTTATAAATAAATTTTTTATGCGGACTGTTCGTTTTTTCTTCCATCTTATTTCGGCCTTCTTTTCCAAGTTTAAGGGTGTTCTCGTTTTCGGCATTATTATCGGCATCTTATTTTTTTACTTATTTAGGTTCTTAGTACCAATACTATTTACTGGGACTACTCAAACAATAGGTGTTAGTGGCAGATATCGCACTGACGAACTACCTAGTTTTATTTTGCAAGATATTAGCCAAGGGCTAACGAAACTAAATAGCGCAGGAACAGCCGAGCCTGACTTAGCCTCATCTTGGGAAACTCCAGACAAGGGAAAAACTTGGATTTTTAAACTACATGATAATTTGTATTGGCAAGACGGCAAGAAGGTTACAAGCAAAACAATCGTTTATCAATTTTCAGACGTCGATATCGAAACACCTGACGATCAGACAATTATCTTTAAACTTAAAGAGCCTTTTTCGCCATTTCCGGTTGTAGTATCAAGACCAACGTTTAAAACCGGTTTGCTTGGAATTGGCAATTGGAGTGTAAAAAAGATTTCAATTTTTGGTGGTTTTGTCGAACAACTAGTTATCGAAAATGATGTTAAAGATAAAAAAATTTATAAGTTTTTTCCGACAGAAGAACGTACTAAACTTGCATACAAGCTGGGCGAGGTAGATAAGCTAATCAGCCTGTATGATCCAGCTCCTTTTAACGAGTGGCCAACAGCCTTGGTTTCTTCCTTCGCGGACGAAAGCCAAGTAGCAACACTTTTCTTTAACACACAAGATAAATTACTTTCTGAGAAATCTCTTCGTCAAGCGCTTATGTACGCGTTAAAAAAAGATGAGCTTGGTGACAGTCGTGCTATAAGTCCTGTTTCATCCTCGTCATGGGCTTACAATTCACAAGTAAAGCAATACAGTTATGACCCAGAAAAGGCAAAAGACATTGTCGACAACTTACCAGACACACTTAAAGAGGATTTGACCGTAAAACTAGTAAGTACACCACTACTTTTGCCCACCGCAGAAAAAATTGCTATTTTCTGGGATGCTATTGGTATTAAGACAGAAGTTCTAGTATCCTCGGTCATTCCTAATGAATTTCAGGTTTTCCTTACTATTTTTGATATACCGCGTGACCCGGACCAATATACTCTTTGGCATTCGACACAAACTACCACCAACATATCAAACTATGCAAGCCCAAGAATTGATAAATTATTGGAAGATGGCAGAGCAACTTTAGAATCGGAAGAACGTAAAAAAATATATCTTGATTTCCAACGATTTCTCTTAGAAGATTCGCCGGCAGGCTTTCTATACCACCCCATGCATTTCGAAATATCAAGGAAATAGCAGATTACTCCGGCATTTCAACTACTTCTTCTTTTTTCTGGCGAATAAAGGAAGTCCATTCTTCAATTATTTCGAGAACAGTTTTAAGTGGGGCTTCTATTATAAAATCAAAAATTATCGTAAAGAAATTGATCTTGGCAAGTCCGCGAGAGAGGTAAAACCCAAGATTTAAAAACGGTAAGGTAAGATAGTTAATAATATGACCAACAAACCCCTCGTCATCAGCATCTACCTTTAATTGGTTTGAATTGAACCTAATTCTAAAAGCAAAGAGCATGACAACCGACAAAAAGAAGAAAAATATTAATATCCCGACTATAGTAAAATTAATTTGCCACAAAAGGTAAGTAAGTCCGCCGAAGACCAAAAAGAATACCCCGATATAAAAAAGACCAAATATTTTTAGGAGAGTTGTACTAGTGGCAGGTCGGGAAGTTGAAAATTTCTGTTTATTCTGATTTTTGGGCTTATATACAATTGAGTCTAGTCTAGCTATAAGAACATGTGTATTTTTGGTTCCAGGGGTTTTAATTGAAAACCCGATAATCCACATAAGAGTAGGGGGGACTAAAATATTAATCATAAGTGGAATATACCTAACATCTCCCAACCTTATAACTTCATAAGGAACCTCAATAAGAAGGGCTAAAAGGACTTTTGTTATAAAAATGTAGATAATGCTGCGTATTATACCAGTGCGCACCTTTTTGCTTATTAGTTTATATTTTGCAACACACACCTTTTTTACCTTGGTTTCAAGCCGTTTTTCATTCAACAAAAGTTTTCGAAGGTTTCTCTTTTTATTAACAGCAATATCTCGGAATATTTCAAAGGCAGCTACATGCTTTTGCACACGTCTGTAAAGAGTAAGCCACCCAGGAAATTTAAGTTTATCTTCGATGTTAATAAAAATCGCAGAAAAGTTATTCAAAAAAAATCCCACGTCTTCCAGGGCTGCATTATTCCAATTAGGGATTTCCTGCAAAAGTAAATGGTACCGCATAATTGAGTCATCTGATTTTGTGTATGCTCTGTGGATTGCTAAATAGATCTGGAGTCTTTTTTCTTCTTCAGAAATATCTGGATTCTGCCACTCAAAATATGCCATAAACCAATCAAACATCAGTTTGATATACAAATCTCTATTGGACGGATCAAGTAAGTCTTCTATTTCAGCTGAAGCAATTCCCCATACCCAGTTACGGTATCCGCTGACTCTCAAACCCTTGGGAAGCTCACCCACATTTTCAAGAATATATAGATATTTATTTAATACGTTCAGCAAATCAAAAACTTTGCTTTTTAAAATAGCTCCGTTGGGCAGATATTTTGCCCAAATAAGTTCCTTTGTCAAAGTTTCTGCTATGTTTGCCGTGTCTATATTTGGCCTCAAGCTTTCTTTTTCCCACACTAATCGTTTTAGAATTCTCTCAATTGCATTTCTCCTGAGAACATGTTCGCCCTTATATTCAACAACGTTTCTAATACGTTCATATGCACTTGCCAATTTCCCAAAAACGTTACTCACTTTTACCCTTTGTTCGCCAAGATCTTTTTTTGCCTTTAGTCTTTCTTCATAAGACCGTAAAAATGCTTGCGCAAACCAAGAAAGCTTTGATTGATAATCTATCCCTGTCGTTTCCTCTTCCAAAATAGTACTTACATTATCGGAATTCGCTTGCCTTGCTTCTGGCTCTTCTACAAATGATATTTCCTCAAATTCTGTTATCTCTTCACTAACGTAAATATCTGCCATTATAATTTGCCTTGAAATATTGGGCTCATACGATTATATTACAACAGAACCTAAATTGTTCTTCAAAATAGTCAGATGGATTAAAAGAGTAAGATATTGGAGTTAATGGTCCAGCAAGCCTAGAGTGAAACTATTGTTACCGCTAAGAGTTTCGCTTATCCTTAATAATTCGTTGTATTTTGCATTTCTCTCACTTCTTGAAAGTGAACCTGTTTTAATTTGACCAGTAGCAAACGCAACAACAATATGTGAAATAGTAGTATCTTCTGTTTCACCTGATCTATGCGAAACAATTACACGAAGATTATTCTGTTGAGATAGCTTTATAGCATTCGCAGTTTCAGTCAAAGTGCCGATTTGATTGGGTTTTATCAATACCGCATTTACGGCTTTTGTATCAATCGCTTTTTGAATAAACCTAGTGTTTGTGACTAACAGGTCATCACCAACCACCTGCACCTTGTCACCGACTTCTCCGGTGAATATTACCCAACTATCCCAATCATCTTCTGCTAAGCCATCTTCAACCGAAACAATAGGGTAGTCAGCAATGAGCTTACTTAGCCAGCCGATCATGCCAGAGCTGTCAAATTGCTTATTTTCTTTAGATATGGTGTATGTACCATTTTTATAAAGTTGGGAAGCGGCAACATCTATGGCGATTGCAAAATCAACACCTAATTTATAGCCAGCTTTTTCTACGGCTTGCATAATAAGCTCTATTGCCTCTGAATCGCCATTTTTAACTTTAGGCGCATACCCCCCTTCGTCCCCTACAAGCGTTGCATAACCCTTTTCTTTTAGCACTCTTCCCAAACTATGAAACACATCAGAAGATATTTGCAAGGCTTCTGTGAAATTCTCAGCACCCACCGGCACTATCATGTATTCTTGGATGTCTGTAACAAAGTTCGCGTGCGCACCTCCATTCAAAATATTTATCATTGGCATGGGCAATTTAGGTTCTTTGTTAACAGAAAAAAGTTTATTTAGATACACATAAAACGGGAGGTTTTGCGCCTTTGCCGCAGCTTTGGATGCAGCTAACGAAACAGACAATATAGCATTAGCACCAAGCTTACTTTTATTTTCTGTCCCGTCCAATGAAATCATTATTTCATCAATTTGAGGCTGCTTATCTGACTCGATGCCGATAATTTTTGGAGCGATTACATTCGTTACATTATCGACTGCTTTCAAAACGCCCTTGCCTTGGTATTTTAAAGGGTCACCGTCTCTCAATTCCAAGGCTTCATTTTTTCCAGTGGATTTACCAGAAGGAACCGATGCTCTTCCAAAAATGCCGTTTTCAAGATAAACATCCGTCTCGATTGTCGGGTCACCGCGGGAATCTAAGATTTGTCTTGAAATAATTTTTACAATTTTCATTGATTAAGCTTTACTTATTAAGAGTATATAACAAACAGCTTCCATTGCAAAAGCTACCACCCAGTTGACATATCGGTACTTTTGTTTAATCATATAAGTATATGGTAGGTAATTTTCCTAAAGCGTTAAGTTATGTGGACAGCCTTGATACTTCGAAAGCAGACCAATTAGATATGGTAGTTAAAACTCTCCTTTATGATGAAGCAGAATACGAACGAGCTTCACAGGCTCTCCGCAGACGATTTGTAAGAGGTGCTTATCAGGTGGAAGGGATCGACAGGGGAAGCAGAAAAACCAAAATAAAAAGAGAGCAAAACGGCGGTAAATATAAATACCTCATTCAAGGCTCTGATGGTAATTGGTTTGAACCCGATGAGCGGATTTGGGTTGTTGCAATGTATAAGCTTTGGCAAAATACGAAATAGTTTTTTAACTTCTATAGCCCATTTCAAAACCCTTTTGAACTGGAATGCTATAACCTCACAAAGCGCTTTTCAAATCCGAGGCTAAGGACGAGGTTTTGAAACAGGTTCTAGTCAAAAAGATATTTTTGAAAATCCCCGCACGAGCGATTGTTAAGGTTTTTGTAATTATCAATTGCTGCGAATTTAGATTTAAATATGGCAAGCAGTAGCCTTGTAGAATACCTTACGGGCAATAAGACTCGCGAATTTTTAGCCTCCTCATAACAATTTGCAAGTGAATTAACATATTCATAGGAATTCCGACAAATACTTTCCTGGCTCGTATAAACTTGAGATGACATTTTAATTGTAGAGTCACAGTTGTAGAGCTTTTTGGAAACTACAACCAAGTTAATAGCAAATATAAACGCTATTGAAATTACAAAGCCCGCTATTACTATAAATACTTTCACTATCTAATTATTTACAGAAAATAGTAAAAGTTGCAAATATTGAGCATAAATAGCTCGCTTGCTTTCAAATATTTTGTGGTAATATTGTAATAAATTATATGCCTCTCAAGAGTATAAGAAGAT
>CAYTOP010000007.1:0-789 GCA_964439585.1 uncultured Gammaproteobacteria bacterium
TTCGTGATAGAGATAGCACAAAACAGGTTAGAGTGTCGATTGACAAGCTGGCCAAATATATAGAAAATAAATTGTAGGTTTAATATGAAAAAGTTTCTCCCTTTTTTGGTTCTTTTGGCAGGATTTATTGTTATCGTCGCAACATATTTCTTTGTTATTAAAGGCAAGAGTGCTGATAAAAACGGTGTCGAATCGTTACAAGAAGAGGATTTGAGTTTCCTTGTTGATGTTCCGCTCGAACGAAGGCCTGTAGTTTCAATGGTGCCAACTTCTGATGGTCATTTCTTGAATCTTACAATCGACAAGTTAGCCATTGATGCCTATAGTTTGGAATACACTTTACTTTATAAGTTGCCAGATGGTAGGGAGCAGGGCGTTCCGGGAATAATTCCTCTTCAAGGTCAGGAAAAAATAGAACGAAAAATGCTTTTGGGTTCAGAATCATCTGGTAAGTTTCGATATGATGAAGGAGTTGAGCAGGGAACCTTTACTCTCAAGTTTAGGAATAGCGAAGGAAAACTTGTAGCAAAATTCGAAACAGATTTCCATTTACAACATGATACAGATTCTTTATCAAGCGTAGATGGGAAATTTACTTACAAATTGGCAAAGTCATCTCCAGAGTATTTCGTGAGCATGGAGACTTTTGGTCTTGCTGCTGCATTTGATGGCAATGTAGAAATGGGTCCGTATGGGCTTTTTTCATCATCAACTAAAGCTGATTCGGGAACTGTAGTGATATCTGGTGGAGATATCTATCAATTAAAAAATACATCTTGGGATAAAATA
>CAYTOP010000007.1:799-22218 GCA_964439585.1 uncultured Gammaproteobacteria bacterium
AGGTATGTTCCTCACTGCCACGCCAAGCGAATAACTTCCTTTTTTTGCAAATTTTTCAAGCACGTTACTTACAGTAGCCTTTTGTCGGTCTAAAACATATTGACACATGCGTGAAAATATATAACAATGGTATAAAGTGGTGATAAATGGTGATTTAATTATCAAACAATAAAATTGTCATACACTTCTCTGCCCGGAAAAGAATATGTTGATAGGGCAGTACAATAGCAAATTAACAGATAAAAAAAGGCTCTCTGTCCCAAAAAAATTTAGAGCAGAGTTGGGCGACGAACTAGTTATCGCGAGGTGGTATGAAGGGTGCCTTGTCTTAGTTTCGAGGGAGAGCTGGCATAAGCTTATCAAGCGGTTGGTTGGCGAAATAAAAATAATTACATCTCCGGTAAGAGATATTGATAGGTTTGTATTAGGATCAGCGTTCGAAGTGGAGCTGGATAGTCAGGGAAGGTTTGTCCTTTTGGATACCTTGCTTGATTACGCGCAAATTGGTGAAGAGGTTATTTTTGTAGGCTTGGGAGACAGGGTTGAAGTTTGGTCTGACAAAAACTGGCAAGAATTTGAGGTTGGTGCTGAAGCTAAGGCAGCAAAAGCTATAGAGAGGATAGCATCAACTTCGTCACAAAAATAATATTATGGGTGTTAAAACTTGCGGGATGCGCATATGGGAATTGATGAAAAAATAGTTTTTCAGAATCGAATTGATGCGTTGGAGGTAGAAACTAAAGATGACAAAGCATGGTACCCAGTTGAAACTTCATAAGCCTGTTTTGACCGATGAGGTATGTGACTTACTGGGTTTGGATAGTGCACATTTAAAATCGAAAGCTCGTTTAAAGGTTAAGCCAGAAGGTAAAACAAGGACTTTTGTCGATGCTACTGTGGGGATGGGAGGTCATTCCGTAAAAATTGTTGAAAGTGGCAATTACCTACTGGGTATCGATGCCGATGACTGGTCTTTGGAGTATGCAAAGAAACGTTTACAAGAAGCCTGCCCTCCCTTGTTAGATAAAGATAAGTCTATCTCACAGGGGTGCTTCAAACTTGTTCACGGCAACTTCAAAGATATCTCAAGTTTGGTAGCTAACACGGGAGTAAAGGAAGCTGATGGAGTATTGTTTGATTTGGGTATTTCTACTAGCCAAATGCTCGATACTACTCGCGGTTTTTCTTTTCAAAATCCGGAAGCTCCGCTTGATATGCGGATAGACAAGAAAGATCAAGCAGTAACGGCTGCGAATTTGCTGAATGTGTTGCGTAAAGATCAACTTGTTGATTTGTTTTCAAAGGTTATGCCAAAAGGCGCGTCAGTTAAATTGGCACGCGACATTATTAACTTTCGCGAGAGTAAGTCCATAAGCACTGTCGGAGACTTTCTGGAGGTAACTAATAATGTCAAGTTGGGAAAACACTCACATTTGCATCCTGCGACTCTGGCTTTTATGGCTGTAAGAATTGCAGTAAATAGCGAGCTTGAGAACATAAAACTAGCCTTACCGCAAGCTTTTTCTATTTTAAATCGTGGCGGAAGATTGGTAGTAATTACATTTCATTCTGGCGAAGACAGATTGGTCAAGGAGTATTTTAAAATTCTTGAGGTTGATGGATTAGCCAAAAAACTTACTCCTAAACCGATACTGCCTAGCAAACAAGAGGTTGACACAAATGCAAGTGCTCGTAGTGCAAAGTTGCGAGCTATTGAAAAGCTATGAACTGGTTTTAAAACAGTTCAAATAATCTCACCGAAGGTGCTCAAAACGAGTCCGTAAGGTGAGTTTTGAAACAGATTTTATGAAAATTCAAATGAGTAATCGATTTACTTTGGGCTTAACACGAAGGGTCATTGTGGTCCTTTTAATGATACTGATCGCTGAACAGGTACTTTTTGCAATTCAAGTTGCCACTTTTGGTTCTAAGCTTGCCCAATTAGAACAAAAGCGATTGGAAATTTCAAAAGTAAATGAAGACATATCAAAAGAATTGATCCAATCCACGTCACTAACAAAGATTCAAACACTGTCTGACAAATTGGGTTTTGAAAAATCAACAATAATGTGGTACTTGAATTCAGTGGACGCCGTTGCGAAGCTTCCATGAGGTTCCGACATGACGGCTCATGAAAATAAGAATAAAAATCGTATACATCTCCTTTGTTGCAGCATTTCTTCTTTTGGTTGTACGGCTTTTATATTGGCAAATTTATAAAGGTGGCGAGCTTGCGATTGCTGCTAGAAGCCAATATGAGGGCGAACAAATATTTAATGCGGAAAGGGGAGATATTTTGGCTTCAGATGGTACTTGGCTTGCAGCAAGCGTCAAAGCATGGCAGGTGCATGCTGACCTAGCAAAAATTGACGAAAATCACGGAAAAATAGCAGATACACTGGCACCTCTTTTTGTTGATAATCGGCAGGACAAAGAGAAATTGCTAGCTGAGGCAGATAGATTGAAAACTCAGCTAAACAAGGATGATGTAGTTTGGGTTTTACTTAAAAACAAAATTGACGATGCGACAAAGAAAACCATTGAAACTTTAAATATTGCGGGAATAGGTTTTGATCCTAAGGAGACAAGGGTTTATCCTGAAGCGTCTGCTGCTGCTCAGCTTCTGGGATTTGTCGGAAAAAATAGCGACGGTGTGGATCAGGGGTATTTTGGACTAGAAGGTTTTTATGATTTTACATTAACTGGTAAACCTGGGTTTTTATCCAGACAGGAAGACGCAAGCGGTAACCCAATTCTTATCGGAAGCCAGAAAGAGATATTAGCAACAGGTGGAGTTGATCTTGTAACAACTATAGACAAATCTATCCAGTTAATTATTGAAAAGAAATTAGTTGAGGGTATTCAGAAATATAGCGCCTCAGGTGGGACGGCAATTGTTATGAACCCGCAAACAGGGGCTATATTAGCAATGAGTTCGTATCCTTCGTATGATCCTGCCACTTACTATAATTATGGAAACGAATATTTTATAAATCCTGCGGTTTCTTTGTCTTTTGAGCCGGGATCTGTATTTAAGGTTGTGGTTATGGCTTCTGCTCTCGATGCAGGGGTAATCACACCCGATACTAAATGCGAAATTTGTGACGGTCCACACAAGATTGATAAGTATTCCATTGAGACCTGGAACCAGCAATATTTTCCGAATTCAACCATGACTGATGTAATTGTCCATTCTGACAATGTGGGAATGACTTTTGTATCCCAAAAAATGGGCATTGACCCTTTATATGATTATTTGACGAGGTTTGGTATCGGGCAACCAACCGATGTGGATTTACAAGGGGAGCTAGACCCAAAATTAAGAGATAAAAAATTATGGGGAGTTGTTGATTTGGCGACAGCCAGTTTCGGTCAAGGTGTAGCAGTAACACCACTACAACTTATTCGCGCAGTCTCAGCTATAGCCAATAAGGGAGTGTTAGTAGCCCCGTACGTTGTCCAGAAAATCGAGAAAGATGGTTGGGAGCAGGATATTATTCCCTCCGGTAATTACAAAGGCACACGAGTGATATCGGAAAAGTCAGCAAGCGAGGCTACAGCAATGATGGTTGCCGCAGCTGAGTATGGTGAAGCTAAATGGACTTACAAAAAAGGTTTTGGAGTCGCCGGTAAAACTGGAACTGCGCAAATTCCTATCGAAGGACATTATGATGCAGAGAAAACCATAGCCAGCTTCGTTGGATTTGCACCTTTTGATAATCCAAAGTTTATAATGTTAATTACTCTAAAAGAACCACAGTCTTCACCTTGGGCTTCAGAAACGGCTGCTCCGATGTGGTATTCGATTGCAGATGACCTTTTTTTGTATTTTGGGATGCAACCTAAAAATTAGTGATATAGTGATACAATATACTTAAAATTCAGCCTTATGAATATAAGAGTACAAGGTAATCAAAAGTTACAGGGGGAAATAACTCCTTCTGGGAGTAAAAATTCTGCTGTTCATATAATTCCGGCGACACTGCTTTTCCATGCACCTGTTGTATTGGAAAATATCCCCGATATTCGGGATGTTGAGTCGCTTGTGAACACTTTAAAAGTGATGGGAAGTAACATCTCCTGGGACAAACAATCAGGTAAGTTAGCAGTAGATAATTCAAAGATAAACTTTTTGAAGCTTCAGCAGGAAGATTTAAATAAAATGAAAGCTTCTTCTCTTTTGTGGGGCGGACTTTTGGGAAGGTTTAAGAAGGTCGATTTTGGTGAACTTCCTGGTGGATGCACTTTGGGTATCCGACCATTTGAACCATTTTATAAGTCTTTCCGTGAATTCGGTATAAAGGTTACTGAAACTCAAAAGGGAGTCGTCATGGATGCCTCGGCAGCCAAAGCTACTGATATGTGGTTGACTGAAATGGCAGTATCGGTTACAAGTACGCTAATCATGATTGCCACATCGCTTGAAGGAACAACGAAGTTGACAGGTGTTGCGTCTGAACCCCAGGTTCAGGATTTATGTAATTTTTTAGTTCAAGCTGGAGCAAAAATCACTGGAATAGGTACAAATGAAATTACAGTTTCAGGACCCTCGGATTTAAGATCGGTTTCTTATCGCATATTGAACGATCACTACGAGATTGCAACATTTTTGGCGTTAGGAGCTGTAACTGGCGGAGAAATTAAAGTTAAAAATGCTCAACCAGAATTGTTTAGACAAATTAATTATGAGTTTTCAAAATTTAATATAAAGATCGATTATGATGGTGATACAGCGATTGTTGGTGCAAAACAGAAGATTAAGTTCACCGGGACATTTGAGAAGAAAACTAACGTTGTTCGAGCACAACCGTGGCCTTCCTTGCCAGTTGATCTAATACCAATATTTATACCACTTGCACTTGCTGCGCCAGATAAATATATCTTATTTCACAACTGGATGTATGAATCGGGACTTTTTTGGACCAGCGAGCTTACTAAACTTGGTGCAGAAATAATAATGTGTGATCCGCATAGAGTTTTGGTATTTGGAGGAAAGAAATTAAAAGGTGCTACACTTGAGGCCCCATTTATAATTAGAGCGACTGTCTCGATGGTTATGTCTTCGATGATAGCGAGCGGCGAGTCTCTTATCTTAAATGCTGATGCACTTTATCGTGGTCATCCACACTTTTCTCAAAACTTAGCAAAACTGGGTGCAAAAATAGAGGAAATTAAATGAAACTTTCTAAGCTTCTTCGCTCTCTTGATGCAAGCAAAATTCACTATAAGGTAGACGGCCGAAGAGATGTTTTGGTAACTGGTATTAGTGACAATTCGACAAAAATTAACACGGGCAATCTTTTTGTTGCAATCAAAGGTTTACATACCGATGCTCACAAGTTAGTTCCTGAGGCGCTGAAAAAAGGAGCGGTGGCAGTGGTTGGAGAAAGATCACTAAAACTTAATGGTGCAACATATATAAAAGTAGATAACTCGCGACAAGCACTCTCTGTTTTAGCAAGTAGCTGGTACGCAAATCCCAATAAACAACTTAAGATGGTTGGAGTAACGGGAACTAAAGGTAAAACAACCGTATCGTACGTTCTGTATCACATTTTGAATTTTACTGGAAAGAAGGTTGGTTTAATATCATCCGTAGCTGCCAAAATTGGCGATAAAAGCTATGAAACGGGTTTACATGTAACAAATCCGGAGCCGCTAATGCTTCAGAGGTTTTTGAAAGAAATGGTAGATTCGGGTTGTGAAATTGGGATTGTTGAAGTTACTTCGCATGGATTGGAGCAAGACCGAGTTTTTGGAATAAACTTTGACTACGGGATTCTTACTAATATCGCCCCTGAACACTTGGATTACCATAAGACTTTGCTAAATTACAAAAAGGCGAAACTTAAGCTATTCTTGCGCTCAAAAGTTGCCATTCTCAACAAAAGTGATAACAGTTATAACTTTTTTACAACTAGATTATCGCCAGAAGCGTCTAGTGTCAGTTATGGAATAGGTAGTGGGAACTACTCAGCAGAAAATGTTAGGTTGGGCGGACAAACCGCTTTTGACGTAGTGGATGGCAAAACGAAACATAGAATATTTACCCCCTTACAAGGGAAATACAATGTCGAAAACATAATGGCTGCAATTGTCTGTGCAAGGCTTTTGGGTGTTAACTGGCAGAAGATAACTAAAGCCTTAAAATATTTTCCTCAAATTCCTGGCAGACTAGAAGAAATTCCCAATAATCTGGGTATATCGATTTATATAGATTTTGCCCACACTCCAGAGTCTTTAGAAGCGGTTCTAACCTATTTAAGATCGAAAACAAAAAACAAATTAATAGCAGTTTTTGGATGCGCGAGTGAACGGGATGTTCTTAAGAGGCCAAAAATGGGTAAAATTTCAACTAAGCTTGCAGATGTTTCGGTGTTTACCGCAGAAGACTCAAGATACGAACCAACAAGCAAGATAATTGATGAGATAGCCTCCGGTGTAAAGAGAGGTGCTGTTAAAGAAATGAAGCTTTCGGATAATTTTGAAAAAGCTAATCGTCCGGTATTTACCAGAATACCTGAGAGAGGTAGGGCAATTTACTTTGCAGTTCAGCAAGCTGCTAATAAAGGGGATACGGTAGTTATTTGCGGCAAGGGTGTAGAGACAAGCATGGCATACAAAGGAATTGAGTATCCCTGGTTGGATAAGAAAGCGGTAGAGTACGCGTTAAAAGGTAAGATTTTGGAGATAAAAAGATGAATCTTAAGACTATCAAACATGTTCACTTTACGGGAATTAAAGGGGTTGGGATGACTGCACTCGCTTTGTATTTTCGAGACATGGGTAAAACCATAACGGGCTCGGATATAGAAGAAATCTTTGTGACGGATCAAGTCCTAAAAGCCAATGATATCAACTTAAAGATCGGTTTTGGAGAGCACAATCTTGATTCTAAACCAGATTTGGTGATCTGTACGGCTGCTCACAATGGTCTAAATAACCCAGAAGTGGTTGCTGCTAAAAGATTCCATATTCCTGTTATGACTTATGCCGAGGGATTGGCGCTTGTTTCTCGCGAGAAAAAACTTATAGCTACCTGTGGAGTAGGTGGTAAAACCACAACCGCGTCAATGATCGCAACAATGCTAGAAATGTCTGCACAAGACCCGTCTTACGTTATAGGGGTTGCAAATATTAACCCAATCGGTGATGCAGGGCACTATGACTCTAGGGGTAAATATATAGTCGCAGAAGGGGATGATTACGCTATTTCTCCTGGTGTAAATAATAACCCAAAATTTTCTTTGTTATCGCCCAAGATTTTAGTGGTCCACAATATTGCTCATGACCATCCAGACATTTATAAAACTTTCAGTGATATTAAAAAGACTTTTAAAGTATTTTTTGACAAATTCGGCCGTGATGACGTACTTATTGCCTCAATTGATAATGAAGCGGTTCGCAAATTGATAAAAGGGCTAAAAGCCCAGGTTATAACTTTTGGAGTTGATAAAGTAGCTGATTATCAGATCAAAAATATACGATTTCAAAGTGGCAAAACGATGTTTGCCGTATTTGACACAAAGCAGAATGTATTTACAGTTGATTTGACTATGGAGGTGCCCGGCGCATATAACATTCACAATGCAACTGCAGCGTATCTGGTCGGCAAGTTTTTGGGGTTGGCAGATAACAAATTAAAACATGGCATTGAAAGCTACAAAGGGTGTAAAAGGAGATTTGAAAAAATTGGTGAGTATCGTGGTGCTACTGTTTATGATGACTATGCACATCACCCAAACGAGATAGTCGAGGTATTAGAAGCTACCCGAGCGTGGTTTCCTAAAGACAGAATTGTTGCAATATTTCAACCGCATACATTCTCTCGTACTAAAGCACTATTTAGTGACTTTGCGAAAAGTTTCAAAGGCGCAGACATTGTTGGGTTGATGGATATCTATGCTTCCTCTCGTGAGGCTTCTGGTGTAGGTGTTAGTTCAAAACTGCTAGTCAAAGCAATTAAAAACTTTAACAGCAAAACTTATTATTTAGGAGATCATAAAGCAACTCTCTCATGGTTAAAGAAAAACGTAAAAAAGGGTGATATATTACTCACCATAGGCGCTGGCGATATTTTTCGTCTTCACAAAGAATTAATACCAGAAAGCACTTAGGCCACTTTTTGACAAGCGTGGTGGTTAGAGAAAGTGGCAAGTGTGTGAGATAATATGAGAAGAATGACAAATAATGTCGAATTAGCGGCAAAACTTGGAAAAAGAGCTAAAACTAACGAACCCCTTAGCAAACACACATTTCTTAAAATTGGCGGACCCGCAGATGTTTATTATGAAGCAGAGTTTTCTGTGGATTTTTTAAGAGCAATAATGCTCTCAAGAGAACTTGGAATTCAAGTAACGATTCTTGGAGACGGGAGCAATGTTTTAGTTTCAGATAAAGGGATCCGAGGCTTGGTCTTGGTAAACAGAGCAAATGAGATTGAAATACTGGAGTCAAACAAAAAGACAAAAATTGATACCATCAAGCCCGAGTATAGATGGGAGTCGGATTCAAAAGTGGGCTCGTTTAAATATGAATTTAAGGACCTCGATTATGATGAATTTGATAAACCTAGAATTTTGGTTAAAATGGACAGCGGAGTAGATTTACCACGAGCCATTGATTATTTACTTGATAAAGGAATAACCGGACTTCAATGGTATGCAGGGATTCCCGGAACTATCGGTGGGGCTGTATTTAATAATATCCATGGGGGAACTCATTTTATTAGCGAAGTGCTAAACGAGGTGGCTGTGGTGGATAAAAATGGTAAAGAAATTACTATCCCAATAACACAATTAGGAGTTGATTATGACAAAAGTAGATTTCAATCTTCAGGGGAGATTATAACTAGTGCCACCTTCTTACTCTACAAGGGTGATATTAAGAAGGCGAAATATGTAAGATATGAGTGGGCTAAGCGGAAAAGTATTCAGCCTAGGAACGCTCCTGGTTGTGCATTTCATAACCTTACCCAAGAACAAAAGGATAAATTAGGTTTACCCACTACAAGCGCGGGATTTGTTATTGAACATATATTAAAGTTGACAGGCTACAGTGTGGGCGATGCTGCGATTTCTGAAAGCCACCACAATTTTATAGTCAATAAAGGGGGCGCTACCGCAAAGGATTATTTAGCCGTAATGAAGAATATTTATTGGCGAGCAAAAAAGGAACTCGGTATACATTTAGTTCCCGAGATATTTTTGCTGGGGTTTGATCAAGAAGAAATACAAGAATTTCTTAGGCCGGAGCTTGTGGCTATTCGGAAAAAACGAGCTAGTGAAATAAAAACTATTTACAAGGATAGCAAAAAGATGTTTGGTGCTAAGCAAACAAGCTCTCCAATCGAATAATGGATTATAAAAACAAAAAAGTTGCTGTAGTTGGTTTTGGCGTCAACGGATTAGATGCCGCAAATTTTTTTCTCACAAAGGGAGCCGAAGTTACTATTTTTGACAGTAAGGAAAAAAGTGAAATTGACTTTTTGGGGTTTAATACATCAAAAGTTGAGCTAAAACTGGGCAAAAACTATCTGAAAGATGGATTGGAGGATTTTGATATTATTTCTAGAACTCCTGCTATCAGGCCAGATTTACCTGAGCTTGTTAAAGTCAAAAAAGCTGGTGTGATAGTAACCAGCCCAATCAAACTATTTTTTGATCTACAACCAGGAAAAATAATCGGCGTGACTGGAACAAAAGGTAAGGGAACTACAGCAACTTTAGTTTACGAAATGCTTAAAGCAAGCGGCAAAAACGTGTTTTTGGCGGGTAATATAGGTTTACCGGTTTTGAGTCTTTTACCACGGCTTACGGCTAGCAGTTGGACAATACTGGAGTTATCGTCTTTTATGTTGATGGATTTGACCAAAAGTCCAACAATTGCAGTTGTTTTGAATATCACTGAAGATCATCTTGATTGGCACAAAAACCAGCAAGAGTACGTTGGTGCAAAAACAAGCATTGTGAGGTATCAGGCTGTTTCAGACAATGCTGTTCTGGCATATGATTATCCAACATCAAG
The DNA here is from genome assembly GCA_964439585.1 of uncultured Gammaproteobacteria bacterium. GTDB lineage: Bacteria > Patescibacteriota > Microgenomatia > UBA8517 > UBA8517 > CAYTOP01. The sequence goes on from CAYTOP010000007.1 coordinate 10,826, forward strand.
GCAATTTGAGAATATGACCCCAGCAAATGTTTATTATTTCAGTAAAGCCAAAGTGGTCAAAGGCGCTTTTATCAAAGATGATAGTCTTTATTTGGCGCTTTTTGATAGACCTCATAAACTAATTGATGCAAACGAGGTTGTGCTTCGAGGTGATCATAATTTGGAAAATATTGCTGCTGCTGTTGTGGCCGGGGGACTTGCCGGCTCAAGGATCTCTGCGATGAAAAAAGTCATCTCAGCTTTTAAGGGTTTAGAACACCGTTTGGAATTGGTTGGCACTAAGAAGGAAATTGCATTTTATGACGATTCATTTTCTACCAATCCTCAAACAACCCTGGCTGCAATTAAATCCTTTAATGAGCCTACTACATTGATAATGGGAGGATACGACAAAGGTCTAAATTACAGCGATCTTGCAAAAGAAATATCAAAAAGACTTAACTTAATAAATATTATTTTGATTGGTGATATTCGCAAAAATGTTAAGAAAGAGTTGGATAAATATGGTTTTAAAGGAAAAATTCTGGATCTTGGCTATTCAAAAATGAAAAAAATCGTTGATTCTGCATTCCATATTACTCCCGATAATGGTGTTGTATTGCTATCACCAGCAACATCCTCGTTTGACATGTTTAAAAGCTATAAAGAAAGGGGCACGCAGTTTAAAAAAGCAGTTAAGCTTTTAGATGCAAAACGAGCCAAATAAATATGAAAAATTTGCCAATCGGTGTCTTTGATTCCGGACTTGGGGGATTGACGGTCGTCAAGGAACTTCAGAGAGCTTTGACTAACGAGAAAATAATATATTTGGGTGATACTGCTCGTGTTCCATACGGAACAAGAAGTAAGAACACAATCAAAAAATTTGCACTACAAGATGTTAACTTTTTGCTTAAACGAAGAGTGAAATGTGTTGTCATTGCTTGTAATACGGTTTCATCTATTGCAGCGAATGAAATTAAGAAGTTTACAAATGTGCCTATTTTTGATGTTGTGACCTCTGGTATTAACGCTGTAAATAGTTTAAAAGGTGTGAAAAGCATTGCCGTAATTGCTACTACAGCAACAATAAATAGTCATAGTTATAAAAAGAAGCTTTTAATACACAACAAGGACGTTGTTATCGAGCAGGCATGCCCACTTTTTGTACCCCTTATCGAAGAGGGGATTACTTCCGGTCCGATACTTGAGCATACTATTCAAAAGTATTTTGCCAGAATTAAGGAGGCTAAACCAGACGTCTTAGTCTTGGGATGTACTCATTACCCCATTATTGAGAAAGCCATTCGCAAACATTTAAAAGATACCCTGGTGTTGAATCCGGCTATTTGGTTAGCTTCCGAGTTGAAAGTTTTCCTAAAAAACAACAATTTACTTACCGGAAATAAATCTAATACAACCGTGTACTATGTAACTGATCTTTCCAACTCTTTTTCTGAAACAGCAAAAATGTTCTTGGGTAAAAGTATCAAAAAACCCGTATTAGCTACTTTATCCGATGAAGATTAGACTCTTCTTGTTGACTTGTTTACAATATAAAAAATGAGTTCTAAAAATATAGTATTACTTCATGGGTGGGGGGCGTCAACAGCAAAGTTAAGGCCGTTGGGTGATGATTTAGAAACCTTGGGATGGCAGGTTTTGCTACCCGAATTGCCGGGTTTTGATGCGTCTGCACCGAAAATACCCTGGGGTGTAAATGAATATGCAGACTTTGTTGAGGGCGCGATTACTAAAAGGTTTGGTGAAAACCGGAATTATATAGTTTTTGGGCATTCTTTTGGAGGTAGGATAGCAACCGCTTTAGCCGCTTCCCCCCGAAGCGAGATGCTTAAGGGGATAGTACTATGTAGCATCTCGGGGGTTTCTAGGCCTCTTGGTTTAAAACGAGGGTTATTTTTTATGTTAGCGAAATTTGGAAAACTTTTTCTTTTGCTACCCCCTTTGGCGCAGTATTGGAAAAAAGGGCTTTACAAATTAGTCAGGGAACATGATTATGAAAAAACTGAAGGCGTTATGAAAAAAATATTTGTAAAGGTCGTTAATGAAGATTTGAAGCCAGAGATTTTGAAGGTCAGAAAGCCGGTTTTGATATTGTGGGGAAGATTTGACAAAATTACTCCGCTTCGGGATGCAAAGTACATTGAAAAAACAATCAATAACTCGAAACTTGTTATGTACGATGACAGTCATAGATTACCTTATAATAAACATTTACTATTAGCGGAGGAGATAACTAAATGGTACAAATCGAATTTCTAATATTTATTCTTTGGCTTGTGCAGGCTTCTTATCAAGTTTTGGTTTGGGTTTATTGGATACAAACAAAGGAATATAGATCCGATAGATTTCAAGTTATGTTTAAAAGTCCTGAAGGGCGGTACGAGCTCGGTACGGGTCTTCTTTTTGTTAAATATTTTCTTTTACTTATGACACCTTTTGTAAATTACTCATTTAATATTTACCTTCTCGTAATTTTTTGGCTGGTTTTTTGGGGAACGCAAAAAGTAATAAAGAGACAAAGCAGAAGACCGGTTTTTACTCAACGGGCTACTAGAATTATTGCAACTGCTTTTTTGGTCGCGACTGTAGTGTTTGTATTTTTTTCTAATTCCAGTTCGTATTTACACTATCTAATATTAGAAAGCTCTTTGTTTATCGGTCTTATATTTGGAGTTTATTGGACCGGGATTGTAAGTAGGAAAGTTTTGGCTCAAGAACTTAACGAGGCGACAAAGAGATTAAACCAAATAAAACCACTAGTTATAGGTATTACCGGAAGTTATGGCAAGACAACGACAAAAGACTTTGTTACACAACTTTTGGCCAGAAAATATAAAGTTGAAAGGACAGTTGGCAGTCAAAACACACTCTTTGGAGTTGTTAGAAAAATAAACACAAACTTTTCTCCAGACACAAAAATATTTGTTGCAGAGATGGGTGCTTACAAACTTGGGGAAATACAGTCAATGTGTAAACTACTCCAGCCCAAAATTGGAATAATTACAGGTATTGAACTACAACACATAGAACTTTTTAGAAGTCTTGAAAATATTAAGCATGCAAAATTTGAACTTATAGAATCGTTGGAAAAAAATGGTATAGCAATTTTTAATTTAAACAATAAAGAGTGCGTTGCTTTGCAAAACACAGCAAGATTAGTAAGGCCTGATTTGAGAATATTTGGTTATAAAACAAGTGCTAAGTTTGAAAAAGAGCATAACATTATTTATTCAAAAGTCATAAGTGATACGTCTAACGTTATTAAGTTTAAGGTTGGCTATCAACAAAGTATTCACGAATTTAAAGTACGACTATCTGGCACTCATTTTATCGAAAATTTAACCGCCGCAATATTAGTAGCTAGAGAAATGCAAGTAAGTTGGGAAGAAATTGGTAAGTCGATTACTCGCTTAGCCTTGCCTTCTAAAACCATGAGTATACAAAAACTGACCACGGGAGATATTTTAATAGATGATACATATAATTCTACGCCCATCGGTTTTAAATCAGCACTGAATTATCTATTTACGTTTACCAACAAAAATAAATATATCGCAACTACTGGAATAATTGAGCTTGGCAATAAGGCTTATGAGGTTCATACGGAACTGGGAAATTTGATGAAGCGAAAAGTTAAAAGAATTTATTTAAGAAATGGTGAATTTGCGAATTCTATTAAAATTGGTTTAGGGTCGGATGCACACAGGCTTGAAGTGGTTGACGATATGCAACGCCTGTATATTAAGTTAAAACACAAATTAGATGGCAATAGTGTTTTGCTATTGGAAGGAAAGTTGCCCGAGTCTTTTATTGGAAAAATAAAATCGATTTAATTGAATGAAGAGACCAATCGCAATATCTTTATCTCCCAATACCGAAAAAGATGATGTTGTGTTGGCGCTAAAAATGCTTTTTTCTCCAATGCATTGGTTTAGTGTTAACGAAACAAAAAAGCTTGAGGAACGTTTTGCTGGTTATTTTGGTAAAAAATATAAAGCCGTAGCCGTAAATAGCGGACGGAGTGCGGAATACCTGATACTGAAAGCTTTGGGTATAGGTTCGGGTGATGAGGTGGCTTTGCAAGCTTTTACATGTATTGCTGTAGCCAATTCAGTAATATGGTTAAAGGCAAGACCTTTGTATGTTGATATTGATAAATCTTATAATCTTGACCCAAAAGATTTACAGAAAAAAATTACTCCGCACACAAAAGCCGTTATTGTTCAACATGCATTTGGTATCCCTGCGAGTTACGAGGCTATAAAGAAAATTGGCAAGAAAAATAAGCTAGTAATAATTGAGGACTGCGCGGTTGCATTGGGAGCTGAATACAAAAAGAAAAAAGTTGGTGCTTTGGGCGATATTTCTTTTTTTAGTTTTGGGAGAGATAAAATAATTTCTTCAGTTTTTGGTGGGATGATTCTATGTAAAGACGATAAACTTTATTGGAGGCTAAAAGAAGAACGGTCTAAGCTAAGTTATCCATCTCCTTTTTGGGTTATCCAGCAATTATTACACCCCATTCTTTTTAGTTTGATTTTACCAACATATAATTTTGGTTATAAAAAGTTAACTTTAGGTAAAGCTTTGCTTTTCTTCTTTCAAAAAATCAAGTTACTGTCTAAACCTGTTTACTCGGAAGAAAAAAGTTCTAATAGGCCAAAAATCTTTCCCACAAAAATGCCCGGAGCACTCGCGGCTCTTGCAGTAAAGCAGTTTGACAAGCTTGAGAAATACAATAAGCACAGAAATGAGATTGCTAATTTATATTTTAATGAGCTTAAAAAAACAAAAACATCCTTGCCTCCCAAAGTTACTGGAGCTGTTTGGTTAAGATTTCCAATTGTGGTCAAGGACAAAGCAAAGATTCTAGCCGCGACAAGAAAAGCGGGAATATTACTGGGTGATTGGTATAAATCTTGTGTTTATCCGGCAAAAGATGTTAGGTCCGCTGGATATCGGATTGGCTCGTGTCCAAAAGCAGAGAGTGCAGTTAAATCTGTAATTAACTTACCCACTTATCCAACGCTCTCAAAAGCTGACGCTCGTCATATTGTGAAAATTATTAAACCGTATGGCTAAATTTACGACTTCCGAAATTGACAACAAAAATACCTGGGAAAAATTTGTGTTGGCCAAAAACCCTAGGTCGTTTTTGCAATCCTGGAACTGGGGTGAAACAAATAAATTTGTCGGTCATAAAGTTATGCGCTTGGGCTTTTATGATAAAAAAGTACTTGTTGGAGTTACCCAAATTATTAAAGAAAAGGCCAAGAGAGGTCCATATTTTGTGATTCCTGCTGGACCAATTATTAATTGGAATGATACCAAGCTGGTAAACTTTGTTCTAAAAAGCATTCGTAGACTTGCGAGAATAGAAGGTGTGTGGTTTGTAAGAATAAGACCAGAGCTTGAAGATGGAATTGAGGAAAGAGATCGCTTTAAAAAGCTTGGTTTTTTACCGGCTCCAATGCATCTACATGGTGAAAACACAATTGTTGTTGATATTCAAAAATCTCCTGATGAGATTCTTACCGTAATGAGAAAAAACACAAGGTATCTTATCCGAAAGAGTATAAAGGATGGTTTGGAATGTAAAATGTATGAGAGTTCGATGCAGTCAGAAATATTAGCCAAGCTTCAGATCGAAACTGTAAAAAGACATAAGTTTGTTGGTTTCAAAAATATACTTTTTAAAGCTCAACTTGATACATTTGGCAGGGATGGTCAAGCGGCACTGTTTGTTTGTCGTAAAAACAGAACTGATCTGGTTGCCGCTATTATCATCTTTTATGGAAAATATGCGTATTATCATCACTCCGGCTCAAGCGAAGAATCTAGAAATACCAATGCCTCATATTTTCTTCAATGGACAGTTATAAATGAGGCCAGGAAGAGAGGCTGTATTTTTTACAATTTGTGGGGAATTGCTCCCGACGACAATCCCAGGCATCGTTTTAGTGGTGTGACTATTTTTAAAAAAGGGTTTGGAGGTAAGAGAATTGATTGGCTTCATGCTCAGGATCTGCCAATATCCAATTATTATTATGCAACCCGCATATTTGAAACTGTGAGAAAGAAACTTAGAAGGTTGTAAGCTTATGGATACATATCTAACTTGACTTTGTATGTTTATGTTAGAGATCATTTATAAATAATCAACCTTCGTTGTCAAAATGTTGTTTTTTAGACTGCAATTTAAAGTATTTTGGCTATGACATCCTCCCACGGGCTCATGACCTGGGTTTCTATTTCGCCGAAGGCGTAATATTGATCTTTCGGAGGATGACATATCAGGTTCGATTCTTCCTCCAGCGTTGCTGAGGGTTTACTCGAAACTGTTATAAAAGTGATGTTATACTTGCAATACAAACTATGAGTTCTCCAAATACACTGCCTCTTGCGCTCGGATTGATATTGTTCTCATTTACGATAACTTCCCTTTTGGTTGTACCTTTTATAAATGTTTTATATAAGTTAAAACTTACAAGACGCAAAGAAGCTCCTACAGAGGGCATTATTCCACTTTTTGATAAACTTCACGACAAAAAAGCGGGCACACCCGTAGGAGGGGGAATATTAATTATTGTTTTGGTATCAATACTTTTGGCGTTTTTGTTTCCATTGGCTGCAAGGATGGGTGTTTATATTCGCGGTTCACACAACATTCGGATGGAGCTGTTTGTAATCTTTTTTACTTTTCTTTCATTTGGTTTATTGGGCTTGTCAGATGATATTGTCAAAATGTTTGGCAAGGGCAGAAAGGGTTCGCTGGGTATGTGGTTTGGGATTTCTCGTAGACAAAAATTCTTACTTCAATGGATACTGGCTGTTTTTATTGGGTATGTTTTGCACAACTATCTAGGTATAAGCATTTTGCATATTCCCTTAATTGATTCGACTTTTAATCTTGGAATATTTTATATTCCGTTTGCAGCGTTTGTTATTGTCTCTTTTTCTAATGCTTATAATATTACAGACGGCTTGGATGGATTAGCCACCGGACTATTAGTGATATGCCTTTTGGCATTTGGTGCAATCGCTGCAGGTAATTTAGATACACCGCTTTCACTTTTCATTGCATTATGGATAGGTTCGCTTATTGCCTTTTTGTATTTTAATGTTTGGCCGGCAAGAATTCATCTTGGGGATGTGGGTTCACTTTCCTTCGGGGCGATGTTGGCTGTTATAGGTCTTCTTACAGGTAGCATTGTAGCCTTAGTTATCATAGGTGGCTTATTTGCTATCGAAATTATATCTTCTTTTGTTCAAATTTTGGGTTGGAAAATACTCAAAAGACCGCTGTTTCCCCTTGCACCGATTCACCACACATTCCTTGCCATTGGTTGGGAGGAACCAAAAATTGTCACCCGAGCCTGGTTGGCGGGAATTATTTTGGCGATATTTGGAGTCTGGTTATCAATAATTTAGTGCTTCAGGACTTTAGTTAATAAATCAGTAATAGTAATATAAAGCTGTGCCGAGAAGATATAAAAGTAAATTATCACCTAGCAAAAAAGGTAATCGACAAAACAAATTTATTTCTAGTGACTTATCCGCCAATCCAGCATATCGGAATATCTTAACTTTAACTTTGATTCTTTTGGCAATAGGACTTATAGCTGTTGCCGATGTTTCGGCACCTCTTGCCCTAAGGCAGTTTTCGGACAAATTTTATTTTGTTAAACAGCAATTAGTCTGGTCAGTTATAGGACTGACTGGACTTTTTGTTTTATCTAATCTTGACTATAGATTTTGGTCCAGGTTGGCAGTACCAATTTTTTTTCTTAACGTGTTGCTTTTAGTTTTAGTTTTAATACCAGGAATAGGTCCTAGTATTTTAGGAGCTAAGAGATGGATTTATATTGGGGGACTTCACTTTCAACCGTCTGAGTTGATAAAGTTTAGCGTAGCCATTTACATGGCTAAGTTGGCAGAGGAAAAGAAGCAAGTTTTGGCCTATTTTATACCACTTGGTCTGGTTGGATTATTACTGATGCTTGAACCAGATTTGGGTACAACTATCGTTGTTGTTATGATAGCAATGTCACAAATTTTCATTGCAGGCATTAATATTTTACACTTTGTTGGTGCTTCAGTTTTGGGTATTTTGATAAGTTTTGTATTGATAATAACTTCAAGTTATAGAAGGGAAAGACTTATGACGTACTTACAACAAACGAATGACCCGCTTGGAAAGGGTTATCATATACGACAAATTCTTATTGCCCTGGGTTCTGGTGGTATGTTTGGAGTCGGGTTGGGTCAATCAAGACAAAAATATTTATTTGTTCCAGAGACTGCTACTGATTCGATTTTTGCAATTATTGCCGAGGAAGTGGGTTTTATCGGAGCACTAGTCATAATTATTATTTTTCTACTTTTTGTGATTAGGAGCATACAAGTAGCATTACACACATCAGACGTTTTTGGGAAAGTTTTGGCAATTGGAATAGTATCTTGGATTGGCGGACAGGTGATTTTAAATATTAGCTCGATGGTTGCTTTAGTTCCATTGACAGGGATTCCTCTTCCACTTATTTCGTATGGGGGTTCCTCGCTGATTTCAATACTTGTTGCAATTGGTATACTTTTAAATATTGCAAAAAATGCAGACTAAAAATACAAAGAAACGCGTACTATTAACCGGTGGACATGCAAGGTCAACGGCTTACGCAGTTTTTCAGGAGTTGAAAATAAGACATGCTGATTGGGAGCTGTTTTGGATAGGCCCCAAAAATGTAATCGAAGGTGAGAATGTGGGTTCTTACGATTCTGAAGTGTTCCCTAAGCTTGGTGTCCATTACTATTCGACAATAACTGGGAGGTTCCAACGCAAATTTACCAAATGGACAATTCCTTCAATTTTAAAAATGCCAATCGGTTTCGTACAAACATTCTTTTATGTTTTATCTATTAGGCCTAATGTAACACTTTCTTTTGGTGGTTTTACTGCATTTCCAGTTGTGATTGCTTCGTGGGTTCTTAACAAACCAGTTGTTTTACATGAACAGACGTCTGCTGTTGGTAGAGCTAATTTACACTCTGCCTTTTTTGCTAAAAAGATCGCACTTGCAAGAAGCGATAGCAGGGAATTTTTCCCAAAAACTAAATGTGTAGTTACTGGCAATCCTGTTTCCAAGGAAATATTAAATATCGGTCTCAAAAAATATATAAGGAAAGTTCCGAACATTTTTATTACCGGTGGTGCGAGTGGGTCGCAAACAATAAATAATATGGTTGATAAAGTGTTGGATAAACTTCTGGCTAGCTATAGCGTGAGTCATCAGGTGGGCAAGTTACAATTTTCGTACTTCAAAAAAAAGAGAGCCAACTTGTCTGCAAAATATAGAAGAAGATATCAAGTTTATTCTGTTATACCCAGTTGGGACTGGTATAAGTTTATGGATAAGGCAGATATAGTGGTTTCCAGGGCAGGTGCTAATATTACATCTGAGTTAATGATTGCAAAGCGACCCGCACTATTAATACCATTACCCCTAAGTTTTATGGAAGAACAAAAAAAGAATGCAGTGTATGCGCAAAATTTTGGAGTTGCGAAGATTATCGAGCAAGAAAACCTGTCGCCAGATCTTTTTTTGCGAAAATTAAAAGATATGCAAAACAATTGGGATAAAATTGTAAATAGTATCAGTGCAAAAAAATCACCAGACACTCTTGCCTCGAAACGGGTGGTGGATATAATTGAATCATTTATAAAACCGTAAATCCAACAACATTCTCAGTTAGTTATCATTAGAAGAATGACTAAAAAAAAAGTATTAAGTAAAAATAAATACCATTTGCTTAGAAAAATTGGCGCTATCTTAATAATTGTTTCAACAATTATTGGAGTGTTCGGCTTACTTTTGGCCAAAGTGAAGGTGGGTAGTGTAAGCTGTCTTAGCCAGATTGGCACATGCAATTCGGAAACACTTTTTAGAATAGATAACGTTAAGGGTCTCGATATTATAACTACTAAGAAAATTCTAGCAAGCGAATTGGAAAAGGACATTTTTGTTGAAGAGTATGCTATAAGATATCGCATTCCTAACTCCTATCAAGTCAGTTTGGTCGAAAGAGAGCCAAAATATATACTTAAAAGTTCAAAAAACTCCTGGTCAGCTATTGTTGATAAGAATGGTATTGTTTTGTCTCTGGGCGAAAAAGCTACGGAGTACCCAGCTATTTTGACGGATGCAGATTTGTTAAATCCTGGAGAAAAAGTGGATGACACAAAATTTTTTGCTTTGAATATAGCATATAGCCTTTTTACCTACTACAATGTTACAAAGACAGGAATTATTATTGCGGATGGGGTAGTTTTCGAACTTGCTGATGGGATGAAAGTTATCTTTCCATTAGCGGGAGATCGCGAAGCGCTTTTGGGGTCACTCGCTTTGGTTTTGAACAGGTTGAATAATGCAGACAGAAATTTTACAATTGATGGAAAGACAAGCTTTTCAGAATTAGATCTTAGGTATAAAAATCCGATTTTAAGATGACGTTTTAATTATGAGCAAAAATAAAATAATAGCGGGTATTGAGTTGGGATCTTCCAAAATAGCGACTTTGGTAGCACAAATTCAAAACGAACCATCAACTGATGATGTGACCATAAATGTTGTTGGTGTATCGTCAGTAGAATCAAGAGGTATCAAGAAAGGTCAGATTGTAGATATAGAAGAAGCAGTTGATGCTACTGTTCAAAGTATTGAGGCAGCTGAACGAATGGCGGGTTATAACTTAACTTCGGGTTATATAGCACTTGGAGGCGCCCATATAACTTCGCAAAATTCACATGGTGTCGTTGCAGTTTCGGATCCGAATGGAGAAATTGTTGAAGGAGATGTCGATAGGGTAGTCGAAGCGGCAAGTGCAGTATCACTGCCCTCTTCAAGAGAACCAATTCATATTTTACCGCGAGAATTTGTAGTGGATGGTGAGGCTGATGTAAAAGATCCTGTTGGGATGAGCGGCATACGGTTGGAGGTAGAGACACATTTGATTACAGCCTCTTCAGCTGCGGTTAAAAATCTTAAGAAGGCTGTAAATGAGGTTGGAGTGGAAGTTGTTGATTTGGTATATTCTGGTTTAGCTTCTGCTGAAGCTGTTCTCACCAAAACTGAAAAAGAATTGGGCTGTGTGCTAATTGATATCGGCGGAGGAACAACCTCGATTTTGGCTTATGTCGATGGAGCACCAAGTTACTCTGGAGTTATTCCCGTGGGAGCCAAAAATGTTACTAGTGACTTAGCAATCGGCTTGAGGGTGTCATTGGAATCTGCGGAAAAGATAAAGCTAGCCCTTTCTGAGTATCAGAAAAAGAACAAGAAAACAAAGGTGACGCATGAAGATGATCAGGTAGATCTATCTAGTTTAGGAATAGC
>CAYTOP010000007.1:22228-32682 GCA_964439585.1 uncultured Gammaproteobacteria bacterium
AAAATTGGCACTAACCAATGAAGATAAAAAAACTAAAAAAAGTAAGGAAGGAGGAGTTGCCGACGAAATCGACCTGACTTCTATGGGGATTTCCGATACAAAAAAGGTATCCAGAAAAACTTTAACAGAGGGCATAATTCGTCCAAGAATCAACGAGATTTTTACAATGGTTAGGTTACACCTAGATAAAGAAGGTATCGCTGCACGGATACCTTCCGGTGCAATATTAACTGGTGGTGGTGCTGAAACCGTGGGGATAGTTGATTCTGCTAAGCGAATGCTTTCCCTCCCTGTTCGAGTCGGAAAACCTAAAGGTGTTTCTGGTTTAATCGACGATGTAATAACTCCGGCTTTTGCTACACCAGTAGGACTTCTTCTTTATGGTGCTACTGGTCCAGAGGTAAACACTCAAAGATCAATCGTGGGTAAAATTAAGTTCCCATCTAGAGGCATTGCTGGCAAGCTGATTGAAAGCATACGAAATCTTCTGCCCTAAAAGTATTTCAAAACCCTGTAAGCGTAGCTTGGCACTCTCACATACGCTCGATTGTAAGCTAAGCTTGGCACTCTCACATACGCTCGATTGTAAGCTAAGCTTGCGACTACGTCTAAAGTGAGGCTTGGCAATGCTGACGCGTTATAAGGTTTTGGACTCAGGCCTGACTTTGTCGAACGCCTTTACAACTCTATCTTGAAAGTTTAGTTTTGAAATGGGCAGCAGCAAATAGTCTCGATTTGAGAACTTGTAAATAAGTTTGCACTAAGATAAAATCTGCCGTACAGTTGACAATCAACACATTTCGTTGTAATAGTCAGTTAAAGTTGATTATTTAAATTGTTTTTAGTTAATTGTTAGTAACCTATGGCATTAGTTAAACCAGATTCGGCGAGAATAGCAAAGATAAAAGTCGTTGGTGTGGGTGGCGGTGGTGGCAACGCAATTTCTTCAATGATTGATTCACAGGTTATTTCTGGAGTTGAATTTATTGCCATTAATACTGACGCACAAGTTCTTCTAAACAATAAGGCTTCTACGAAACTACAAATTGGTGAAAAACTCACAAAAGGTTTGGGTGTGGGTGGAAAACCGGAGCTTGGTAGCCAAGCAGCTGAAGAGTCTATTGAAAAAATAAAAGAACTTCTGGTTGATTCAGATATGGTATTTGTGACTTCAGGTATGGGAGGTGGAACAGGAACCGGGGCTTCGCCAGTTGTTGCAAAGCTTGCCAGAGAGGCTGGTGCGCTGACCGTAGGAGTCGTTACAAAACCGTTCCATTTTGAGGGTGCGAGAAGGAGTCTGGTAGCTGAAGAAGGCATTGAACGGTTGAGGGAAGAGGTGGATACACTAATAGTTATTCCGAACCAACGGTTAATGGACGTAATTGACAGAAAAATGACTTTACTCGAAGCATTTAAGGTGGCTGACTCCGTTCTTGGACAGGCCGTAGGCGGTATTGCAGATATCATAACGACTCCAGGTTTGATAAACGTCGACTTTGCAGATGTGAAGACTATAATGAAAGACGCCGGGACAGCTCTGTTGGGTATTGGAACAGGTGTTGGCGAAAACAGGGCACAAATGGCAGCCCGTGCAGCTATATCTTCTCCGCTTCTGGATCTATCAATCGAGGGAGCGACAGGAGTTCTTTTCAATGTAACTGGTGGTAATGATTTGACTATGTTTGAGGTAGACGAGGCCGCTAGAATTATATCTAGTTCAGCCGACACCGACGCAAATATCATTTTTGGGGCAGTGGTTCGTGAAGATCTTGCTGACCAAATTAGAATTACGGTTGTGGCAACTGGTTTTGACGAGACTAGGGCAAGAATTGCACAATTCGCACAACCCCAAACTGAACCGACCATACAGGGTGTGGTTAGCGAGGGACCAAAAAGTGACTCTGAAGGGGAAGAGGATGAAGAAAGACACAGGGATGACAGAAGAGGGGGAGATGACCTGCCGCCTGGTGAAGGTGAGGAAGATGTTTTTGGAGAAAAATTTGAAATACCTGCTTTTTTAAGAAAAAATAATTAACTCCTCCAACATTAATATCTGAACTTATTTGTCTTCAAATTAAGCCATAATTGGTATATACTCCTGTTATTCGAGCTTGTAACTCTTCGAAAGTGATTATGTATTCAAAAACTTTCATTTGAGTTGCAAATTCAAGTTTATTGACTATAAAATGTCCACTAAAATGGCAAAAACTAAAAATTATTTTGACGAGGTTGATATAAAAGTCAATTTCCCCGAGCTCGAAGAAAAATTACTAAAGCATTGGGAAAAGTCATCGGTTATTAAAAGGTATATTACTAAAAACAAAACTTCCAAACGGTACTTCTCATTTTTGGATGGTCCTATCACGGCAAATAACCCTATGGGTGTTCATCATGCATGGGGTAGGACCTATAAGGATCTTTGGCAAAGATTTAAAAATATGCAAGGATTTAGGCAGCGATTTCAAAATGGTTTTGACTGTCAAGGGTTGTGGGTTGAAGTTGAAGTGGAAAAAGAATTGGGTTTGAAAACAAAAAAAGATATTGAGAATCTTGTTCCCGGTGATTCAAAAGCTAGCATTGCAAAATTTGTAGAACTTTGCAAAGAGAGAGTATATAAATATGCCAAGATTCAAACAAACCAATCACAAAGACTTGGATACTTTATGGATTGGGACAATTCATACTTCACACTATCCGAGGACAACAACTACATGAATTGGCACTTTTTGAAAGTGTGTTTTCAAAAAGGCTTGATTTACAAAGGTCATGACACTGTTCCTTGGTGTCCCAGATGCGGTACTGCCATAAGTCAACATGAAATATTAACTGAGGATTATAAGGAATTAACTCACGAGACTGTCTTTTTTAAAGTTCCATTAATAGATAAAGATTTTAGTCTTTTAGTTTGGACGACAACGCCATGGACTATCCCTGCTAACGCCGCAGTTGCGGTCAATCCAAATTTTAAATATAGAATATGGAAATCTGTTAATGGTGAGAAGCTTGTAACTGTTAATCCAAGTGAAATCAAAGATCCAGAGTCTTACGACTGGTTCCAAAAGCATTTAGCAAATGAAGGACTGGAATATGATAAGGACACTAAGGATATTACTGGAAAAGATTTGGTCGGTTTAAGTTACATTGCGCCGTTTGATCATCTTCCAAGGGTATGCAAGGCGAAACAGACAAACCCTAAAACCTTCCATACAGTAATTGCCGCTGAAGATCTTGTTGTGGCCACTAAAGGTACTGGTATTTTACATGTAGCACCTGGAGCCGGAGAAGAAGACTACAAGCTCGGCCAAAAGGAAAACATTCCTGTTATCGAAGTGATAGATGAGGAAGCAAAATATTACGATAATATGGCAGATTTTTCAGGAAAAAATGCAAAAAAGCATCCAGAGCTGATAATCGATTACTTAAAGGATAAGAAAAATAGTAAATTTTTGTTCAAAAGTGTCTCGATTACTCATAGATATCCAGCTTGTTGGCGATGTAAGACAGAACTTGTTTGGCGTGTTGTTGATGAGTGGTATATAGCCATTGACCCGGTTAGAAATGGTATGAAAAAAGTAGCCAGAAAAATTAATTGGCGACCAAAGTTTGGACTTAAAAGAGAAATTGATTGGCTAAATAATATGCATGATTGGTTGATATCAAAAAAACGATATTGGGGTTTAACTCTACCTATATGGGAGTGTACTGCATGTGGGTCATTTGAGGTTATTGGAAGTAAAAAAGAATTAAGAACCAAAGCGGTAGAAGGCTGGGATAAATTTGAAGGCCATACACCGCACAGACCATGGGTGGATGAGGTGAAGATAAAGTGCAAAAAATGTGGCAATGTAATATCTCGTATAGATGATGTTGGTAACCCATGGCTTGATGCTGGAATTGTAAGTTTTTCAACCATAAGTGAAGACAATAAGTCGGCTAATCCAAATACTAAAGGTAGCCCTTTGTACTTTTCGGATAAAAAAGCTTGGAAAAAATGGATACCCGCCGACTTTATCACAGAGTCCTTTCCGGGACAGTTTAAAAATTGGTTTTATTCATTAATTGCAATGAGTACGGTGCTTGAGAATATTGAGCCATTTAAAACGGTGCTAGGATTTGGAACTCTTTTGGCTGAGGATGGTAGACCGATGCATAAAAGCTGGGGTAATTCCATTGAGTTTAATGAAGGAGCAACACGTATTGGGGTTGATGTGATGCGTTGGATGTATGCAAGACAAGATCCGGCTACCAATTTGCTGTTCGGATATAAGATTGCGGACGAGGTGCGCAGGAAGTTGCATCTCAAATTATGGAACGTTTACAATTTTTTCGTTACCTATGCGAATATGGCTGGCTGGTTGCCAGAGAAGCAATCGAATACTCCAAAATCGAAAAACATTCTCGATTTATGGATAATGGCGCGCCTAAACAAACTTGTAGGTGAGGTTACTACTGGTCTGGAACACTTCGAGGCTTTGGGTCCAACACAACATGTGGAGTTATTTGTCGAGGACTTATCTAATTGGTACATAAGAAGGTCAAGAGATAGGGTCGGTGTAAATTATATGTCAGTTCAAGATTCACACACCTTTTTTGAAACCACCTATTTTGTTTTGATTACCTTATGTAAGATCCTGGCTCCGTTTATGCCGTTTATTTCGGAGGAGATTTACAGGAATTTAACGAAAGAAGATTCAGTTCATCTCACCTCTTGGCCAACGGTCGACGGCAAAATTGATAACCAGCTTATTGAGGAAATGGGTAATTTAAGAATTGTGGTGGAAGATGCTCACGCCGTAAGAAAAAGTCAACAAATACCGGTCAGGCAACCATTGAGCAAACTAACTTCGACACTAAATTTTAAGATACCAAGAAAAGCGTTACATAGTCTTTTGGAGGACGAGCTTAATGTTAAAAAATGGATTGCAAAAGAAGGTAGAAGCTTAAAAAACCTCTTTGATATAAAAATTACACATGAGTTAGAAGATGAAGCAAAAACACGAGAACTTATACGTAAAATCCAAAATGAGCGCAAAAATATAGGTACAAAACTGGATCAGTATATTATAGTTACCAACCCTTGGATTCCAGAGAGTAAAAGACTTGTATCCTATATCAAAAAAAATACTTTAACCAAAGAACTCAAAACGGGAGATTTTAAAGTCTATGTGTCTTCAAAAGCAAAATGAATCAACACAGCTTGCCCAGGTTTAGTAAAGACTTTTTACTTGTCTTATCTACAACCTTTTTGATAGGAGTAAGTGTTGTTGTTTTACGATCTTTAGTTGCTGAAATATTTCCCTTTTATCTTATTTACATTTTTGTTGCACTCTTATTTCTTTATGTTTTTTCAAAAATAGATTTTGAAATTTTTGTTTCTTTTTCGCCACATTTATATGTTTTCAGTCTTGTTTTACTTCTTTTAACTCTAATAATTGGCAACATTACTCGAGGGGCAGTCAGGTGGATTCCTTTAGGCAAAATTAGTATTCAACCTTCAGAGGTAGTTAGACCGTTCCTCATTTTATTTTTTGCTAAGTATGCAGTTTCTGCGGAGTTGTCTGTGAAGAGACTAGTAAAATTAGTTTTGGTATTTTTAATACCTTTTTTCTTAATTCTCATTCAACCTTCTCTTGGTGTTGCTATTTTGACTTTCATAGGTTTTTTTGGTGTTGTTATTGCTTCTTCATTTCCAAAGAAATATTTATTACTTGGGACTGCGATATTGCTTGCGGTGTTGCCTTTGGTATATTTTGTTTTACAGCCTTATCAAAGGTTGCGGATTAATACCTTCTTGGATCCATCAAAAGATCCCTACGGTGCTGGTTACAACAGCATCCAATCTATGATATCCGTCGGCTCTGGTGGTGTTTTTGGGAGGGGATTGGGTAAGGGAATTCAAACCCAGTTAGCATTTTTGCCTGAGCGACACACCGATTTTATTTTTGCGTCAATAGCTGAAGAGCTGGGTTTAATGGGAGCCTTTTTGGTAATATTGGGTCTTTTTGCCGTTTTTTGGAGAATTATTAATATTATAGAGAATTCTCAAGGACCTGTGGCGCGTGCGTTTGTCTCCGGTGTGTTTTTAGTTCTTTTTGCGGAAACGTTTATTCATATAGGTATGAATGTGGGGCTTTTACCCATAACTGGTGTTCCCCTGCCATTCATTTCTGCGGGAGGATCGGCTCTTATTGGTACAATGATGAGTATCGCTTTAGTTTTGTCAGCTAGAAAATGAAATTAGTATTACTTGTAATTAGCCACAATAACCAGTAAAATACAGTCTCGTATGAGCTATTGTATTGCTAGTATAAATGGTTCTCAATATAAATTGATTGAGGGTGAAGAAATTTTAATTGATCACTCCGATGCTAAAAACCTTGATGTGTCGGTGTTTCTATATGTAGATGATAAGGTAGTTAAAGTGGGTAAACCTACAGTTAATGGAGTGGATATCAAGTTTAAGGAGATTACAGAGTTAGAAAAGGGTAAAAAAGTAACCGTTTTTAAATATAAAGCCAAATCAAGGTATCGCAAAAAAATCGGTCATAGGCATCAATACACCAGATTGCAAGTTGCCAAAATTACTTCTAAATAGCTCATATAATATCAAACTGTATATTAATACTTACTTGACAGGTGTGAAAAATTATTCTATATTCATTTTAATACTGTTTTTGTAATATGGCGCACAAAAAACAAGGTGGAAAACTTACACAAAGAACACGCCCAAATCCAAAATATTTAGGTGTGAAAGTGGTTGATGGCCAAAAGGTATCTGCCGGTGAAGTTTTAGTGAGACAACGGGGAACAAGATATTTAGCTGGCTCGGGGGTAAAAGTGGGAAGAGATTTTACACTCTATTCAAAAATTGCAGGGTTGGTAAAATTTAAGCAAAAGTTGGGTAGGAAAGTGCTTACTATAGCATAATTAACACACTATGGCAGAGGAAGTAATTCAACTAAACGTTAACGAGCTTCAACCTAATCCATTGCAGCCTCGTGGATCAATAACTCCAGAAAGTTTGGTTGATCTCGTCGATTCAATTAAAGAACATGGTGTGCTCGAACCTTTAGTTGTCGCAAAAACACCTGCCGGCTTTCAGATAATTGCCGGGGAACGCAGATGGAGAGCTTCAAAACTTGCAGGACTAACTCATGTTCCTGTTTTAATTCGTGAAACCACACCCAAAGGTATGCTAGAGATGGCATTAGTAGAGAATGTGCAGAGGATTGACTTGAATGCTTTGGACAGGGCAAAGGGTTTTGAAAGGTTGCAAAGTGAGTTTTCACTAAGCACGTCTGAAATAGCGGTTCGTATAGGTAAATCTGTGGCTTACGTTTCAAATTCATTAAGATTATTGACTCTTCCCGATGCGTTAAAAGATGGACTTTTGTCCGGCCTAATTTCCGAAGGACATGCCAGAGCTTTGGCGGCAATAGATGACACCAACTTGATGGTAGAGGCTTACAAAATTATTTTGAGAGAATCGGGTTCTGTCAGGCGCGCGGAGGAGCTAGCCAGAAGAATGAAAGCAAAGTCCAAGCAAAATATGCGAAGACAAGGCGTTAAACAAGGTACTCTACGGATTGTTTCAGAAGAGATTGACAAAATGCAGGAAGACATGTTTAAGGCGCTTGCAAATCATGCCAGCGAGGAAGATGAGCAAAAGACCTCTGTTAAATTGATCCGATCAAGAAGAGAGACTAAAATTAATTTTACATTTAAGGGAAGCCTGGAAGACACAGACGAAAAGTTGAACAAAATATACAAGGCAGTAACTTCAATCGACTAAAGTCTTTAGTCAACCTAATAACTGATACTTTGAACTAAGCCAACTTTTGATAAAGGCCAATAGATAAGCCAAGCTCTGCCTGAAATTTTATCTTTGGCTACAAATCCCCAAGTTCGTGAGTCTGACGATGCAGGCCTGTTGTCGCCCAGGACAAAATAGTTACTATTAGGGACAATTATGTCTTGATTGTCGGGTAAGAATATGCCTGCAGTAGTGGGCAAATTAGACACAAGGTAGTGCTCATCTAGTTTCTCGTCATTTATATACACATTACCATTTGATAAATGAACTTTTTCGCCTGGTAATCCAATTATGCGTTTTATATACTCTTCACCTGGTGCATCTGGTGCCTCGAATACTATTACGTCGCCACGTTTCGGATCTCTTACCCTAAAAGTGACTTTGTCTGTAAGTAGGTATTCGCCATCAGGAAAATTAGGCTCCATAGAAGTTCCTTTAATTTTATGTGGTTGCAGGATCAAAAGGTATACAAAAAGAAATATGGCAACAGAAAAGACAACCACCTCGAGAAGGTCTGTTAAAAATCCAGCTAATTGCTTGGTGAACATTTGCTTATTATATTTTGATGGTCACAATACTTACAAGACCAAGATACGTTTAATGGATTCCGCGTTGGTAAAGATCTTGACTAGTAGTCCTTAGAAGAGGTGATGGGTTAAGAGCGTGAAGTTCTGATAGGTTTGCAGCATTTCTAAAAACCATGGCCAATATTGAGTCTTCTATCAACAGATGTAGGTTATAGGTAAGGGTTGGAAGAACATGTTTTACATAACTCATCTCCGCTTTTGTTGTTTCACCCTCCACAAAAGCCGGGACGTTAAACGGTAGGACTTTGCCGTCTAAGAATTTCGTTCTGGCTGATGCTTCACCCCCATAAGGCTTAAATAGTTTTCCGTTATCATCTGAGCAATATAATGCTCCACCAGGTGACTCAATTGTTCCGCCCCCGACTACCCGTGTTACACCTATACCTGATGCACCAAGAAGCAGTGTAACCGCAACGTGGTCGGATGCACCGCCCTGGACAATAATGGGGATGCTAATTTCATCTCTCAATTGCCATACCAGGTTTGGCCAATCTATAACTGAGCCACTTCGAATTCCGGTAATACATCTTCCTCCCCCGCCAATCCCGACGTAAATGCCGTTTGCGCCGGCCTTTTCAATTGCCCTGGCTTGGACAACATCTGTTACCTGGCCGGTAAAAATTTCGACTTTTTTACCGAACTTTTTTCTTATTATTTTCGTTGTATTCAATGCACCCGTTCCTGGCTCGGGAGAATATATTCTAAAACTTCGAATACCAGCTTCGTACAAGCTTTTTGCCCTTACGACTGCCTTTTCAGGATTAGCCTCGAGAGCTCCGGTGATGTTGTTCTTCCACATTGCAAAGATTTCCTCCGCATCTTCTCTGCCGTCTAATACTAATTTTTTTAGATTTTCAAGCCACGTAAATGCCTCTCTCGCAAGATCCGTTTGACGCTTAATGTCGTTTAAAACCCCGTTTCTCGGAATAGCAGTGAGGCAATGCGATGCGGCCATTGTCGAGATTGATGCTGCGGAATTCCACACATCTGGAGATTCGGAACCGACAAATAAAGTTCTTGCCTGTTTTCCCAGTTTTACAAATGGTCCTTGGGCGTATCTTTCTGACCTTCCCAACCTTTGTTTGGTGGAACCCAGAACGCTTGCGCCTAAGTCACCGATAGAAAGAGATAAACCGGTTTTGACGGCATTTTCTAAGGCTTTGCATAGTACTTTTTTGGGTGGTGTAAATTTGGTTCCAGAGATTTTGCGCAAAAAATGTATGCGATATGGATGATTGAACATTTCTAAAAAATAAAGTCGTAAGCGGAGAGTCTCAATAATTTTTTCCTGCGGGAGCATTTCATATGAATGGTATTTAAGGTGATCAAAAGGTGTAATTAAAAGCCCTTGTGACGGGTAGACATGATCATTTTCTTGGCTTAATTTGTACCAGTCAGATAAATAAATTTGGCGATTTTTTTCCACCTTTTTTATTTTGGCAAGGAGTCTCTTTTTGCCAATTTCTGAGTCGCGGATTTCATAAAAATCCTTTTTTAGGTTTTCTAAATTGTATGTTTTTACTTCCGATTTTTTCATTTTTAAAAACACCCAATATACTATACAATAAACATGCGAGGGCTAAAAGCCCTCGATATTATGGCTTTAAGTGCTCGAAAAGTCCTTCGACTTTGCTCAGGTTGATGAATAGAGTCGAATCATTTGACTTAACCTGTCCGCTTCATCCGTGTACCTAAACTCACGGATTCGCGAGTATTTGAATAAAAAAGTCTAAGGAAACATGCAATTAATTTTTGCTACCTCTAATGAGGGTAAACTGCGAGAAGCAAGGGAAGTATTGGGATTATCAATCTCTGGAACTAGCCTGGAAATTGACGAAATTCAGTCGTTGGACCCGGTGAGTGTTGCGCAGAAAAAAGCCCTGGCGTATTATGAAAAACTCAAAAAACCAATTTTTGTCGAAGATGTGTCCCTTACTTTTAATGCCTTTATGAATTTACCGGGTACATATATAAACGATTTTTATAAGTCGTTGGGGAATGTGGGCTTAATAAAACTTCTGGAGGGTAGAAAAGATAGAAGAGCAACTGCGCAA
>CAYTOP010000008.1:0-299 GCA_964439585.1 uncultured Gammaproteobacteria bacterium
AAGTAAATTATCAAGCGTTACTTTTGGTGGAGTAGTGATAATCGTAAAGGTATTAGCTGCGTAATTTGTGGTTTGAGTAAATATTTGAGATAGAGACTTTGCGCGAACTTTTATTGTGTGGCGCCCCTCTACAAACGTACGGGTGAAGGTGAATTCCTCAAAATCTTCATCAAACTTACCGTCTTTTGAATTAAGATTTACCCAGTTTATTCCGTCGTCGAGTGTATATTGAATGTTGTCGATAGTTCCATATTCAATTGAGGCATGGCCGCTAAACGTGATAGTGGTTCTGTTCGTTG
>CAYTOP010000008.1:309-6107 GCA_964439585.1 uncultured Gammaproteobacteria bacterium
GGGTTGAGGTTGGTATTGGACATACACCACAATCTTGTGGACAGTTTGAGCAGGTTTCGTGGATTGGCTGACAAATCCCATCCGTTCCGCATTTATGAATAGCAAAAACTTGCTTTGCCCTAAAATTTAAAACAAGACTTAAGCAAAAAATAATTAAAAACAGAAGTTTACTTACTTTAAGGTGGAGCATATATTTAAACTTATCACTGGGAGATGTTGCCTGCAACGTTTTGTGGCTATATTACTCTGGAAATCAGCCAAAATTTCTGATTAAAATCTCAAAGAAAAAGAAGGCTAAATATATAACTTCAAAGAGCTTACGGCCTTTGTTAGGAATTATTCTCAGTAATGATGAACAAAAGCAACTTGACATAAGAGTGTATGGACATTTACCCATAAGCACAAGTATTATTGCAAATATATGGAAAGGGGGTATCCAAAAAGTCAAGTATGGCACTAAGTGTCGGGATTGTGGGGTTGCCGAACGTTGGCAAGTCGACGCTGTTTAATGCTCTACTTAAAAAACAGCAGGCATACGTTGCCAATTTTCCGTTTGCCACTATTGAGCCGAATGTCGGCGTGGTGCCCGTTCCTGATGGACGGCTCACGCAGCTTGCCGAAGTAGTCAAAGAATCAGAGAAGCTGGACCGTTATCCACCAGAAGTTCCGGCAACGGTCGAATTTCTCGATATTGCAGGGCTCATAGCTGGGGCGAGTAAAGGCGAAGGTTTGGGAAATAAGTTTTTGGCACATATTAGGGAAGCTAGTGCGGTTTGTCATGTGGTGCGTGCTTTTACTGATGTCGATATTATAAAAGAAGGCGCGGTTGACCCCAAAAGTGATTTTGAAGTTATCGAGACTGAACTAAAACTCGCCGATCTTCAGACTTTGGAAAGACAGAAGGATCCGGGTGGGACTCCAAATCAGGAATTGCGTGCAAGATGGAGTGTAGTTATCAAGCTGACGGAGGAGCTGAAAAAAGGAATTCCAGCACGCGAAGTTCAATTGTCTGATGAGGAACAAAAGTATGCCAAGGAACTCAGTCTTCTCACTTCAAAACCAATCTTAATAGCTTTGAATGTGGATGAGGGAGATCTTAAAAACGCGGAAAAGCTGGAAGAAAAATATTCACAGGAATTTGGAGTAACCCGTGATCAAGTTATTGCGATTTGCGCTAAAACCGAAGCCGATTTGGCAGACCTTACCGAGGAAGAGCAACTTTTATACTTAAACGATCTGGGTGTAACTGAGTCTGGACTTGAGAGGTTAATTTCTAAAGCATTTGCAACTTTGGGACTTATTACCTTTTTGACGGCAGGGGAAATAGAAACCCGGGCGTGGACTATTAAATCCGGCTCTTCTGCACTTGAGGCGTCAGGTGTGATTCATACCGATTTCATGGCTAAATTTATCAAAGCGGATATTTGTGAGTTTGACGATTTTGTTGATTTCGGCGGTTGGAAAGATGCCCGTGACGCAGGTAAAGTGCGTAGTGAAGGGAAAGAATATTTAATGAAAGATGGTGACGTGGTGGAATTTAAGATAGGAAGTTAGGGTTGTTAGAGTAGTTTCATTTGCCCGGGCGGGCTATATATAGTGAACCGTTAGCCACTATACCACGGCCGTTTGGGTCGGTTATTGTGAAATGTATTTCGCCGCCTCGTATGGATTTCTCTCCTGAAGATCCATAGACAGTGCCGGAAACAAAATCATCAACAGCAGTTGTACACGATTCTTCGCTCAAATATTGTTCTGCACAGGCTTTTCCAAAAGGACACTCCCTAGCGCAGGGTAAAAGCTTAAGTAAACCTGTGGCAGTTAGAACTCCTTGCTTGGAGAGTTCATACTCTTGGCCGTTTTCTATCATGGTGGCTAATTATATTATGGGATTTAGTCTTCGTCAAATTGACTAACAGACAATTTGTATCGACTATAATAATGCCTAAGAAGTGACAATTCTAGTCTAGCTATATACCGGATAGATTCGCAAAGATTTGGTGGAATATAAAATTGGTGGCTGGATGATATACTATAGACCTTTATGGCAAAAGAAACGTTTACACCATGCCCCTTTTTAGATAGAAAAACAGGGATATGCAATTACGATAAGGGGAGTTGGAATCTGATTGTTGCAGATTTCGGATCGATCACTGAACTAAATACCTGGTTGGGAATACCAAATGTTGCCATAACAGTCAAAATGTATGGTGTTGATCCTGAAACAGGTAAACCAAAAACATTGACCGTCTTGTCTTGCGATGGTTTAAACAATCTTCCCAAACAGAGATGGTGCAATGGGAATCCAAACAGGGACAGAGAAAAACCCGAGTAATATTTATATTGGAATTTAATCTTAAATTTGTTATACTTCAACTCGATATGAACACCTATGAACTTGCTTTAATGTTACCTGGTGAAACTTCGACCGCAAAACAAAAATCGTTTGTCGACAAATTAGAAAAATTAGTTGATGTTTTGAAGGGTGAGTTGGGTAAAGTAAATGATCTTGGAAAAGTTGACCTTGCTTACAAAATTGGCAAGGAAACAACTGGTCTTTTTTTGGTGTATCCGCTAAAATTAGAAGGGAATAAAGCAAAGGCTCTTGATGAGAAGCTTCGACTTGAAGGCGATCTTCTGAGATATTTGCTCATTAGAAAAGAGAAATAAAGCTATGGCGAGAAGTTTAAACAAAGCTGAACTTATTGGCAACTTAACCCGAGATCCGGAACTGCGTTATACCCCGCAAGGCACTGCAGTTTGTACTTTTGGGCTCGCTACAAATAGGCAGTGGACAACTGACGGTGGTGAGAAGAAAGAAGATGTTGAATTTCACAGAATTGTGGCTTGGAATAAACTGGCAGAGCTCTGTGCACAACTTCTTACAAAAGGCAGAAAAGTTTATGTTGAGGGCAGGCTGCAGACCAGGCGGTGGACTGGTCAAGACGGCAACGAGCGAACAACTACGGAAATTGTTATAAGCGATATGATTATTTTAGATTCCAGAGGCACTCAAGATACAAGCAGCGATTTTGATGTGCCCGACGATATGGGTGATATTGGTACTGACGTTGCGGCGTCTGATGAATCTTCTCAGAACACAAAGCCCCAGTCAGCAAAAGCAGATGATGCGAAGAAAAAGAAATCGACGGGTAAGAAGACCGACAAGCAGGCCGAGGAATCAGACGACGATATTCCATTTTAATTACTAAACACTAATCTCTAAACACATGGCAGGAAGAAGAAAAAAACGTAAAATTATCAAAAAACCAGTAGTCGCAGAAAATTGCACTTTTTGTAAAAGTGGGGTTAATCCTGATTACAAGGATTACAAAGTTTTAAGGAAATATCTTTCTGAGCGAGCAAAGATCCTGGGCAAAGATAGAACTGGAGTTTGCAGTAAACACCAAAGGGCACTAACTACTGAAATTAAAAGAGCACGGCAAATTGGAGTTTTGCCATTTGTGCCAGCAATTTAAAACCTCTTGTTAACGTATTTTCCGATTGCTTGTATGTGCATTTTATCGTGTTAAAATGGTTGATATGCCTGAAAAAGAAAATGAAGAAAAAGCTGCTAATCAGGGCGGTTTTAAATATTTACGCAGACTTCTACTAACTGTTTTTTTGCTTTCATTGATTTTTGCCACGGGCTACGTAATAGGTCTTAAAGGATTTTATGCACGGTTATCTCAATTTCCTAAAGTTACGATTTCAAGGGAGTTGCCTCCGGATAAAAAGAACCTGGACTTTTCACTTTTCTGGCGTGTTTGGGACACACTAGATAAGAAATATTATGACAAGAGCAAATTAATTCCCGCTCAAATGGTGTATGGAGCAATTCGCGGTATGGTTGCATCAGTGGGCGACCCCTATACCGTTTTTTTGGAACCAAAAGAAAATAAAATAGTTCAGGAGGACTTGTCGGGTAGTTTTAGTGGTGTGGGTATTCAAATTGGTTTTAAAGGAACGCAGCTGGCAGTTATTGCACCGATTCCAAGTTCACCGGCTGAGTCCGCCGGTGTTAAGGCGGGCGACTACATAGTAGGCATTAAAGACAACACAAAAGGCATTGACCGAGGAACAGTTGGTATTACATTACCAGAAGCAGTTGAGGAAATTAGGGGCAAAGCCGGAACAAAAGTAACCCTAACCTTAGTAAGGGACGGAGTTGATGAGCCATTTGAAGCTGATATTACTCGCTCAACGTTGGATGTTCCAAGTGTTATAACGTCTTGGGTTGGTGAAAATGGCACGATTGCTCGTGTACAGATTACAACTTTTTCTTCGGATACTCCTTTCGAATGGGAAGACACCGTGGCACAGGTGCTCAAAAACCCTAATCTTTCGGGAATTATTATTGACCTAAGAAATAACCCTGGTGGCTATCTGGAAGCGGCAGTTGATCTGGCATCAGATTTTATAGAAACGGGCAAAGTAGTTGTATCGGAAGATGATGGCAACGGTCAAAAACAAGATTATAAAGTAGAGAAACTGGGCAGGTTAAAAAATGAAAAAGTTGTAGTTTTAGTTAATGAAGGGTCTGCGTCAGCTTCCGAAATTTTGGCTGGCGCACTAAGGGACAATAAGGGAACCCAGTTGGTAGGCTCGGAGACTTTTGGCAAAGGGACCATTCAAGAGCCTGAAGATATAGACAATGGAGCAGGATTACATATCACAATTGCAAAGTGGTTAACGCCATCCGGGTATTGGGTAAACGGCGAGGGACTAAAACCAGATGTGGAAATTACCGACAATACGGACACCTCAGAAGACGAGCAACTGCAAGCTGCTATAAAGCTTTTGGAGTAACATCCACATCAGCGATTTTCCAAAATTTTTGATTGATACTTTTTTGCGTGCTATATTCTAAAGAAGGAGATATAAAAATATGAAACGAGCAAGTCTTAGGTGGTTCCTACTGGGCTTAGCAGTCGGAATGGTTTTTTTGGCAACTGCGACCGGTGGAGCAATTGCAGACAGGCTCTACGGATTTAAACCTCTGGATAAGTATTTTCCTGCCAAATCTTTAAGTCAAGTAACCAATAAAGTCCTAAATGAACAATCGGTGACAATTGATGTTGTCAAAAAGACCATGCCCTCGGTTGTTACAGTGCAAATGCAAATTCCGCAAAGACGAGTGTTGCAGTTTAATCCCTTTGGCGGCTTTAGCCAAAGCCTTCAAGGAGGCGAACCTCAAGATATTGGTACTGGCTTTGTGATTTCAAAGGATGGACTTATTGTTACCAATAAGCACGTTGTATCGGATAGCACTGCAACCTACAAAGTTATAACTAGTGATGGTAAAGTTTACGATGCCAAAGAAATTAGCCGAGATCCTGCCAATGATATTGCAATTATTAAGATCGATTCAAGCGATCTAACGCCCGTTAGTATGGGTGAATCCAGTAATTTGCAAGTTGGCCAGTATGTGGTGGCATTTGGAACTGCATTAGGCCAATTTAGAGGAACTGTGACGACAGGTGTCATCTCCGGCCTTGGTCGCGGAATTCAAGCGGGAGATTATTACCAAGGTTATGTCGAAGAGTTAGATGACGTAATTCAAACCGATGCAGCCATTAATCCCGGCAACTCAGGTGGGCCGTTGGTTGATTCAAACGGAGATGTTATTGGTATTAATGTTGCTGTAGCCCAGGGAGCACAAAATATCGGCTTTGCAATCCCGATTGATATTGTCAAAAATGCACTGATCCAGTTCAATCAAAATGGCAAATTTGAAGCAAGACCGTTTTTAGGAGTTGAATACCAGATGATATCTAGGCAGGCAGCCATTCTTAATGACC
>CAYTOP010000008.1:6117-16166 GCA_964439585.1 uncultured Gammaproteobacteria bacterium
TACCTTCCCCAAGGTGCATATGTAGTCAATGTTGTGCCAAACTCGCCAGCTGAGAACGCTGGTATCCAAGAAGACGATATAATAACCAAGTTTGACGGGACGGACGTGCGCGACGAAGGGGGTGGACTGGCAGACCTTATTGCACAAAAGAAGGCCGGTCAACAAATATCCTTGGAAGTCTGGCGAGAGGGGGAGTCTCTTCAATTATCCGCTACCCTTTCCGAATTTAGTGAATAAACAAATTTATTCAATATCAATTATAAAATTTTTGGACTTATATAGGTATCGAAACGGGTCGGAACTATTTAAATAAGCTTAATCATTATCAATAACTAGGTTGATGAAGCGATGTGTTCAACTTCATTAATAATCTCTTTGAGGCGGTTGATGCCCTCTACTTTATTTAATTGGCTCATATCAGTTGCTACGTAGTTAAAAGGTAGTGGTCTACCGAAGATTGAATTAAAATTACCAACTTCCCAATGGAATCGTAAACATTGTTCGTATAAGCAATTTAAAAATGGTTCTTGCACTATAGCATGATATTTTTCTGGTTCCGGGTCCCTTTCTAGAGAAATCACAGGCGAAACAAGGCAATTAACTACAGTTCTTGGGAGTCGTTCGTATCTATCCAATGTTTCAATAAAGTAGTCTTCGCTCAACCTTAATGTTCTGATATCAAACCTTCCAAAAAGAAAACTTGCACGCATAAATTCTAAATCTAAATAATCTCGCTCATAGATAATTCTGATGTTGGGTAAATCTTCACCAATTACATGCCTAAAATACAATTCATCGAGTGTTGAGCTGAGACTAATTGCTGAACTTCTAACTTGTGATTCGACAAGTTTATCGTAATTTACCCCTAATAAATTCTTGTCTGTTTGTGCATTTAGTGCTGATTTTCCAGCGTCATCAAAAACAATATGAGAAATGTCGTCTTCATGTACTTGATCAATATAAGTACTTTTTCCAGCGTTAGGCATGCCAATCAATGTAATCACGCTTATTTTAGGTCTGCCTGTATTGTTACGTCCAATAATAGGTGTTTCGATTAGGGGTATATGATTTGGTTGCGTGCTTGAGTCAACTCCGAGATTTTGTAGTGCTATTTGGGTTGCGTCTTGTTCTTGCTTAAGTTTGACAAAATTTTCTAATTCAGACCCGACAAGTCTCTTATTAGCTTTAAGTCTTCCTAGTGCGTTCCAAACTTTACCATGTCGACTTTCCGTCCCCATTTCCGCCAAATTAACATTATCCCATAGATTTTACAAGTGATATAATGCTCGCAAATGTCAGCAGAGAGTCCGAAGCAATTTCTCCACAGCTTTGAATCTGACGTTCTCCCACAGATAACCTGGCAGAAGATGCTTGATAACAAGTTGGTAATTGCTCCACAAATTGTACTTTCTGCATTGACGGAAGCAGAACAATTATTGGTTACTCACCCTGGCCCAAATCTTGAAAGAAGAAAAATCTTAGCTCCTGAGTGGTTTGGTTATTGGAAGAATTTGTTGGAGGCTAAAACACATGACTTTGGTAGTGAGTTGGTTACTTCCGGCAACAAACTGGTCAAATTTGAAGAGCTCTCTGAGTTGCTTCGCGCGAAATATAAGGACGAAAGAACCGGTATGCTTTTTGTCGCTGGGGCAGAAGGCCACAAGGGACATGTGTTTGCAGCAAAGTATATGGCAAATGTAGTACCGGTAACCGTTTGGGGTTTTGAACAGCCAGGATATATGCAAAGAAAGACAAGGGGAGCACCATTTCTTTCTTTACCCCTAAGACTTTCCATGTGGTTTTATGAACAGTCTCTAACACACCTAACTGTTCTTCCACAAAATCATGTAGGACTTCCCGACAATGATCACTATAATAAGTTGTTTGTCCAGTCTGGTGTAAAGTATTTTTTTGTACAGGAAAGAGACCCCCATCTTGATGAAAAATTGACAAGGGGAGGGCAAGATCTGAACGAGCGTGTTATTAGTCAAGATTTTTCTCTTCTAAGCACTACTGAAGCAGTGCAGAAACTATCACCTGATGTGGAGTTGGAAGATATTTACAGATATTTTGTTCAGCGAAAGCTACTAATGATTCCTCATATGCCTGTAGCTTCAACTGCAGATAGAGTTAGAAGATCATTTGACGATGGAACAAGTAGTAATGAAAATTACAATGTTCATGAATTGTTAAAAAGTAGCTTAAGCATAGATTATTTAGACACTCTGTTTCGTGCTTAAGTTTATTATTGTTGGCGAATTAATTGCGAGTGGAAAGTAGGGAAACTAATTTATCTAAGTTTCCATCAACTATGGAATCTAAATTGCCGAAGGATTTGTTTATTCTATGATCGGTGACACGGTTTTGGGGGTAGTTGTAGGTTCGTATTTTTTCTGCCCGCATGCCGCGGCCGATTGCTGATCTGTAGCCTGCAACAGTTCTTTCTTTCTCCTCCTCTTGTTTCTCCCAAAGCTTTGCTCGTAAAAGATCCATGGCAATTTGGCGGTTAGCTTCCTGGAAACGTTCCTCAGAGGCCGTCACGACGATACCAGACGGCTTGTGAATGAGTCTTACGGCTGTTGAGACCTTGTTAACATTCTGGCCGCCATGGCCGCCTGAGCGGTAAAACTGGATTTCCAGATCGTTTGGATTAATTTGGACTTCTGACTCCCTTATTTGCGGTAATACTGCAACTGTCGCGGTTGAAGTGTGAATTCGGCCGCGTTTCTCTGTTGTGGGAATTCGTTGGACTCGATGGACTCCGGACTCGTGTTTAAAAATATCAAAAGCCTGCGGACCGGAAATCAGCAAAGTTCCATCATCTATGGGTGTGTTTTTCCAACCTTTTTTAACTGCAAAGCGCATATACATGCGAAGCAAGTCTGATGCCCAAATTTTTGCTTCATCACCTCCAGCGGCACTGCGAACTTCGATAAAAGCCTTTTGGGTAGCATTGTTTGCATATTGCTGCCAGTTATTGGTTGAATAATTGTTATTCATGGTGGTTTGCAAATTGTGGGTTATGTGTTATCGGGTTTAAACCGAAGTAAACACGTAACTTGAAACGTAACTAATTAATTTTTGTTGAACCGGCTTTCTTTTTTGGAGATTTTCTTGCCTGTTTTCGAAGCTCGGCTAGCGTATCCGGCCTTTCAAGCTCTTTTTGAATCTTTTTCTCTCTTTTAATTCTTCTTTTTTCGGTTTTTGACAGCACTTTTTTCATTGCTTTGTTTGTTCGAGCTTTAAAAGCGTCGACTCGGCCAGCAGTGTCAACAAATTTCATTTTTCCTGTGTAGAACGGATGACAGTTGTAACACACCTCGACCTGGATTTCAGGCACAGTAGCACCAACCGTGAATGTGTTGCCACATGCGCAAGTTATTTTGGCGTCCTCGTACCATTTTGGATGAATTGTTGCTTTCACAAAAATCCTTTCTATTTATAAATATATTTTGCCAAGCTTCGCTAATACAAAGGAGATTATACCAATTATCATCCAATTCTACAAACCCGAGGTAATTTTCTGGTAATATATCAAGCACGATGGAATTTGACATAAGTCACCGACACACTAATGAGATTAAGGCTGTGGTAACACCCGACAGTAATGGTTACATGCCAGTTGAGAGAATTATCATAGACTTGGCTGCATGTGAAGGCGAGGGGGAGTCAATTATAAAGCGTCAGAAATTGCTGATGGATTAAACTCATGGATGTGTGGGGATGAGATTGCGGAACCTACAATAATTGACCGTAAAGTGGCTGAGCTTGCACATTCACTTGGGTTTGCACCGGATATCCTGCAATTTCATCTGCATGCAGTTGCCAACCATCATTCAGGGAAAAAGGATAGACCGTGTTTTCTGGCAAGTTCGTACGAAGAACGTTAAAAAGGTTGGGGGAAGGTGGGTTTTAACTTTTGAGCTTCCGTTTCTTGTATTCTGCGGTTAGAACTCCAAAAGCTATTATTAAGGCTCCAAGAACGTAAATCGGTGTAATTTTTTCGCCTAACCACAAAACCGCCAGTGGTGCGCCAAAAAGTGGTGTCAAGTAGGCAAACAGTCCCGCTTCACTCACCTCAATAGACTTTTGGCCTTTAATCCAAAGCGCATAAGCAACAATGCCAGACACAAATGCCATATAAAAGACTCCAAGATGGAAAGGAAAAGTCAGATTGGTGACTGTTGAAATAATTTTAGTTGGGCTTGTTTGGATAAAGGCAAGTGGAGCAATAGTTATAAAACCGATAACGAATGAAAAGTTGGATAGGACAAATGGCTTTACTTCTTTTCTTACTAATTTTTTGGCCAATATCGCAGAGTAGGCATTTGTAAGTAAGTAGCCCATTACCAAAATGTTTCCACCGAGTTGGAATGTGCTAGTTGTTCCGTCAAGTATTGGTTCAACAACGGTAATTATAGTTCCCAACAAAGCTATACCGATACCAATCTTTTCTTGTCTGGTTATGGTTTCTTTCAAAAAAAGTACTCCAAAAACGGCTGTCACCAAGGGTGAAATTGCAGTAATTAGAATTGCGTCCAGAACCGTTGTCTGGTTCATCCCCAGGAACAATAATCCCAAGGCGATAGTTGTTGCGAAAACTGAATACAGAAATATACCGCCAAAATTGCGCGTAAATAGAATTTTGTGTGAACGATTTACAAAAATGACTACCAGTCCAAAAATAGTTGCGAGAAAAAACCGATACGTCAGAAAGGGAAGTGGACTAATTCCACCAAGAGTAAATTTAATAACCGGAGAAGCAACTCCCCAAATAAGCGAAACTATCAGTAATTCAATGTAAGCGCGGGTACGATAGGCTGTCATAGGGGTAGATTACTTGTCGGCATTTATTTTTTTGGGTAAACTTTCTAGCTTTACGTCCTCTTGATGACCGTCTTCAAGGTTTTTAAGGATTACTCTATTGTTTTTTACCTCGTCGGGTCCGACTACGATTAGCCACTTAATACCCTTACGGTCTGCATACTTAAGTTGCTTTGCAAGTTTAGCAGAATCGTCAGGGTAAACTTCTGTCTGGATGTTGTTGGTGCGCAAGTAGGATGCAACAACAAACGAATTATTACGCAATTCTTTGTTGAATATTCCCACCAGAACTCCTTTACGCCTATTTTGTTGCGTGGGTAACAGTTTAAGCTCATCAATAGCCTCTAAAGTTCTGTCAAAACCAACTGCAAACCCAACAGCGGGAATATCGGTTCCCGACAGCTTTTCAATTAGGTTATCGTACCTACCACCTCCCAAAACTGAACCTTTGTCATAACCTTTTATCTTAATTTCGAAAATCATACCGGTGTAGTAATCAAGCCCCCGAGCCAGCCTTGCCTGAAACTGTAGTCTGTTTTCACTTACTCCAAGTGCAATAGCATTATCAATAATTTCTTTAAGTTGCGGTGTGGGTTGTTGCTCATTAAGATGGTGAAAAAGATGTTTAACGTTCTCATCTGTTAGGCCAACTGCTTTTAATGATTCGGCCACCTGGGCTTCGGAGTTGCGGTCCAGCTTGTCAATTTCAGCAATAACGGCAAGATGAAGATTTTCTGGAATATTGGCAAAGTGCAGTAATTCAAAAAGAATCTTTCTGTCATTAACATAAATTGTAAAATCTTTAAACCCCAAGTCTTGGTAAATTGTATCTGCCAAGGTGAGTATTTCGGTGTCTGCAACAACCGATGAAGAACCATAAATATCGGCATCACATTGCAGAAATTCACGATACCGGCCAGCCTGGGTGTTTTCCGCTCTCCAAACAGGCTGAATTTGAAATCGCCTCCACGGCATGGGAAGCTTCTGGTTGTACATGGCAAGGATGCGAGAAGTGGGAACGGTTTGGTCATAGCGTAGTGCGACTTTTCTTCCTCCCAGGTCTTCAAACTTGTACACAAGTTTATCTGCTTGGTCGCCATATTTACCAAGAAGTAATTCTTCATATTCCAAGGCCGGGGTTTCTAAGGGCTCAAAACCGAAAAGGCTGAAAGTCCTCCGTAACCTATCAATTAAATACTGTCTGTTGTTAGCCTCCGCAGGTAAAAAATCCCTAAAACCTTTTAGAGGTTGAAGATAAGTCTTATCCATACTACATTTGATGATAACAGGTATTAATCTGGTGCTCAAGCAAATCTGTTTATGGAGTTGGGGTGGTGGATGGGGCGAATGAAACTACATGTACGCTTCTTGCTTCAATGGAGTCACCATCTTTAACTCCTGCAACAAGTAAAATGTCTCCGGAGTCGATTTCCGCATATCTAGCCTTTACCTGTTCACCATCACTTTCCTTTGTAATACTTGCAGTATTAAGGAGAGTAACTATTATTTCTTCTCCGCTAACTTTTTTGGCTAGTGTCATGCCATTATTGGTGGCCTCAACTACCTCACCCAGAAAAGCAACTCTTTCTGGTTCTTTTTCTTGGGTTGTTACGATTATTCGCTTTGCATCGAGGATCTCATTGTTTGTGACAAAACCCATTGCGATAATAAAATCGCCAATTCCCACATCATCGAATTTTATTATCTTTGACGTTTTGTCGACTTTAACAAAAGAAGTATTTTGAGAGTCCAAGGCAACTTGCTGAATCTCTCCAGCCGCTGTTTTTATTTGAATTCCAGTGTCAGTTTTGTCTGTTATTGTTCCTATATACGCTTTGGGCTTGCTAAGAGCTTCCCTGATTTTTTCTTGGACTATTTGCCTAATCGTATCGGATTGACTTGCAGCCTCCTGAGCAAAAATGGGGGAGGAAACTTCAGCCAATATTAGGCTTATAAGTGATAGTGAATAAAATAGTTTTTTCATTGGCTTAAGCTAGTATTTTCTGCAAATTCGGTTGAATATACCAAGTTCAAGCTCTGATTAACGGTTTTTCCAGCATCGTCAATGGCAAATACGGTGATCAGGTTAGTTCCTGAAACGAGTTCAATATTGTCAGTAAATGCTCCAGTTTCATCTGACTTAAGTAAGTAATCGTCGTTTTCAGATGAAATAACGACCCAGACATTTGGTTTTGTTACGCCAGAAATTTCAACCGGGCTTTGGACAAAAACATCGTTTTGTTGTGGCTTTGCAAGCGAAAGGGTAAGTTCTGTTAACCCATCCTGGTTTTTAACCAGAATTTGGGAATCTGCATTTTCAGTTTGAATTGCATTGCCTTCTCTAGATTTTAGAGCCGTGTTTGTTCTCCATACGCCGAAAGCGATAACAAGTCCGAAAAGAATGCCCGCAAAAATTGCAAAAATTACTTCTTTACGCATAGGTTTAAGGTATATACAACGTATATAAAAATGGGTAGGTTACCGTTATTGTACCAGATTGTTGAAAGCTAAAATAATATATACCACATCTTATTGCTTTGCAACTTTGCAAGGCTAAGTAAACACCGATTTCATTGATGTCGCTGTATATTCCAGACCTTGTCAATTTGGGGTGACTTTGGTAGTATGACAATTGTTGTTGGTGGGTAAGTTTTATGGAGATAACATATCTTGGGCATTCATCTTTTAGACTAAAAGGAAAATCTGGGACGTTAGTGACCGATCCTTTTGATCCTAAAATGGTCGGGGTAAAGTTCCCTAATGTTACTTCGGACATAGTTACGGTTTCTCATGGACACGCTGACCACAATAACTATGAGGCCGTCCATGATGTAAAAAGAGTTGTCAATGGGCCGGGTGAATACGAGATTGCAGGAATTTCTATCGTTGGTATTTCGACTTATCATGATGATAAAAAGGGAGAACTTCGTGGCAAAAACGTTATTTATGTGATCGAAATTGATGAAGTACGTATCGCACATGTGGGTGATTTGGGGCATACATTGAAGGAAGGTGTGGTTTCCCAAATGGGAGACGTAGATGTTTTGCTTATTCCGGTTGGAGGGGAGTATACCATTGGCCCATCAGCTGCAGTTGAGGTATCAAGAAGTATTGATCCACGAATCGTTATCCCAATGCATTATCAAGTAAAAGGTCAGTCATCTGAATTAAATGGCAAGCTGTCACCGCTTGATCCGTTTTTATCAGAAATGGCACTGCCGGTTGAAACAATGCAAAAGCTTACTATAAAGAAAAACGAAATAACCGAAGATCAAAAAGTTGTTGTACTTGAAAATAAATAACTGTAAAAAGACCTCTATACTGCCGGTAACTTTTGTGGTAATAATTTCTTGAAATGGCAGACCAACTACAGGTTCGTATTCCACCCCATTCTCCAGAAGCGGAAGAGTCGGTTTTGGGCGCTTTGTTATTGGATAAGGATGCCATTATTGCAATTGCAGAGTTTTTGTCCCCAGGGGACTTTTACGACGATAGGCACCGTGAGATATTTCAGTGTGCGCTAGACCTTTACGAGGAACGAGTGCCAATTGATGTATTAACCATTTCTGAAAGGCTTAAAAAACATAAGTCGCTCAAAAAAGTAGGAGGTGCCAGCTATCTTGTAGAATTAGTAAATGGGGTGCCAACAGCGGCACACGTCGAGCACTACGGCAAGATTGTTAAAGATACTGCAACCAAGCGTTCGTTAATGCGAGCGGCGAGTACTTTAGTTGAGCTCTCGATGGATGACAGTCTTGGAGCTAGTGATCTTCTGGACAGGGCAGAGTCGCAAGTATTTTCTCTCACACAAACTCATTTAACACGCGCATTTACTCCAGTTCGTGAAGCGTTGGCGGAGTCGTTTGACAGACTTGATGAACTTCATAAACAAGCCGAGGGTCTTCGAGGTATACCGACGGGTTTAACCGATCTTGATGATACCTTGGCCGGTTTTCAGCGGTCAAACTTAATCATCTTAGCTGCAAGACCCGGTGTTGGGAAGACTTCATTGGCTTTAAATATTGCCCAAAACTTGGCGGTAAAACATGACCGGCCGGTTGGGATTTTTTCACTCGAGATGAGCCGTGAAGAGTTGGTGGACAGACTGCTTGTAGCGCAAGCAGATATAGATGCTTGGAGGCTGAAAACCGGCAAACTGTCGGAGGAAGATTTTACAAAGCTTTCTAATGCCATGGGTCTTTTGGCTGAGGCGCCGATTTTTATCGACGACACGCCGGCTCTGTCAATTCTTGAAATGCGTACCAAAGCTCGACGACTTCAGGTTGAGCATGGGGTTGATCTTATCATTGTCGACTACTTGCAATTGGCCCGCAGCAGAAATTTGGAAAATAGGGTGCAAGAAGTTTCCGAAATTTCCCAAGGGCTCAAAAACCTAGCACGCGAATTGAAATTACCTGTTTTAGCTGTGTCTCAATTATCCCGAGCTGTAGAGCAACGCGTAGAAAAGCGGCCGCAACTATCTGACTTACGAGAGTCGGGAAGCATCGAGCAGGATGCGGATGTTGTCATGTTTTTGTGGCGCGAAGACGAAGAGGATATGGAAAACTTTGCACTTGATATTGCTAAACACAGAAATGGCCCACTAAGGTCTGTTAAACTACGCTTCAGGGGAGACAGGATTAAATTCTACGGCCGAGAAACAAAACGGAAGTAAGTTTCGAGGTAGTCAAGGTTCAGCTTCAGCAGGTCCTTACGGCCGCGAGTGGAAGTTAAGGTTTCCTTACGACCGAGAAAGTAAGCGAAATAAAAAAATGCAACGAACCTTTATTATTGGTAGCGTCAAGTTGTTAGACCTACTTGTGACATATCGCTCGCAGCTTTCATTTGATCGTAGATATCACCGTGTTGTTGTAATGCGCTGACATCTTCTTCCCTTTCTGCACCGAATAGCTGAGCGCTCCGGCTTACACCATCTCTGTGTAATTTATCCTCAGCTGCAGCAATTTGGAAATTATATGTATTAGTTTTGGCTTCTGGCATAATTATCACCTCCTGAATTAACGTTGTAACCTTTGTGGGCGGGGAGGGATTCGAACCCTCACGGTGCGTTAACACCACTAGTTTTTGAGACTAGCCTGTCTACCATTCCAGCACTCGCCCTTAATATTCAGATGTCATGAATGGTCAAGCTTTGCTTTAGACGTAGTCGCAAGCTTTGCTTTAGACGTAGTCGCAAGCTTTGCTTTAGACGTAGTCGCAAGCTT
>CAYTOP010000008.1:16266-23099 GCA_964439585.1 uncultured Gammaproteobacteria bacterium
TGCTTACCATTCCAGCATTCACTACTATTAGTTTGTATTTTATCAAATATATGCTTAACTTTAAACCTGAGGTGCTTGAAAAAATAGCCTTTTAGGGTAAAATAGCTTTTAGGATTGCTTTTTTGCAATCTATTTTCTTGAATAATTATGATAGCATCGACGGAATTAAAAAACGGTGTGACATTTTTATCAAACGGCAAACCCCGCCAGGTTATTAAATATCAACACATAAAGGTTGGTCGTGGGGGAGCAACTGTTCGGGTAACTGCTCGAAATTTGGAAACCGGCGGAATTGAAGAGATTACATATAGCTCCAATGTCAAAGTCGAGGATATATCAACCCAAAAAAGAAAGCTACAATATCTTTATAACGACGGCAATGAAGCTTTTTTTATGGATCCTAAAAGCTATGAGCAAATAAGTATTCCGCTTAAAGTTCTGGGTGATGATGTTAATTATATTAAAGAGGGTGGGAATGCTGATGTACTTTTTTGGGACTCGAAGGCATTATCAATTGACATTCCTCCAAAAGTGACTTTAAAAGTGGAGGACACTGCACCGGGCGTTAAGGGTAATACGGCAAGTAACATTTACAAGCCGGCAAAGCTTGAAAACGGGCTAAGTGTGAAAGTGCCACTTTTTATTAAAGTTGGGGATAAGGTGCGAGTAGATACCAGGTCTGGTGATTATGTTGAACGTGTGACAAGCTAGCTTGTTAGCCAATCCAAACGAAAGCTGCAATAACTGTTGCAAATTGGGTTATTAACCCCAGAAGAATCGAAGTGTCAGATTGTATGGTCTTTTGAAATTCTACCCATTTTTGAATACTTCTTGATTTGGAATTTAAATAGTAATATGGAGCCTCGACAAGGTCTGGTAATACAGCCACAAAAGCGGACAATAAAATTATTAGTGCATGGCTTGTGTTTGGGAGCGCTTTTACTGCTATTGCAAAACCTAACATTAGGGAAAGTGCTACATCGGCTGCAATAAAAAAGTTTGTCCCGGCACCAATCTTGCCGGTTTTGTTTTTTTCCAGATTCAGATGTGGATTCCAATGCGGGACCATATCCAGGACGAAATGGCTTGCCAAAGCCAAAGGTAGAGCAATTAGTGGGTTTGGGATTTTTGTGGCGATTGCAGCGCCTACGACCACATGTGGTGTTTCTAACACTATTGCTTAATTATACTGACTCACGCAAACAGTTTTTCATCTACTTTACAAAACTTAGCCGGGATTGATATCATCATGCAGGCGGTTTTAGCAATGCAAATTTTAAAAATCATTATAACGATAATAGGTGCACTTTTGTTTTTGTTTGTCTTTTGGCGCAGACTGAAAGAGGATTACACTCAAGGACAGATATTTTCGACTGGTTTTTATATGATTTTATTGCTGTCTTTGGGTTATTTTATCGCTAAATTTATTCTGCCGGCATGGTGGTTTTGGTTTGTTTTGTTGGGACTTTCTGGTGGGCTCATTGTGGGAGTGCTCCGTTTTCAGCTTAGAATTTTTGAGGTAATAGAAGCCGCTACATTAGGAAGTATTACTTGGCTTTGGGTAATGGCAGTGTATAACTTTATAACTAATGCCCACTTAGAGTCTCTTCTAATTGCAACCGGGCTATTACTTCTATTTTCACTTTTTTTCTATTTCGATTCACATTATAAATCATTTGTTTGGTACAGGTCGGGTAGGGTCGGGTTTTCTGGTCTGATGATACTTGGAATTTTTTTTCTTGTTAGAGCTGGTATTGCAGCATATTTCCCAACTATGATATCCTTTGTGGGCAAGAGCGATATTATCGTGTCGGCAGTTTTTTCGTTCGTGGCATTTTTGGGAGTTTTTAGTTTAGCAAGATTGGGATTATGAATAAACACAAAGAAGTAAAAAAAACAAAGAAAGTCAAAAAAACTAAATCCAGAAGTTCTGCTATCAAATTTCCAGCCAACCTGCTTAAACCTGTGGGTATGTTTTTGAAAAGAAAGCTCAAAGATCTTGAGAAGAGAAAAAAGACTATCTCCAAAGAAGACCCTTTTATCGATTCTACTCGCATCGTAGACAACGCGTCGCCCGATGCGGATGCAGCCGAGCAATTTGGCCACGCACGAACCTCAGCAATTAAAGAGCAACTTGATAAGAAGATAATCCAAACTCGCAAAGCCCTTACGATGATTAAAATCGGTAGGTATGGCATCTGTGAAGATTGTGGCAAAATGATTAACACTGATAGATTAATGGTTTACCCTGAGGCTACTCTGTGCGCAAAAGATCAAGCAAAAAGGGAAAAATAAGGACTTCTTTTTTATATATTTCAACTAGGTTGTTCTCTAATCCGGTGAATTTTCTGTTAAAATGGTAGCCATGATTGACCCCGAAATTGTTTTCGAAGATGATGCAATTTTAATTTTAGGCAAGCCAGCAGGCTGGATTGTGAATGACGCTTCAACTGTAGGGTCAACGCCGGTTATTCAAAACTGGTTAGACATAAAAGACTATAAACTCGCAGGAATGAAAGCATTTCGCTCTGGCATAGTTCATAGACTTGATAAGGAGACTAGTGGGGTATTGATTGTGGCTAAAAATCAGCTTGCTTACAATAATCTACAGGGCCAATTCAAGAATCGGCAAGTGAAAAAGACTTATACTGCTTTACTTCATGGCAAGCTAGAGCCGGCAGAAGGAGAAGTGAATGCTCCTGTTGGCAGGCTTCCGTGGAATAGGGAGAGATTTGGTGTGTTGCCCGGGGGTCGAGAAGCGACAACCAATTACAAGGTATCAAGTTTTTATTCTAAAGGTAAAGACATTTTTACGCTTGCAAATTTTTTTCCAAGAACGGGTAGAACGCATCAAATTAGAATCCATGCAAAATATTTAGGGCACCCAATCGTTGCAGACAGTTTCTATGCTGGAAGGAAAACAGCAAGAAATGATAGGAGTTGGTGTACCAGACTTTTTTTGCATGCAAAAGCTATTGAGTTTACACATCCCAAAACACATAAGCTTGTTAAATTTAGCGCGAAATTGCCAGATGAACTAGAACAAGCACTCAAGTATCTGGTAAAGTATCAAAAAGCGGCGTAACAGCAATCTTTATGGACTTTAATCAAATCGCATTATTACTAACCGTTGCCAGCGTATTTGGAGTTATCGCAAAGGTAATGAAGCAACCATTGGTAATTGGCTATATCTTGGCTGGTTTCTTGTTGGCGGCAACTGGAGTTATTGGTGAGAACCACGCACTTAGTTCTTTCGGTGAAATTGGTGTAACCCTCTTGCTGTTTCTACTGGGAATGGAGATGGACATTGATGATCTCCCGACAATTGGTAGAGTAGCTTTTATTTCTGGATTTGCGCAAATTATATTAACTTTTATCTCCACTTTTTTGTTAGTTCGAGTTCTTGGGTTTGATAAAATTCCAGCCATCTACATCGGCGCAGCTTTG
This sequence comes from uncultured Gammaproteobacteria bacterium, assembly GCA_964439585.1. Classification (GTDB taxonomy): domain Bacteria; phylum Patescibacteriota; class Microgenomatia; order UBA8517; family UBA8517; genus CAYTOP01. The sequence continues at coordinate 19,714 of CAYTOP010000008.1, forward strand.
TCGTTTTCATCAACTATTATTGTCGTAAAATTACTTTCTGAAAAAAAGGATCTTACCAGTTTGTATGGAAAAATAACAGTTGGTATTCTATTGATCCAGGACTTGTTCGCCATCTTAATATTAATGTTTATGTCGGGAGTAGGAAAAGGCCAAGATGGGTTTGTGGATTATTCACTTATCCTTTTCAAGGGAATATTGTTTTTTGGTATCGCCTTGTTTTTGTCTAAAAAGGTCTTACCGCGGTTTTTTGAAAAATTAGTAGCTTCTTCACAGGAACTTTTGTTTATTGTTAGTATCTCCTGGGCATTGGGTTTCGCAGCACTTTCTAGTGGACCATTCGGTTTTTCACTCGAAATTGGAGGTTTTTTAGCGGGTATATCATTGTCGGATTTGTCGGAGCGTCTTCAAATCGCTTCGCGGACAAAACCAATCAGAGATTTTTTTCTTGTTATCTTTTTTCTTCTTCTTGGAACAAATTTAATTTATAGCTACGACGTTGTTAGTATATTGCCGATAAGCATCATCCTTTCTATTTTTGTTATATTGTCCCATTTTTTCATAGTGATGGTAGTTTTGGGGTTTCTTGGTTACCGTAAAAGAACATCGTTTTTGGCAAGCATAACGCTTACTCAGATTTCGGAATTTTCTTTGATTTTGGTGGCTGGTGGTTTTAGTTTAGGTCAATTAACTTCTGACATAGTAGCGATAATTACTTTAGTTGCAGTTTTTACTATGACTATCTCGACTTATTTGGTGCTAAAAACTGATGGTATATACAAAAAGATTTACAGCAAGCTATTTGTTTTTGAGCGAAGAATGGTTAAAGAACGAGCATACATGGCAAGAAGTAAATTTAGTGATCACACAATTTTGGTAGGGTGTGATCGGACAGGGAGAAGTCTGACGAGGTATTTTAAACGTAAAAATACCCCTTTTGTGATTGTTGATTTTGACCCCGAAGTTCATCGTAAGATGACAGCACAAAATTTTCCTGTAATTTTCGGAGATATAAATGACCCAGAGGTTATTGAAGCTTCTAATCTCGACCATGCACATTTGCTCGTTTCAACCATATCGAATCTTGAAGATAATCTGACACTTTTAGAATATCTAAGAAGATATGCAAATCGCACGTTAACAATGTTTACGGCGACGACCAAGTTGGATGGTATTAAGCTTTACGAGGCGGGAGCATCCTACGTTATCGTTCCTGAAGTTGTGGCAGGAGAACATATTAGACACATTCTAGCTATTTGTGGCAATGGAGATCAAAGGCTTAAAAAAATGGGAAAATCTCATTTTGAAAGACTAATATTCACATAAACTACACATGACCTTACCGAGTCAAACTCGGCCAAGCTTTGCTTTAGATCATAGATCGCAAGCTTTGCTTACAATCGAGCGTTAGTGAGAGTGCCAAGCTTTGCTTACAATCCAGCGTTAGTGAGAGTGCCAAGCTTTGCTTACGTTCAGGGATTTCTAAGCCTTCGTCTTCGACGAGTTTGAAACTATTCAATTCATCTTTGTAATTTTTTCGTTAGCGATAGTATTTGTTAGTTTTCAACTTATCGATTGGATGAGCTTCTTATCTAAAGTGTAATATGATAAATTGAAAATGGTAAATTAGTTAATATTATGCCTGCCAGCAAAAGACGCTTTCGTAGTGGAATAAAAAAAAGTAGCACAAGGAAATCGACAAGGGGATTGTGGCTAATAATATTTACAGCTCTAATTATCTTTTTTATTTATCTTCTAATTTCAAAAACACGGAGTGTCTGGGATGACAAGACAAAGCTATCTGTAGCTGTAAACAGCGCAAACGACGCGGTTAATGTGGTTGTTTTGGACCCACAAGCAGGTGAAATAACAACGATTATTATTCCCGGCAACACCCAAGTAGAAGTTGCTAGAAATTTGGGCAAATGGCAGCTTGCTAGTGTCTGGAGACTGGGTAAAGATGAAAAAATTGGAGGCAGGCTTCTTTCTGAAAGTGTAACTAATAATTTTAGCTTTCCAATAGCATTATGGGCTGATAAAGAGTTTATGAATTTAGTTGGCCAAAGTCCGATAAAGCTTATCGGAGGAGTTGTTGAACCATTTGATACAAGGCTTACCCTTTGGGATAAGCTTAGAATTGCCATTTTCTCATTGAAAACCCCGGCGGCAAGACGTGTAAACTTAGATTTGGCAAAATCGAACTTATTAAAACGTTCGGTTTTTGTCGACGGGGAAGAGGGATATGTTGTGACTGGGCTAACATCACAATCGTTGCTTGCAGTATTTGCGGACCCCTTATTTTATAAAGCTATAAATCGAGTTCTTATTGTTGACGCAGCAGGGACAAGATCAGGGCTCGTAGATGATCTAGCGCGAACTGTAGAGGTTTTGGGTGCGAAAGTAACATCCATTACTAAAACGGACGAGCAAGACACTGGGTGCATTGTAAAGGCTAGTGAGAAGGAAATTACTAAACGACTGGTTTTGTATTTTGGGTGCGAGGTGGGTGATGATGCTCCAGAGGGAACATTCGACATAGAAATTATTTTAGGAAATAATTATCAGCGCCGGCTGTGACCTCATTCTTCTTCTTCGTCTGCTACAAAATCTTCCTTACTATGAACTAATTCTGGCGGGGTAAAAGAAACATATTCTATTTTCTCGCCCGGGAAAGAAGGTATATCTCTTAACTTATCGGCCCTTTTTGTCTCTCGAATAAATATTTTGACATCCTTTTCAGTAACAGCTTTTATATAGACTTTATATTCATTACCATATTTTGTAAGCTGCCTCAAGCGCGCCGACAAGTCGTCAGGGATTCTTCCAATATACTTGCCGTTTTCTGTGCTTATAGATGCTCTGTGAGAATGAGGGTTTAACTTAACTTCGTCCCCGCAATCAAGTTTTGCTAGAAGTTTGGTGTCACCAAGGTGCAAAAGTGATACTATCTTTGTTTTTCCAGGCTCCTCCAAGAAGGTATCGGCGGCAGAAGGTCCAGATCCTAAGTGTTCTCCTTTTTTAAGGCCTTTCCACTTAGTTAGCGCTTTAGTTGCGATTGTATTGAATGAATCTAGTTTTAGAACTTTTTGGGAAGAGGATATAGCCTTTTTGAATTTTCCAACTTCAGCGTACGCTTTTGCAAGTCTGTTTAAGGCATCAACGTCATTTGGCTGGTCATCTAATATTTTCGTATTTATTTTGACGGCTTCTTCCCAATTTCCTCTAAGTGCATGAAGTATTGCTTCTTGTGCTAGGTCTTTATCCATGATGCTTAATTTAAGTAATCACTTTCTAACTATTTACCAAATTATTTTTACATTCTAATTTACCATATGAGGCTTCATTGAGTATAGATATGTGCCAAACTATGTCAAGCCCTTATTAGTGTA
>CAYTOP010000008.1:23109-29393 GCA_964439585.1 uncultured Gammaproteobacteria bacterium
TTGAACAAACGGTCAAAGGATTTAATGTATGTACGAAACTGGAAAGTTTCGTAGTATAATGGCAATGACTTATTAAATATTTGGTCTATGTCCGGTCATTCTCATTTTGCAACAATCAGAAGGACAAAAGAGGTTAAAGATGCTCAAAAGGGGAGAGTATTTTCCAAACACTCTAAAGCTATTTCTGTTGCAGTCAAAACTGGCGGAGGTCCTAGTCCTGATTCTAATTACAAGCTTCGGATGGCTATGGATGCAGCTAGGGCGGACAATATGCCCAAGGATAGCATTGAGCGAGCAGTTGCCAAGGCTTCTAGTGAAGCCCAGAATTTGGAGGAAATAAGGTACGAAGGTTTTGGCCCGGACGGCATAGCTGTAATGGTTGAAGTGACCACTGATAACAAAAATAGGACGAGTCAGGAAATAAAGAATCTCTTTGAAAGAAATGGTGGAAGCATGGGTGGTCCAGGTTCTGTTTCATTTAATTTTGACCCCAAGGGCTTGCTTCTTGTCAAAAAAGATGCCTCGCAAAATGCTGATGAGCAAATGTTAAAGTTGATTGATGCCGGTGCAGACGACATACAAGATGAAGTAGACGGCTTGGAGGTTTATACCAGTCCAGAAAGTCTTTCAAAAGTCAGGTCCGAGTTGGAGGCTCAAGATCAAACAATTATCAAAAGTGAATTAATTCAACGCCCTAAGACATTTATAGATATAACAGATTTTACTAAAGCGAAGAAAGCCTTGGCATTTTTAGAAAAAGTTGAAGAGCAAGATGACGTTCAAAAAGTTTTCGTAAACCTCAACATACCAGATGAAGTGCTAAATAAATTGGAAGAAGATAGCCTCTAATTTTAACAATGAGTAAGCGAAGAAGATTTCTTGTCACGTCATTAGCATTAGCCCTTGGCTTTATTGGCATACAACTTTTATCTGATCAGTATAAGTTTATTAGTATTGCGGGGTTGGGCATCTTAACATTGGTACTCTTTTTCTGGTCTCTTCGAGAAGGGTTGGCACTTAATCTGACTTTGCTTACTCTTGTCTTGCCGTTCTTTTTTACCCTTGGAGTTGGGTTTTTTTGGTTTTTACTTCCATCGACATTGCTTGCCAGGATTCCAATTATTTTAGTTTACGGAGTTGGAATTTATGCCCTGTGTCTTACAAGCAATATTTACACTGTTGCTGCAATTCGAACAATCGCTCTTCTTCGGGCGGCGAGGGGGGTGGGCTTTGTAATAAGTTTGTTTACCTTCTTTTTGGTATACGATGCAATCCTTTCTTTCAAAGGCTCAATAGTTTATTCAAGTTTGGCAATATATATACTTTCATTCCCTCTTTTTCTTCACGGTTTTTGGACTACTACTTTGGGCAAAAAATTTGATTGGTTAATAATTCGTTCTTCACTAATTACCTCACTAGTTGTTGCAGAAGTTGCTGTAACTATTTTCTTTTGGCCTGTATCTGTGGTTGTGGGGTCACTTTTTTTAACTGTGTTCGTTTATATGCTTTTAGGTTTGGGCCAGGCTGATCTTGAGGGTAGGCTTTTTTCTCAAACTATCAGGGAATACCTGGTTGTGGGTGTTTTAGTATTTTTTGGAATGATTCTAGCCACTCACTGGGGTGGATAAAATTATAATTATCAAGCAATTTGATCTAGAAATTTTTAACAGTGCCGGTAAAAAGGGGAGGGGGAAGATACACATAGCCCATAGTAAGTAACGATATATTGTTTATTCAAGAGGCTTTTCACATATATTATAGGTTTTTTTCACGGATAAATCAAAAAGCGACATACCACACAATACCCGAATGCAGGTATCAATATCAACTGTATCACAATGATATAGTTGCTAGCCTCATATATGTTGCATAGATTTTTTCTACAGCCTCCAATTGTGGATAACTAGTGAGTCTAATTGAGTGCTAATGTACCACTCTAAGCCTGAAGAGCCTTGAGGAGACATAAAACACTTTAATAGCTATTCCGGAGGACATGACACAGTTTAACAAGCTTAAAAGTTATCATGTGGTGTAAGTAGTCCTCTGAAATGCTAGTTAGTCTCAGATGGTGTAATTGAGAATAAGAGTAAATATATAGAGTCGCACAATATAACTTTTGCGACTAATACAATTAGAACCAAGAGTGGGGGTACTTTTTTATCAGTTCTAGTCTCACAGTGTTTGGCAATTTACTGATAAAACATTTTTATATTTATTTATTGCACCCTCTTAATTTAGTGTCGCAGTTACTTTGACCGAACAACTACCGAATATTATTTTATAGGAAGGGCGGCCCACTCCCCTACAATGAGATATTTTTTGTATTATCTCAAAAGGCCTTAAGAGATGTTTACAAACTAACCACAGGAACCCTTGTTAAAAGATTTACAAAATTAATGCCATTAAATGGTTGAAAACAGTTAACAAAAACCTCAAATGACCAAATGACGTAAAAAAGGCCAAACTAGTCATTAATGAAATGATTAGTTACTCATAAAAGAAGTCAGACACACCTTAAAATCGATCTGGTAAAGTCTTGGGTTCAGATTGTTGTACTTTTAGCCTCAAACAAAAGTTACGCATGTATTTTATATAAGTATATGTTAAATTTAGCCCAATGACACAGGAGCGATTACCTTTACAAGGATTTGCAGTTGATAAAATACAACCTGACCAAACGCAACCATTAACAAAAGACGAAGGAATAGTATTACCAAGGAGATTTAGACACCCAGTTATTGATCAAGTACTGCAGTTGGTGTTGGATTATGATGAGGAAGTTCTCGAATTCGGCTTTAGTCTGTGGGCAGGTGATGATGAAGAGCGAGTATTTGCGGCATTTTTGAGTAACGAAGTAAGCGATACAGAAAGTGATCAGGGCGTTGAAAGAATGCTAATTTCAAAATACAAAGTAAAGAAAAGTGGTGGTTGGAAATTTATACCTAAACAAGGATTAATTATTGAAGCCCAATATGCTGGGTTATCAGAAGAGCTTAGAAGTTTGTATTGTGGACAATTAGACTTAAGCCATTCAAATCAAGTCGAGGAGAATTCTGATTGGATTACGATGATGTATGACTGGAATATTGAAGACACAAGAATGAGAGAATTATATTCTCTTAAAGAATTGACTTTAGAGGAAGTTGAAGCAAAGTCGAAACGATGGTGGAATTTGAGCCCAATTGATATGAGTAAACTGTGAGTCGCACAATAGAAGTCATCTAATCTTCAGTGGTCTATAGCTTATTGGAAGTGCACCAGTCTGGAATTGAAATTCAGTATCCAAATGATTTACAGGTGCAGGATTACCTTTATGGTTGTGGATTATCTCACATAAAACTCCTTTTATTACCACACTACCTACCACTGTCCTTTGTGGAATTTCTAACACCCCGGCATCTTTGGGTTTTGATGTTCCGTCACCTGCACAATGTGCATTACCGTTAGTTTTAAATATCTTGTGTCCGTGAGCTCCAATTCCTTTTAAAGTGTCCGTGAGCTCCGCTATTTGTAGAGGAACTGGCATATCAAATGCGGGGTCTTTTTCTAATCTTGGCATAGTATGTTAGATTATATAGGATTGTTTTGTGGCTGGCAACCACGTCGCACAATATTGACACGTTCTCACCTACTGTGTACACTGGTTTTATATCACCTCTTGTTTGAGTTGATATAATAATCATACTAATGGCTGCCCAACCGCCCAAATCAGCCTCAGAGCTTGATAGGAAAATTGATGACTTTTTGGAGTACCTTCAAGTTGATAAAGGCTACTCTCCCCTAACGATAAGAAACTACAAACATTATTTGTCGAGGTTTTCCGAATGGATGGCTAATGAGCACATCAGGAAAAGTTTAAAAGATATCAACTCTGAGGTTATTAAACAATTCAGAGTTCATTTGACTAAAGTGTCTGACGGCAAGGGCGCGACGCTTTCCAGAAAAACTCAAAGCTATCATGCAATTGCTCTCCGGTCGTTTTTGCGCTGGCTTATTAAAAATGACATTAAAGTTATGTCTCCGGACAAAATCGAACTGCCAAAAATTGCGGAGAGGCAGGTTAAATTTTTGAGCGGTGACCAGGTAGACAGATTGCTAAATGCGCCATCTTTATCAAAGATTACAGGAAAAAGAGATAAGGCCATATTGGAGACATTATATTCGACGGGCTTACGTGTATCGGAGTTGGTGCGACTTGATAAAGATAAAGTTGATTTGGGCCGGCGTGAGTTTGGTGTTGTCGGGAAAGGTGGCAAGGCTAGAGTTGTATTCTTGTCATCTAGGGCCGCTGAGTGGATTGATAAGTATATTAAGGCGCGCAAGGATCACTTTAAACCATTATTCATTCGCCACAAGGGCAAAATTGAACCCACAACACTGGATGAAAAAATGCGGCTCACTCCCCGATCGATTCAAAGAATGCTTAAAAAATATGTTGCCAAAATTAAATTACCGGTTGACGCAACTCCTCATGTACTACGGCATTCTTTTGCAACAGACCTTCTGATGGCTGGGGCAGACCTTCGAAGTGTACAGGAAATGCTTGGGCATAAAAACGTTCAAACCACGCAAATTTACACTCACGTTACCCACAAGCACCTCAAAGAAATCCACGAATCATTTCATGGCAAGGGCGGAGAATAAAAGAAGTACTCTACTCTTTGGAGGACGCTACCGTAACTGCTAAAATCCCAACCGCCGTCAATATTTCATCGGAATTCATATAGTCACTACGAAATTTGCCAGCAGTAACTTTATTTCCATCCTTAGTAAGCTCACCATTAATAAAAACAGATGCGGTGATATTTGGATCTGAAGAACTTTGCGTTAGGACAAAAGTGCCACGCCAATTATCATCAGATGATTCGGGATCAGGAACAAAACTTACATTAGTTCCATACGGAAAACTCTCTTCAGACGGTGGTATGGTTGCTAAGACTGATGTTTTGTTCCAAAGTTCACCTCCCGCGGCAAATTGTAAGGCGTCTATCGATGCACTTAGAAATTCTGTTTGTGCCTGCATCTTTTCGCTCGTGTCAGGGTTTTCCACAATTGAACTACTATAGGAATCTTGTAACTTCTTAACAATTCTATCTTTTTCTCCGTCTTCGTTCATTTTATTAATTACATACAAATTTTACAATTATTGTATTAGAATGTAAATGTATGTTGACGCTAATTTTTCCAGGATACTCGGCACATAATAAAGAGTGGGCGGAGGAAGTTAAAAAAGAATTAGAACCTGAATTACCAGTTTATGTTCACGAGTGGCTTCATTGGCCGACTACTGACGAGGCAATTAAGACAAGCAGTTTTTCGCTTAAAAAAGAACTTAAAAGGCTTACCGATATATTGGACAAAGAAAAACAAATTAATATCCTAGCAAAATCAGTCGGTGTGTATGTGGCACTTAACTTAATAGCTATATCAGAAAGAAATAAGTTCGGAAAAGTTATTTTGTGTGGGACTGCAACAGCGGCAACCGGCGAGCGCCGCGAGCTAACTAAAAAAGCGCTGGAAAAAATTCCAGTCAAAAACCTCCTGTGTATTCAAAATGATCAAGACTCGTATGTAACATACAAAGAAGCAGAAAAGTTTTACCACAAAATAAATTCAAAAATAAAGATAATTGAGAAGATAGCAAGAAATCATAATTATCCGTATTATTCGGACTTTCGTAAATTTATGACAGGCTAGCTGGGAGAGAAACTATTTTTTCTTCTTTGAAGCCTGTTGAGGGGTTTCTGGTTTGTCCTCTTTATTTTTTTCTTCTTCCTCATCTCCGGTGCTTCTTTCAAGAGCCGCAACTGCTGCAACCTCGTCGGTTTTTCTGGCAAAACGCATAAGAATTACGCCTTGGGTAGATCTGCCTAATTGGGGTATATTTTTGAGTGGCAGCTTAATTATTTGACCACCTTTGCTGGTAATTACTATCTGGTCCACGCGCTCTGTTACCATTGCACCTGCTGCAAGCAAGCCGGTCTTTGGGTTAACCACAGCTGCCTTGACTCCTTTGCCGGCTCTTTTTTGAACCGGAAAAAGCCTAGATGGGGTTCGTTTACCGAGTCCTTTTTCAGAAATTGTTAAGATGTCTCTAAATGACTTTCTTCGTTTATCTTTTGGCTCGTTGTGCTCGGGAGGAAAAACCTCCATGGCAATAACTTCATCTTCAGCGTCCATTTTAATTCCGCGAACACCGGTTGTGGCTCTGCCCATCGGCCTTGCATTGGCTTCAGGAAATCTTATAGACTTACCTTTTTTGGTGAGGAGGAAAATATGATCTT